>JAHEBA010000148.1 GCA_024642465.1 Alphaproteobacteria bacterium
CAGCCAAGGCCTCTGACGTTGCCGCGTGAACTGCAATGACGTCATTGCCGTCAACCTGTTCACCCGGAATCCCTGCTGCAATCGCTTTCTGCGCCAATGTGCTGGCACGCGTCTGGCTGGCACGCGGCACAGAGATCGCCCACTGGTTGTTCGCGATGACAAACAGCATGGGCAGGTTCCAAACACCTGCGATGTTCAATGCCTCGTAGAAATCACCCTTCGACGTTGCTCCATCGCCCGCGATAACGACCGCAACTCCATCGCTATCAGAGTGTCTCAAGGCTAGTGCGGCGCCCGCCGCATGGGGAAACTGGGAGCCGACAGGAATGCAGACCGGGAAGTCGTGGCGCGGCCCTGAGAAATCGCTGCCGCGCTCGTCACCGCCCCAATAAAGCAGAAGTTCTCTGGCGGTCACACCACGCTGAAGCTGGGCGCCGTGCTCCCGAAACGATGGTAACAGCACATCGTTTGCCTGCATGGCACTTGCAACCCCGACGCCAACTGCTTCCTGCCCCAGCACCGAGGCATAGGTGCCCAGTCTGCCGGTACGCTGCAACGCAATTGCCTTGTGGTCGAATGTCCGTGTCAGCACCATCTGCCGGTACAGCGCCTTAAGGAAATCTGGTGTGTATCCATCGCGCGGCAGGTCTCCACCCAACGTGCCGTCAGGAAGGAGGTATTGCCGGAAAGACACCGTGAAGCAGGCAACCTGCCTGTTCCCGTCCCGGTGCTCTCCATCCCTGTTAGGACTTGGCTGACTGCAATTTCCTGAGTTCATCGCTCATCTGCTCTCGCATGACATATTTTTGAACCTTGCCCGTAATGGTCATCGGGAAGCTGTCCACGAACTTGATGTAGTACGGCACCTTGAAGTGGGCGATCTTGCCCCTGCAGAAATCGCGTATCTCTTCGGCGGTTGCGGAGGTACCTTCACGCAGCTTGATCCAGGCACAAACCTCTTCGCCGTACTTTTCGTCCGGCACCCCAATGACCTCGACCTGCTCGACAGCCGGGTGCTGGTAGATGAACTCCTCGATCTCGCGGGGAAAAATGTTCTCACCGCCGCGGATCAGCATGTCCTTTATCCGGCCGACAATCTGGCAATAGTCATCTTCATCCAACACGGCGACATCGCCGCTCGCAATCCAGTGGGCAGAATCGATGGCCTTGGCGGTGCGTTCCGGATCGTTCCAGTAGTACGGCATGACGCAGTAGCCACGCGTCAGCAGTTCACCTGGCGTGCCACGGGGCACCATGCGACCCTCTTCATCGACGATCTTGATCTCGATGTGTGGCAGTACCCGTCCTACTGTCGTGACACGTCGTTCCACCGGATCGTCGACCGATGTCTGGAAGCTGACCGGACCGGTCTCCGTCATGCCGTAGGCAATGGTGATTTCGGTGAGATGCATTTCATCCATGACCCGGCGCATGAGCTCTACCGGACAAGGTGCGCCCGCCATGATGCCGGTACGCAGCGATGACAGGTCCCGCTGCTGGAATTCCGGTACCTCCAGCTCGGCAATGAACATGGTTGGTACGCCATGCAGTACCGTGCAGCGCTCTGCTTCGATAACCTCAAAGGTAGCGGCCGAGTCAAAGCTTTCCGAAGCAAATACCATGGTCGAGCCATGGGCCACACAGCAAAGCGTCCCGAGCACCATGCCGAAGCAGTGGTACATGGGCACCGGTATGCACATCCGGTCTGCATCCGTCAGCTTCATCTGGGCGCCGACGAACCAGGCATTGTTGACGATGTTGTGGTGCGTAAGCGTCGATGCCTTGGGCGTTCCCGTGGTACCGCTGGTGAACTGTATGTTGATCGGATCGTCGAACTGCAGGGTATTCTGCAACATTTCGACTTCGTTGAACTCCTGCGCGGTCGCCATGTCGGGCAAGGTGTTGAACGGGATAAAACCCGCTTCAGTCTTGTCTCCCAGCAGCAACAGCGTCTTCAGGTTCGGAAACTTGCTGCTTTCAAGCTTCCCGGTCGATGATCCGGCAAGCTCCGGGACCAGTTCGTTCAGCATCTCCACATAGTTGCTGGACTTGAGCGCCGGTGTGACGATCAGAGCTGCACATCCGGTCTTCTCAAGCGCATAACTCAGCTCGCCAAGACGATAGGCCGGGTTGATGTTGACCAGGATCAGGCCAGCACGCGCGCTTGCGAACTGGGTGACGACCCATTCCCAACAGTTTGGTGCCCAGATGCCGATCCGGTCGCCAGGTTTCAGGCCAAGCGCCCGGAAACCGGCTGCGAACTTCTCGACGCGGTTCTGAAGTTCGTTCCAGGTCCAGCGCACTGACTGGTGAGGAACCACCAGCGCCTCAATGCTGCCGAACCGCTCCGCGGTCTGTCTTAGCAAACCATCGACGGTCAGCGGCAGCAGCGGTTGCATGCCTACGCCATGAACGTAGCTGTTTTGAGGGGAGTTCATTAAAACAGCCTCTCATGCCTATACGGACAACTGCATTGACACGCATCAAGGACCGCCCTCTGCTGGAACGTCACGGCAAGTCAACACGAAGGCGTCATCCCGAGTGCCTGCGGCGGCTGGTTTGCAAAAGCGTCCAGCACGTTGACACAAGTCAACAGGTTAACCGAATCACTGTGGCACTAGATGACTGGTTGTTCATCATGGGAGAGCAACCTTGAGTTCAGTGCTGTCCAGTCAGGCTCCTAGCCTCATGCATGGTATGGTTTTCGAGGGTGTTGGAAAGCCGCTTCGCCTGATTGAGCGGTCTGTGCCGGAACCATCGAGGGGGCAAGTTCTGGTAAGGGTCCTCGCGTGCGCCGTCTGCCGGACGGACCTCCATCTGATAGACGGCGAACTGCCGAATCCCGTAGTGCCTGTCATTCCCGGACATGAGATCGTTGGAGAGGTTCTGCGAACCGGTGGCGATGTGGATGGTTTCTTTCCCGGCCAGAGGGTTGGTGTGCCTTGGCTCGGCTGGACATGCGGCCACTGCCGCTTCTGTAAATCGGGGCGGGAAAACTTGTGCGACGAGGCGAAGTTCACTGGCTACCAAATTGATGGCGGATATGCCACCCATGCTCTCGCTGATGCCCGTTACTGCTTTGCACTACCGGACAACTACAACGATGCCGAAGCTGCCCCACTGCTTTGTGCAGGGTTGATTGGGCATCGGTGCCTCAAGGCTGCCGGAGCCGGGCACAGGTTGGGCATCTATGGCTTCGGGGCAGCGGCTCATATCATCACGCAGGTAGCCATCGAAGAAGGAAGACAAGTCTTTGCGCTGACAAGTCCAGGCGACGCCGCCGCTCAGGAGTTTGCCCTGAGGCTTGGTTGTGTCTGGGCTGGTGGTTCGGATGGAATGCCGCCCGATGAACTCGACACAGCCATCATCTTTGCCCCTGTCGGTGCACTCGTTCCCCAGTCTCTGAAGGCCGTGACGAAGGGTGGTACGGTGGTAATGGGCGGCATTCACATGAGCGATATTCCGGCCATGCCCTATCGCATCTTGTGGGGTGAACGGACATTGCGCTCCGTTGCCAATCTGACGCGTCAGGACGCACGTGAGTTTCTCGCAACGGCAGGCCGGCAGCAAATTCATACGGCGGTGACGCTGATGCCGCTTGCCGAAGCAAACCAGGCTCTGCAACGCCTTCGTTCTGGAGATGTCTCGGGCGCAATCGTGCTGTCGCCGGAACCATAGGAAGGCCGTCGTGAAGGCTTACTGGGCAGAGCCAGCATCTGAAGTGTTCAAGGACCTGCAGACTTCGTCGGATGGTCTAACTCAAGCGGAAGCAAGCAGACGGCTGGCGCAATACGGTCCCAATGTCTTGCGAACCCATCCGCCAGCCAATTTGCTGGTGGTGTTTCTGAAGCAGTTCAACAGTGCCGTTGTCTATCTGCTGATCGCCGCGGCCCTGCTGGCCTTGCTGCTGGGGGATCGCCTCGAAGCTTCGGCCATAGCCGCAGTGCTTGCCATCAACGCCATCATCGGCTTCGCCACCGAACTGAGAGCGGTGCGGTCCATGGAGGCTTTACGCGCCCTTTCAAGCCGGTATGCCGTCGTGCGGCGGGACGGGGATACCTGCTGCATACCAGCCGTGGAACTTGTGCCCGGTGACCTTGCAATACTGGATGCAGGCGACGTTCCGGCTGCCGACATGCGTCTGGTTGAGGCATCCAATCTTGCGAGCGACGAATCCTCGCTCACCGGCGAATCCCTGCCGGTCGCGAAGTCAGTCGATCCGGTTGCGCAGGAGGCCATACTGGCCGAGAGATCGGCGATGGTGTTCAAGGGCTGCGCCATCACGCGCGGCACGGGTGCGGCCATTGTGACGGGCACCGGCATGAACACCGAACTGGGCGCGATTACCAAACTGGTGGAACAGAGCGAGCCGGAACGGTCCCCGCTCGAACAGCAGCTGACGCGGCTCAGCCGTGACCTGATCTGGCTGACGCTCGTTCTGGCTGGCCTTGTCGCGGGGATTGGCATTCTCGCGGGACACAATGTCATGCTCATGATTGAGTCCGGCGTGGCTCTGGCCGTGGCGGCCATCCCGGAAGGATTGCCGATCGTGGCGACGCTGGCCCTGGCCAGGGGGATGCTGCGCATGGCCCGCAAGAATGCCTTGATTGAACGGCTATCCGCGGTTCAGACCCTGGGTTCCACTACCATGATCCTGACCGACAAGACGGGCACGCTGACCGAGAACCGGATGCATGTGGACAGGATTTTTCTGGGCACCGGAGAGGTCACGTTCGACCGGACCAACCAAGTCTTCAACGCTGGCGGGCAAACCTTGAAGCCGATGCCGGGCACGGCGTTGGCCACGCTCCTGCGTGCGGTGGCGCTATGCAACAACGCAACAATCGCTTCAGGAGATCATCCAGCGTCAGGCGATCCCATGGAAGTCGCACTCCTGGAGATAGCTTCCGCCGGAGGACTGTCCAGGCCCGCATTGCTCGCCGGCTTGCCGGAAGTAAAGGAGGTCGCGTTCGATGTGCAGACACGGATGATGGCAACGGTGCACAGGCATGACGGTGAGTTCCTTGTCGCGATCAAGGGCGCCCCGGAAGCCGTCTTTGATTGTGCCACAAGGGTTCTTGATGATGCCGAACTGCGGGCCTTCGGCCCCAAGCAGCGCCAGCGCTGGCACGAGGCCGCCGAGGTGCTGGCCGGACAGGGGCTGCGGCTTCTGGCTGTCGCCGAGAAAAGTATCGGCGATTCGGACACGGCGCCGTATCAAGAGCTGGTGCTGATCGGTCTTGTGGGCTTCCAGGATCCACCGCGCGCCGACATTGCCTCGGCGATTGCCGATGCCCGGCGCGCAGGCATCAGAACAGTGATGGTAACGGGCGATCACACCGCGACTGCGCGGCATATTTCGAGGGTAGTCGGTCTTGCCAGCGAGAGCGAGGCCGGGATCAGCGGCCGCGATTTGAAACCGGCCGACCAGATGACACTGCAGGAGCGGGAACAGGTTCGCCAGGCCCTGGTATTCTCGCGTGTCACGCCAGAGCAGAAGCTCGACCTTATCCGCCTCCACCAGCAGGCGGGCGACGTTGTGGCGATGACGGGCGACGGCGTCAACGACGCTCCTGCACTGCGCAAGGCCGACATCGGCATTGCCATGGGCTTGCGCGGCACGCAGGTCGCTCGCGAGGCCGCCGACATGGTGCTGCGCGATGATGCCTTCTCGACCATCATCGATGCAATCCGCGA
>JAHEBA010000149.1 GCA_024642465.1 Alphaproteobacteria bacterium
ATATTCACCGGCCAGTACCGCCGGCCGATCCGGGAAGAACGGATTTTCGTCATTTTCGATGTGGCCGGATCAAGCGAGGCTGCAACCCGTCTCGGCGATGAAAGATTTCACCAGTTTCTGTCGTCGATCTTCTTCGACATCGATCAGCCGATTGTGGATTTCGGCGGAGATATCCATTCGTACGTTGGAGATGCAGTGTTTGCCGTTTGGCCTCTGCCAAGCCCACAGGGGCGAAGCGATGTGGTGCACGCCTTCATGGCGGTATGGGACACGATTGCACGCAGGCGAAGCTATTATGAAAGCCAATTCGGGCTGCAACCACGGCTGAGGGCGGCGGTGCATTGCGGTTCCGTCGTGTCGGGCCAGACCGGCGACAGCAAGCGGCAAATCACCTACCTGAGCGAAACCGTCAATATTGCGGCGCGGATCGAAGCGCTGGCCAAGGTTTTCAAGCGGGACATCTTGGTCTCGCAAGCAGCCCGCGAGCGGATTGAACTGCCAGAAGGCGTTGAGGCGACCGACGAAGGCACGCATACCTTGAAGGGCGTCGCCGGACCGGTCCGGCTGTTCAGCCTTTCCATTGACCCAGTGCAGCGGTAAGCGGGCGGGCGGATTGCGCGCGCCACCCAAACGTCTGACTTGCCGCTTTGCGCAATGCTGCTAGAACGTCCTGTATCAAGTCTATGGCAGGGCAGGGAGCGCATCTCATGCAGGAAATTCTCGAGCAGTTGAAGCAGCGCCGCGAGGTTGCGCGCCTCGGTGGTGGTGAAAAGCGCATCGAGGCACAGCACGTGCGCGGCAAACTGACGGCCCGCGAGCGCATCGAGCTCTTGCTGGACGACGGCTCGTTCGAGGAGTTCGACATGTTCGTCGAGCACCGCTGCACCGACTTCGGCATGGAGAACTCAAAGATCCCCGGCGACGGCGTTGTGACCGGCTGGGGCACGGTGAACGGGCGCACGGTCTACGTGTTCGCCAAGGACTTCACCGTGTTTGGCGGCTCGCTTTCGGAAACTCACGCCAGGAAGATCACCAAGATACAAGACATGGCGCTGAAGAACCGCGCGCCGATCATCGGTCTGTTCGATGCCGGCGGCGCCCGCATCCAGGAAGGCGTCGCCGCCCTTGGCGGTTATGGCGAGGTGTTCCAGCGCAACGTGCTGGCCTCGGGCGTCATACCGCAGATTTCCGTCATCATGGGGCCGTGCGCCGGTGGCGACGTGTATTCGCCGGCCATGACCGACTTCATCTTCATGGTGAAGGACACCAGCTACATGTTCGTGACCGGTCCGGACGTGGTGAAGACCGTCACCAACGAGACGGTGACGGCCGAGCAGCTTGGCGGTGCATCAGTTCACACGGTCAAGTCTTCCGTTGCCGACAAGGGCTACGACAACGACGTCGAGGCGCTGTTGCAGATGCGCCGGCTGATCGACTTCCTGCCGGCCTCCAACCTGCAGTCGGCGCCCACGTTCCCGACCCGGGACAGCGGCGAGCGCATCGATACGTCGCTGGACACGCTGATTCCGGCCAACCCGAACCAGCCCTATGACATGAAGGAGCTGATCCACAAGACCGTTGACGAGGGCGACTTCTTCGAGATCCAGGAAGCTCACGCGAAGAACATCATCACCGGCTTTGCCCGCATCGAAGGTCATACAGTGGGCATCATCGCCAACCAGCCGATGGTGCTGGCAGGCGTGCTGGACTCCGACGCCAGCCGCAAGGCCGCACGGTTCGTGCGCTTCTGCGACTGCTTCAACATTCCGCTTGTCACGTTCGTGGATGTGCCAGGCTTCCTGCCGGGAACGGCGCAGGAATATGGCGGGTTGATCAAGCACGGCGCGAAGCTGCTGTTCGCCTATGCTGAGGCAACCGTGCCGAAGGTGACGGTGATCACCCGCAAGGCCTATGGCGGCGCCTATGACGTGATGAGCTCCAAGCACATCCGCGGCGACGTGAACTATGCATGGCCGACGGCAGAGATTGCCGTGATGGGCCCCAAGGGCGCGGTTGAAATCCTGTACCGCTCGGAACTGGGCGACAAGGACAAGATTGCCAAGCGCATCAAGGACTACGAGACCCGCTTCGCCAATCCGTTCGTGGCCGCCGAGCGTGGCTATATCGACGAGGTGATCATGCCCGGCACCACCCGCAAGCGCATCTCCCGCGCCCTCAACATGCTGCGCAACAAGCAGGTCGAGAACCCCTGGAAGAAGCACGACAACATTCCGCTTTAGAGGTCTGCAATAGCATGGCACTGCCTTCCCATCACATGATTCCCGGCGCGCCGCGGCCCGTCGCACCGTTCAACCATGCCGTCGAGATCGACGACTGGGTGTTCATCACCGGCCAGATGCCGACCGAGCCCGGCAACGAGGATGCACCGCTGCCGGAAGGCGTAGAGGCCCAGACGCGGCGGGTCATGGACAACCTCATCATCGTGCTGAACGGCATGGGCCTGGGGCTTGAAAACGTCGTGCAGGCAAGGGTTTACCTGACCGAGTTCGAGCGCGATTACGCAGCCATGAACACCACCTACCGGGCCTATTTTGCCGAGGGCAAGCTGCCTGCGCGCACCTGCGTCGGCGTCACCGGGCTTGCCGTCAACGCACTGGTCGAGATCGACATGGTGGCGCGGCGCCCCTGAGGTCGATCACCACCAGCGCATCTGCGCATCGGTGATCTTCTCGTTGCCGTCCAGCGTAATGAAGATGGTGTCTTCATAGTCGCCGGCATAGCCGTCGCGCATCAGCCACTTTTCCACGCAGATGACCATGCCGGGTTCAAGCTGTTTGGTGACGCCGGGGGCGAGCCACGGATCGTCCCAGCCGAGCCCGATGCCGTGGCCGAACCCCTGGAAGTTGCCAGACTTCGGAAACCCCAGTTCGGCCTGCTTCGCTGCTCCCGCCTGCATCACCTGTTCGCCCGTGACGCCGGGTTGAGCCGCGGCGATCCCCGCCTCGACCACAGATGTGGTGCTTTCGAAGCAGTCAATCATGGCATTCGATACGCGGCCAACGGGCCGGCAACGGGCAAGGTCGAAATAGTAGCCGTCCAGCACGCCGGAAAGCCCGGCACATAGAAACTCGCCGTCTTCCAGCGTTTCCGACGCGCCCCAGGTGGGGAGGGCGGAACGAACAAAGCGCGGTTCGGGACCGCCGGTTCCGGACCGGATGAAGGCGTTGTAGAGGATGGCGCGCGCCGGCAGCAGCACGTTCATCGCGGCAGAAAAGGCCTCGCCGTGGTTCATGCCGGCCTTTGCCGCCGCCATTATGGCGTCTATCGACCGGGAACCCAATTCGGAAGCCCGGCGCAGTAGTTCGATTTCGCCAGGGCTTTTCACCGCCTTTAGGCCGTTGTACGCGTCTTGCACGTCGATCATGTCCACACCGGTCAGGGCCGTTGTGATGGCGCGATACATGGAGGCAGGCATCGTGTCGGCGCCCACCAGCCCAAGGCGGGCACTGTACCCAAACTCGTCCGCAATGGCCTTGACCGCAGCGTCGGTGACGAAGTCGGCGAATGTGATGCGTTCATCCGGCAATGCGACATTGACCCATGTCGGCACATCGACGATCAACCGTGTCTCGCCTGAAAGTTTCACCAGGGCCACCGCATGCGCGCGGCCCGACCAGTTGCCCGCCACGTCGGGAATGTAGGGAAATTGCGTGTAGAAGCCGGTCAGCCAGAAAACATCAGCGAACCGGTCGAGCGTTCCGCCGCCGCGCGAACAGATGATCAGCCCGTCCAGTCCCGCGGCATCAGCAATGGCGCCCGCATTTTGACGCCGTTCCTCGAACTCTGATGCCATGACGATGTTGCCCATGGCCGGCGAGAATGCCTCGCAGCCGGTATCTTGGCAATCGCGGGATTTGAGAGATGCCGTTAGGCAAATCTAAAGCTTGGTTCCTTAGCCTTGCGCGCGAATTATCGATATTCGGGAGAGGATCCGCGATGAATTCCGCAGCAGACATCCGCAAGATGGCAGAGGCCGGCCACGTGACCGATCAAGACGTGCTGGCGTTGCGCCGCGCCATGAATGGCAACGATCATGTCATCGACAAGGCCGAAGCCGAGGCGCTTTTCAGGCTCAACGACGTGGCAGATGGCACTTGCGTTGCGTGGCCCGATTTCTTCGTCGAGGCTGTCACCGATTATTGCGTTCACCAGATCGAGCCGGCTGGCTATGTCAGCGAGGACAATGCCTCGTGGCTGATCGGCATGATTTCGCACTCGGGCCGGGTCAAGACCCCGACCGAACTTGAACTGCTGCTCAAGGTCATGGAAACCGCGCGCGAAACCCCGGCGTCTCTGGAGCGATTCGCCCTGAATCAGGTCCGCGAGGCGGTGATGACTGGTGAGGGTCCTGTCCACCGCGGTGGCGACCTGAAGCCCGGCCAGATCGGTGAGGCGGAAGTCAGCCTGATCCGGCGCATCCTGTATGCTTCGGCCGGTGCGGACGGGGCGGCAATTTCCCTCGCCGAGGCCGAGATGCTGTTCGATCTCAACGACGCCGTGAGCGGCAAGGACAACCACCCGTCCTGGCGCGCGCTGTTCGTGAATGCGATTGCCAATTACCTGATGGCAGCGCGCGTCAGCGCTGCACCGGGCAGGGAAGAGGCATTGCGCCGCGAGAAGTGGCTGGATTCCGGAAATGCCGGTGTCATGGGCATTCTCTCGCAGGCGCTGTCGAGTGGATTGCGCGGCTTCAGCAGCGGCAACTGGCAGGAGGTGATGAACGCCCGCCAGTCGCTTGCAGCACAGCGGCACAACCAGTTCCTGACAGATACAGCGACCTCGGAAATCGTCAATGCTGAAGAAGCTGAGTGGCTTGCCAGCCGCATCAACCGCGATGGACACCTGCACGATGCGGAAAAGGCACTGCTCGAGTTCATCAAGCGCGAATCCCCCGATGTGCATCCCAGCCTGCAGCCGCTGCTGGACCGCGTTGCCTGACGAATTCCGCGCCTGAAAGCGGAAATATGTGATTTGCACGGATTGCCTGGTTGACCCGGGCCGCCGGGATTGGTCTGCTTGCTGAACCTGTGGGCGGCACCAATCCTGAAGGCATGGGGGTCAGAACATGCAGTCATCCAGGTTCCTGAACATCGCGGCAGGGGTTTTCGTCGCGGCCAGCTTGATGGCGCTTGCGGCCGGCGCTGCCACGGCAGCCTCGATCTATGATTCCGGTTATACCGCCAGGATCAAGATGACGGCGGGACAGAAGGCAAAGGTCAAGCGCATCTCGGGCGCTGCCCGTGCCAAGCGCCGGCAGATCTTTTCCAAGTACGGAATTTCCGAACGCGCACAGCCGTCCATGTCCAAGCTGATGAAGGCGTCAGGCGAGTTGCAGGCCATGAGCCGCCACGAACGCAATGAACTGGCCAAGGTTTTCACGCCCACGCAGTTGCAGGAATATGACGCCCTGATCCGCGAGGTGCGTGAACGGGTGGTGCGTGCAGCCAGGTAGTCGGTCAGGCGAACTGGCCGATACCGAGTTCCTGTTGCCGTTTCTTGCTGAGGCCCAGTGCCACCTGTCGGTGCGATTCGGCGATATACTCGCACAGGGCCTGGTCGTCGAGGCCGGGCTTGTCGTAGTGCTGCACCCACTTCATGCCGCGCGATGCCAGATATGGGGCAGGGCGCAGGCCCGGCTGATGG
>JAHEBA010000150.1 GCA_024642465.1 Alphaproteobacteria bacterium
GCTCGCCGCCCGGGACATAGATCCACTCGGTTTCGAGACTGATATCACGCTCGT
Source organism: Alphaproteobacteria bacterium (assembly GCA_024642465.1). GTDB lineage: Bacteria > Pseudomonadota > Alphaproteobacteria > Rhizobiales > Aestuariivirgaceae > Anderseniella. The sequence continues at coordinate 55 of JAHEBA010000150.1, forward strand.
CGGAAAAGCTCAGCCTGCCCTGGATGGTCAGGCTACGCAAGCCGGGTGCATCGACATCGAGCACCACATCCATGTCGCGGCCGATCTCCACCGCATCGCCCTCGGCCGGCACCTTGCCATCGGGCCAGGTGGAAGCATCGGACCACAAAGACCGGGCCTGGGCTGTTGTGCCTGCCCCCAGCAGGGCCATCGTCGATATAAGCAGGACCAATTTGGGCAAGCGAGACTTCAGGTGCATAGTGATTTCCCCTCCAGCAGGTTCACAGTCCCACACTGGCAAATTTTCATTAGTTTGCCGCTAGGAAGCCGGTTTGCCAAGGGCAAAGGCTACACGCCAGTCCTCGGTCCTTCCGAGTTTCAGGCAGAAGGCCGCCACCGCTTCCACCGGAACCGCCCTTTGAAACCCGCAGTTTCGATATTCACTTCTCGTTCGAAGGAACGGTGAATTTTCAGACGCCCGGCGCCTTGCAGCAAGTGCTTGACTATGCTGGTAATGTGAAAGCTAAACGCCTTGAGGTTACCGGCTATCGCGCAGCAGTCAGGCTGACCAATGGTAAGATTATGACCGAGCGCGAAGGCATAGCTGAAATCCGTGCCGATCAGGTTGCACGGATGTTTGACGGATTGCTTCCCGGCGTTGAAAATGTCCAAGTAGGCAGTCTGGATCACCCGGAGCTGGGCAGCTGGCAGGATCGCAAGGTGACGATTACAGTCTACCCTTGAAGAGGGAATTTCAGGAGCAAGGTCAACTGGTAGATATTTGAAGTATCGATCGTAGGGAGACCCACTGGAGCATGGAGACGTGTGCCGTTAGATTGACTGCTCCGCCGCCTAGCCAGGCAAACCCGATCACGGTTTCTCACAACCGGGCATGACAACACGATCCATGTGAGTTCGAGCGCAAAGCAACTGGAGACCATTCTCAGCCTAGCCGCGCTGCGAGAACCTTGAAGAGGGGGACTGCAAAGTCGATACCAGCGGACATGAGCAGTCGCCTGTTCGGCGAGACAGGAAGAGCGGGAAGAACCGATTATGGACGAGCAGGGCTATTCCGACAGACAGGAACTGGAATTCTTCCAGTGGCCGGAACTCAAGGACGCCTTCGTCCCTTTAGCCGAGCTGGTGATGAACGCGGAAAATTCTGTCACGCGCCAGTTGCGAGGCGAGGTTTTTACCATGGCGAGCATTGCGGGTGGATGCCAGCATTGCCAGGCGCATGGTGCCTTCACTCTCAACCTGCTGGGCGCGAAGCCCGAAAGAATCAGGGATATTTGGATCTTCGAGAATAGCGACGAGTTCAGCGATGCGGAAAAGTCTGCCTTGCGGCTAGCGCGCGACGGGGCGCAGGTGCCGAACATGGTTGGCCCTGGACACTTCGTTGAGTTGAGGGAACATTTCTCGAAGCAGCAGATTATCGAAATCTTGGCAGTGATCAGTCTCGCCGGCTGGTACAATCGCTGGAACAACTCCATCGCCACCGTGACCGACCAGGAGTCGGTCGACTTCGCAACTGAGAACCTCGCCGAAACTGGCTGGTCTTTAGGCAAGCATGAGGGCAAGGCGCACGAACAGCGCAAGCAACATCCCAGGAGTGCGGCGGGCGGCAAGGTCGAATACTGACCTTACCGCCTCAAACGGAAAAGATCAGTTGCCGGAGCGCGCTGGAGCTCCGGGGCCGCGCGGAGTGAAGGCTGACGGCGGCGGCGGCGTGCGGACGTTCTCTCCGAAAAAGCGGAAGATCTCAGGCATTGAAGCACCGATAATTGTGCCGTGATCGAGGCCAGGCATCTCGTGATATTCGTGCTCCATGCCCATGCGCTCCAACGCTGCTGCCCAGGTTCGCACGCTGTCGGGTGGGACGACGTTGTCGTCTGCGCCCTCAGTGATCATCACCGGGACGCCGAGTTCCTTCAGCGGAGCCAGCACTTCTTCCTGTGTGGGTTGCATCATGAATGCAGCCGGTGCGATGGCAGCGATCGCGGCCCAGCGATCGGCATGCTTCTGGCCCATGAAGATGGTGCCGGCGCCGCCCATGGAATGACCCAGCAGGTACTGACGGTTGGCATCGATATTGAATTCGCTTGTGGCAATTGCTGCCACGTTGAGAACGTCAAGCTCGCTCAACTCCCCCAAATTCGCAGGCTCGGGACCATTGTTTCCAAAGGCGATGACCGGCGAGCCATACCAGCCCACTTCATTATAGCCCATCGGGCCGACCACGACGTAGCCGTTCTCCTCGGCAAGATCGACCAGCCGGTCGCGGACGATGAAATTGGCATCTCCGCCCATTCCGTGCAGCGCGACAATCAGCGGTGCGGGCACATCTGGGTCAACCTTGCTGGATGCGAAGACGATAAACCGCATCTCCTCTCCTGTTGCGGCCAGCGCGTATGTGCGTTCCTCAACACGGGGATCGGCGGGTATCGTCATGGGCATACGCGGCGGGCCGCTTGCTCCCGGTCCATCCTGTGCCAGCAGCGCGGGTGAAGCAGTCAGGCTCAGCGCGATTCCGCCAGCGGCGGCCAGTATGGCATTCGCAGTCTTGATGAATTTCATCGGTAAGTCCCTCCCTCAGATTTCTTCTGGCATCACCTTTTCGCCTCCGAACTTGCAAGATGGCCGCGCCGGCGGAAGCCGGCATGTCAGGGCGGTGGCGCACTGATCCCAACATCGGTCTGTTCGACCGGTACGATTGTCCCGTCGTCATTGAATTCCAGATATTCGGCCGCCACAGCCCGCCGCCCGTCAGCACCCTCCAGATCGCCGATATCGAGCAAGGCGTCATGGTAGAAGAAGTACCATTGATCCTTGAATTCGATAATGCCCGGATGGATCGTGTAGCTGTTGCGGGTCTCGCCGGTGATCAGGCCCCAGTATGTCCACGGGCCGGTAACCGCGGGAGCGGTGGCATAGGCGATCCGCTCATTGCCACCTTCGATCTCGTCGATCGATGCATAGGCGAGGTAGTAGATGTCGCCGCGCTTGAAGAGCCATGGTCCTTCGGTGAAATCGGGCAGCTCGATGGTCATGATCTCGCCGTCAAGCTCGGTCATGTTGGGCTTGAGCTTGACCAGGAAGCAGGTGAAATGGCCCCACATCAGCCAGGGCGATCCGTCATCGTCGATGAAGACGGTGGGATCGATATCCTGGTCGTAGTCGCGGCCGACCGTGGTCATGCTGTTGGTGATGAGAGCGCTGCCGCGAGCATCGACAAAGGGGCCTGTGGGGCTGTCTGAGACGCCGACGCCAATGGCAAAGCCGCGATCCGGCTCCTTGTGCTTTACCGGAGCGTAGAGATAGAATTTGCCGTCCTTTTCGATGGCTTCGGCAGCCCATGCGCTGTTGTTGGCCTCGGCCCAGCTAAAATCGCTTTCGCTCATGACCGGGCCGTGGGCTTCCCAATTCCGGAGATCCTGCGAGGAATAGACCAGCCAATCGTTCATCGCATAGAGGACGTCGCCTTCGGCAAGGTCGTGCGTGGTGTAGAGATAGACCGTGTTGCCAACCACCAGGGGGGCGGGATCGGCAGTGAAGGCATCCCTGATCAGGGGATTTGTGCCGCCAGTTGGGGCAACCGGACCAGCTTCCGGTGAGCAAGCGGAAATAGCAAGCAGGGAAACCGCACTCGCAAGTCCTATCAACCTGTTTCTCACGTTTTCCTCCAAGAGCGCTGATACGCTGTCGCAATTCTCGACACCTTCCAACCGGCACGTTGGCAATGTTGACAGCCCATCATTTACTCATACAAATAAACATCACAAAAACAACCTAGGTTCCGACCATGTGGAGGGGTTGACGTATGTCTGAAGATTGGAATGAGCGCAGGGGGAGTACCCTTAGGACAATTCGCATCGTCGGGACGGCAATTGCTGCCCTGGGGGCCATCCTGGCAAGTCCGGCTGGGGCGCAGGTTGAAACGGACCAGCCGCCCGTCATCGAAGGGGCGCGGCCCACCGTGATGGAGCGGGTAACGATCCATTCGGCCTCTGTTGCGGGGAACCTGGAAGGCAATTCCGCAGACCGCGAGGCGATTGTGGTCCTGCCGCCAAGTTATCGCGAGAATCCTTCACGGCGCTATCCCGTGCTCTATGCCCTGCATGGCTACTGGATCGGAGCATCGCAATGGATTCAGGAAATCCACATGCCACAAGTGGCGGAAGGCGCCTTTGCGCAAGGTGTGCCGGAGATGATCGTGGTCCTGCCGGACAGCAAGACACTTCATCTTGGCTCGGTCTACTCGACGTCTGTCACGGTGGGAGATTTCGAGAACTACATCGCACAGGACATCGTCTCCTATATCGACAGCCATTATCGGACGCTGCCACAGCGGGAGAGCCGCGGGCTGGTAGGCCACTCGATGGGTGGTTATGGCGCAACCCGGATCGGCATGAAGCACGCCGATACTTTCGGCGCGCTCTACATCATGAGCCCGGGTGGCCTTGGAGCACGCCCCATCGCACTGCCCGATCCGGGCGCGATCGCGGCGCTCCATGACCTGGAGACCGCCGACGATGTCGCTGCGGTCGAATTCCCGGCGCGTGGCATGCTGGCCATGGCGTCTGCATGGTCGCCCAATCCCAACGAGCCGCCGCTTTTTGCCGACCTGCCCTATGACAGGGACGGCAATCCGGTCGATGCGGTGCTCAACAGGTGGAGTGCAAACGCACCGCTTGCCATGCTCGATCAATATATCCCGAATATCCGCCGCTATAAGGCAATAGGGCTGGAAATCGGCAATGAGGATAATGTCGGGGATGTGACGGCCCTGCATGAGCGGCTTGACGAATACGGGGTAGAACACAGTTTCGAGATCTATCAAGGCAATCACACCAACCGGCTGGGTTTCCGCTTCCAGGACCATGTCTTGCCGTTCTTCGGCGAGAATCTGTCATTTGAAGCGCCGCCTCCGCCGACTTCACCCGAAGTAGCTGGCGACATGGGCAGTGGACCGCATCCGGCGGTGATGGAGGTAGATCCTTCACTTTCACGTCACGTGATTTATCGCCCCGCCGACCTGAGCCAGTTCGAAGGCGACAAGAAGCTTGGCATCTATGTCTGGGGCAATGGCGCCTGCAGCGACGATGCCGGTAGCGTACGAAATCACCTCTACGAGATCGCCTCGCATGGATATCTCGTGGTCGCTTCGGGCTTCATCGGTGAGGAACTTGAGCGGGTACAGGCCGCGCGCGGGTCGGCAGAGCCCGGAGCACCGCCGCAAGTGCCGACTTCGACGCAGGACCTTGTTGACGGGCTTGACTGGGCGTTGGCGCAGAATGGCCAGGCAGGGAGCAAGTATCGCGGTCGGATCGATCTGCAGATGACCGCTGCCTCAGGCTTCAGCTGTGGCGGCGTCCAGGCGCTCGGCATTGCAACCTCCGACAAGCGGATCAATGCGCTTATCGTCCAGAACAGCGGTCTGTTCCCTTCCGATGGCACCCCGCTCCTTCCGGGCATGGACCTGCCCAAGTCGGCCCTCGCAGATCTCGATATGCCGGTGCTCTATATTCAGGGCGGACCGACCGACATTGCGTGGGCCAACGGGTATGACGATTACGAGCGGATCAACCACGTGCCGATCGC
>JAHEBA010000151.1 GCA_024642465.1 Alphaproteobacteria bacterium
TTCATCGATCCGGATCACCTGGCCCATCCCCGCGTCCTTGTCTTCATCCATCTCGTCGCTCCTTCCTTCGCTGTAGAAGAAGCCGTCAATCCTGAAAGTGCGAAAGATTCTTTACGTTATCAGCTCATCCTGGCTGCAAGCCTGAGCATTCCTGAAGATTGTGCTCACAATAGCGATCAGCATGACCACGCCACCCCACGCGCCGGGGCCCGAAGAACGATAGCGTTGCCGCCTCATTACGAACCCTCACCCTGGTCGGCCTGTGGCGCGTACAAATCACTTGTCGGCTTTCTGTCGGCTGCCGGTCGGCGACTTTCCTGCCACAACGCCTGGCCCGCCGGTTCAGGGTCGACCCCGCGCTCTGTCCACCAGGCCTTCTCGTTGCCGGATGCATGAAGCTCACGGTGATGGGTGGAGCATAAGGGGACGGTGAACTCGTCCGACACCTTGCGGCCCATGGCGCGGGGCTGCAGGTAAGTGAGATGGTGAGCCTGGGCGCGGTTTCGACCGCAGACCAAACAGTGCCCGGGAAGCCATCAGAACTTATAGTTTATACCCAACCGCAATGTATGCATGGTGATGTCGGACGGCGTCTTGTCAGTATAATAGGGGCCTGAAAGAGGACCTTGCTTTTCACCGCTATAGTGATAGCTCGCATTGCCGAGGTCCGTGTAAAGCCACTCGCCTTTCACCGTGAAATTGCTCGAGATCGCGTATTCGGCCCCAAGACCCGCTGTCCAGCCGACGTGGGTATTGGTCGACTTGCCGCTGGCGGTTTGTACCTCATTGGGCGTGCCAACCTCAGTTAGGACATCAATTGAACTGTCGATTTCGGCCGCCGCCAGACCTCCGGTGCCATAAACGAGCCAGTTGCCGGAGTCTCCAAGCTTCATACCAGCGCGCAGGCGGGCGGTTGTCAGCCAGTTCATGTCATGACTGGTATCCCAGGCCACCGAGCCGCTTCCATCACCTGTCCGCTTGTAGTGGTCCCAGTCAGCCCCCGTCCACACGAAGTCACTTTCGAGACCGAGAACGAAATTGCCCAGATCATAATTGACGCCGGCAGTGAAGCCGCCATTGAGCCCATCGAAACTCTTGGAATGAGCAGCGGGATCGAACACGGATGGGTCTTCGAGGTAAACGTGTTTCCCATCCCAGTCGCCAAAGTCATAACCCAGGACACCACCGACGTAGAAACCACTCCAGCCCATGGTTACCGGCACAGAGGGTGCCGGCTGGTAGTAGTCTGCGGCCTTGGCCGTCATTGTCAGGCTTACGATTGCGATCGAAGCCAGCAGCAGTTTCTTCATATGCTTCCCCTTTATAAAAGTATTGTTGATCAGCCCGACCGATAAGTACGCATTTCGGATCCGCAGATTCGAAACCCGATAATACGACGCTCAATGGCCTAACCAGGCAATTCGACATTTTTATATTCGAGAACAATTTTATCCTGTTCTGAAATCGATTTTTTACAATAATTTTCTCCTAACATTTTTGCTTAACAATTCATTAAACTCGGCATGCATACAACTTGCATTTTCCGCCCTCTTCGTCTCTTGACACGCAATGTTCTCGCGGACCCTGCTCCAGCTTCACTAACCAAACCCGCTAACCACTTGGCACAAGCGCCAACGACTCTCGCAATCCGATGGCATATTCTGTCGCGACATGCGGCACAGCGCCTGCCCGCCGAGGTTCGCGGGCAGGCCTCGTTTCACGTGAAGTGCACCATGTCACGCCTGAATTGCCTCACTGATGAAGAACTGGCCCTGGATGGAATTGACCAGGAGTTGAGGCTGCTCGAACAGCTGGCTGCAGGAGGTCTGCAACTCGATGCTTCACAACTGGACACCCTGGCAGAGTACAGAGATCGCATTTCTCAGCTGATGATCCCCCTGCCAAGCACCGCGGAAGCTGGGGAGGCTGAGATGCAAACTGTTCAGCCAACTTTGTCACGGCGTAGTAAGGTTGCCGAACTGCGCACCGAAGAACCGTCGATAGAGGAACTGCGCCAATCAATCTGGAAGCTTCTCGACGAAGCCATGTCGTAGACACGCTCCCGGATATCTTACCGCGACCGGTTCATCCTCCGGCTTGCTTCAAACTCCAGCCTCTTTCAGCTGCCCAGAAGCCTGCGTTCAGACGCCCATGCAAATGGAACCTCCACTGTGCATGGGGTTGACTCTCATGTATCTATCGCGCCGTTGGCGACCAATCTTTGCTCCTGAGCACATCACATGCCAAGATAACACCTTATTCCTCGGACGATTGTCTGATCCAGTGTGGACGGCGCAATGCTGCGGTGCTTGAAGATAATTGCCGGCCTGCTTCTTCTGGCAGTCGTCACTGCATATGAGACCGGCGCCCAGCAAACAGCCTCCCCACTCAATCTCGGCACCCTGAGATGCACGATTGCGCCAGGCGTTGCCGTCATTGTCGACAGCCCGCGAGAGATGCGTTGCACCTTCTACAAGTCTGACGGCATCCAGGAAGCCTACCGGGGCGAGGTCCGCGGCGGTGGCCTGAGCATTGGCATCACCGGGCGCAGCTTTGCCGCCTGGGCGGTGACAAGTGATCCAGCCCTTGCCCGAGAAACCAGCCTGTCCGGGCGCTACAGCGGCGTTGAAACCGGCGTCACTGTGGGCGTCGGCGCCACCAGCCGGGCGTTGAGCAATCTCGGCAAGGCGGTTTCATTGCAGCCGCTCGACGTCGGCCCGCAAGCCGGCCTTAACTTCGCGCTCGGCATTTCACAGATGGACCTCTATGCGCTGGGTACGCCACAACTTCCACCCACGGCCGAACCAACTCCCCTAGTTCCCGAACGCACCTACCCTGCCCCGGTACCGCAGCCACCCGAAGCAGCGCCGCCCCCACCCCAGATACCGGACTATGCTTGCGCTGAAGATACCCGCCTCCAGCCCTCGCAAACCCTGTATGGCCTCGCCCGCGCCTGCCGGGTCTCGCTTGCCATCCTGCTCGAGGCAAACCCGCAGATCACCAATGTACGCACCATCCAGGCGGGTGCCCTCATCCGCATTCCCCAGCAACGACGCAGAACCACCGGCCGATGTGGCAGCCGAACACTGGTCAAAAGGGGCGAAACACTGGCCGATGTGGCGTCGCGGTGCGGCGTCAGCGTAGATGCGCTCGCATCAGCAAATCCGGACCTGGCGCGTGACAGCGCCATCCCTGGCGGACAGGTGCTGTCGGTTCCCCCCCCCGGGGAGGCACCAGAACCGGCTGAGATCGCCGAGGCGGCACCTGTCGAAGCGGCAAAACAACCTGCTGCGCTAGCTGAAACGCCGGATGCCGACCAGCCCGAACAAACCGAAGTCGTCCCGCCACCAGCTGCGGAGGCGCCTCTGCCGCCCGCCCTCCCGGAGCAGGAGATTCGTGAAGCGGAACAGCTGCAACAGCAGGAAACCGACGGCGAATTCGCCCTGCTACAGGACAGGTGCCGGCAAGCTGCCTCGAAGCAATACGGGCTGCTGGTTGACCAGATCACCGTAACGAGCACAATCGAGACTGACGACAACAGATATTCCGTTGCCCTGAACGTCGGGAGCTCCGTAGTCACCTGCCTGGTTGACCCGCAAGGAGAGGTGCTGTCCCTGACCAACAACCGTGATCCTGCGGAACAGGCCAACGTCGACCCGAAGATGTACGAGGCCATCAGGGCCCGGCTGCCGGATGACGAGGCGCTCTTCATGATCGCCCTTTCGGATAAAACTGAAACCCTCCAGACCGGCAGGATCGAAGGATATCGTTCAACCGCCTACGGCCTTCAGGCGAGAGCGAACGAGACACTCGAAATCACATTCGATGCCAACAACACAAACGCGTATTTCAACGTCGTCAGTGCCGACATGCCTTATGGGGAAGCCCTGTTCGTCGGCATCCAGGAAAGTCGCAACCGGGCGGTCATTCGCATCCCTGAAGATGGCATGTACCTGGTTCGACCGTATCTGGCGTTGGCCTCGGCGAGGCAGAACGAGACCGCAAGCTACACCTTGCGCATCTCAAGAACGGCGCCGTTGACGGCTCCACCGCCGGGCAAGGCTGACAGGAAGAACTTCGCACCGAGCGGCAAGAGCGACCGGCTTGTGCCTTTGAACTGAGTGCGCCGATATCGCTATCCAGGCAGAACGATCCACTTGGCACGGATGAGCGGCACCCTCGCAGAAAGACGGATATGCACCGCCCCTGCCCTCGCAAACAGGTCACGTCCGATCACTTGAACGACTTGATCAGCGCTGACACCTGGGCTGACAGCGACTTGTCATAGGGAGTGACTGGCGGAATGCCCCTATCGATGCCCATCAATTCATAAACGGCCATCTGCGCCGCCCGGATCGAGTACTCGATGGTGAAAACAACGTCGTCGGAAATCTCCACGAACTGGCTGACGAGCCCCAGGTTTTTCGAGATCTGCGGCACCGGCAGCGGGCGATCGACCTTGCGCCGCGGCATGAACTGGCTGGTGATATAGGGCATGCGGCAGGGAATACAAATCGCCCTATCAAACATGTCCGGGTCAAAGTTCAGGTGACCGCACAGCTCTCGCAAGATCTCCGCGCCACTGCAGTCCGACATAGGCTTGGGCACAAAGTCACCGACGCGATCAGGGTGAAGGGCATAACCCCAGAACACCCGGACATCGTCCGGCTGGGCTTCAAAGTGCGGCTGGTGATGCACCACAATGGACATCAGCCAGCACGAGTCCTTGAATGTTACAATGCCGCCGGTCCCCGTCCTGTTGCCGGTGAATGCCTCCATCTGGTCCAAGAAGGCCGGGGTTCTCACCGTTGCATTGAAACTCAGCCAGTAGGTTTCGGGGATCGACGAGTTGAAGCGGTTCGGGTTTCCAAATTCAGGACTGATCGCGGCAAGCTTCTCCCATAGCCGCCATGAATGACTATCCTTCCTGGTCAATCGCTGTGGAGCTTGTGTCATGGAGCCGAAGCTGGAGGCATCTGTCATTGACCCGTTCTGCAGTATGACTAGGTCATTGGCTTCAACATTGACCGCGCGGGTCTTGCTCCCCGTCCGGATATGCAGCCGTGTAACGGTAAGTTTTCCATCTACCTCGTCAACGTTGATATCGGTGACCGTGGAGCCTGCCTCTATCTTTACCCCGTGTGACTTGAGCCACGCTGCCAATGGCCGGACCATTGAATCATAGTGGGTGTAGACCGGGTGCTTGACGCCGGACAGCTTTTCGATGCGGGAGAACGAGATGATGAAGCGGTGCATGTAGCGCTTGAACTCAAGCGCGCTGTGCCATGGCTGGAAGGCGAACGTCGTCTGCCACATATGCCAGAAATTGCTCTGGAAGAATGCAGACGAAAGCCAGTCAGTGATCCTTGTGTCTTCCAGCTCCTCCTCGCTCGCCTCGCTCAACCGCCTCAGTTCAAAGCGGTCGTGCATGGAAAAGCCCATTGTCGAGACGTCCACAATGGCGCGGTTACGGTCTATGAGCCGTGCCCTGGCATCCCATTTGACCAGCTTGCTATGTTCAATGGTTTCCTGCGACACCGACTTGCCGGGGCTCGACAGCGA
>JAHEBA010000152.1 GCA_024642465.1 Alphaproteobacteria bacterium
GAACAGGGAATTTCCGCAAGCTATCAGGGAAATCGTGGAAACGTTCAGGGAAAGCGATTCCTCAGTCATCAATGGCTAACTGGAGCACGAATGCGCGCCGGCAGATTTGGCATCATTTCCCCCCAGGGTGACTGCTTTACCCCTGAAAGCAGACACTTTCCGATGCCACTGGGGACGTCCGGAATGTGCCACAAGCGGAAGTGCTTCGACCGACCATCATAAATTTGTGCAGTGTATGAGTTTGGGATCAGGACAAGCCGCCATGCTCAAAATACTGGTCGACGCATCAGCAACAAATCTCCCTCGTGATGGGAAAATGCTTTGTGCTCCAAAGTGCAGTGATTGGTTATTTGAAAACCCAATGATTCATAAAGTGCAACTGCGGCGCGGTTATCTTCAAATACGTGCAGGCTCAGCTCAGTGAAGCCCTTTTTGCGAGCTTGGTCGTTGGCCAGTTCCATGAACCGCTTGCCTAATCCCTGACCCTGGTTGCCGGGACGTACTGCCACAGCGCAGATATACCACGTACCTGTGGCCTTGAGCGTCTCTAACGGGGCTAGCACCTCGAACCGTTCGACAGGAATTCTTGGATCTGGTTCATGTTCTGCCTCTTCATCGGCTGGGAATGAGTGGAGCTTTCCAACTACTTGCCTTCCATCATCGGCAACTACGCAATTCCGCCAGGTATAGGGGGCTCTGTCGTGCGCAAAGGCTTCGGCAAAAAGCTCAATTGGACCAACACCCGGCACAACATCTTCAAAAACGAATTCGACAATTCCGCCAGAAGCAAGAGCGTGGAGATAAGCCAAATCATGCGCATCCGCCTCGGTTGCATTGCGAAGGGAAACATCGCCAGACATGCCAAGCCTCCCTTTGATCCTTCGAACCAATCAGCAGCTAGGTAGGCAGGTAGAAACCTGTCGGCCCTCTTGCAGCAGATATTGCACGATAGAAGTGGCCGCACACTCCTTGCACAAAGAAAGCATCCAGATTACGCGCCATTGGAAATCCAGGCTAACTTATATCCGCCAGGTAAATGGCCAATTATCCATTGCCTGAACAAAGCATTGAATTACTCAATAAGCACCAATCGATCTGGCCTTTGTCGTATCCAGGTATAGACGCGCCCCTCACCATGCCTGTCGAACGTGGGGTAAAGGTATGCGCAGCCCAAGTATTCGCCATTGGTGGATCGGATGATCCAGGAGAACGCTTTCTTGTCGACAAATTCCTGATCATGCCGAACGAGGTCAGACAGATTTTCTTCAAGCGTCAAATCCCTCGGCCATGTATCCCCGAATAAACCAAGTAGAACGCTTGATGACTCTGTGACGACGGCAAAATCTTCCTCGACTTGTGCAGGCGATAGAGCCGTCAATCTGAATGATCCAATCTCTGCCGCTCTGGGGATATCTCTATTTTGGAAGTCAGGATGGGCTTGCATGGAAAGACCGCTATTTCACCACCTTGAAAGCAAACATCCTGGAGACCATCGGTCCTCCATGAAAGAGCGTCTCGAACCGGCCATCGTCAATTGGCTGGACTGTGAAGCAGCCTTTCCGCTCCCCGACCGTCTCACCCCACCAAGTAAATTCGTAACAGAGGACATTGTCAGCAATGTTCCAGGTTCCCGTGTCGGCGCATTTCCCGTCCTTGCTTCCGACCCTCAGGCAGACAGTTCCGTCTTCGCTCCAGTTCCAGAAACCATATTCTGCATGCTCGGCTTCCCATGCACCCTGCAGCGCCAACTGCTTGACTGCTTCTCCATCAAGCTCCTCAGCATGCACGGGTACCGTGAAAAGTGATCCAAGCATTACAGCGAGCCCAAACGATCGGGCTGTCATCGTGTTGCGGACTACAAATTGAGTCATTTGAAACTTCCCTGAGGGGCTTCTGGCTTCTTTAGACCTCCAGATTGGACAAGTACTTTATCAGATTTTCGACCTCGGGTCTCGACTACGCCTCACTGCCACGGCAATGAAGCTTCAGGCATCTGCAGGTCAGGGTGAGGTACGCTTTGTTCTCATCCGGTCTGCAATCTTAGAGAGGCTCGCTCTAATCCGATCCTGCCACTCCGGCTCCTCAGGCAGTTCGAGTACGATGCGGGCTACTGTATCTCCGGCAAGTTCTACAGCGACCAGATCCAGACTGTTGAAATCAAGCCGGTCGCCTACGCTCAACACATCGCCATACTTTCTTTCGAAGGCCTCTGCCGCCGTCAGGCCGCGGTAGGCGGCGGGCACCTCGAACTTGTACTCTCCGGCCAGTAGTTCGAGCGCAACGTCGCCGTCAAAGGCAAATCCAAGGAGGTCGGTGGCCTTCAGCTGTTCGGCTGCGCTGTTGAAGAGCGTATCGAGACGCCTGATCTTCTCAGGCGGCACCAGGAAATACCCGTAGTCGCCGGGAGCCAACGGGCCAGCCTGTTCAGGTGAGACGATGTCGTCATTGCGTACGACGAAGACCGGTTTCAGCCAGACCGGAGAATAGGATGCTGACAGATAGGGAGCACCTTCCTCGACCGGATAGGCGACCAGTTCAAGCTGCTGTTGACCGGGCAGGTCGATCTCGAAGCGCCTTACACTGTGCGCCGTGTCCGGCAAGGCGATGTTCAGCCGCCTTGCAGCCCAGCCGATCGACGTTCCCTGCGCCAGCAGCGAGACCAGAACCACGACGAAGGCAAGGTTGAAAAAGAGCTGAGCGCCGGGCAGGCCTGCCAGTACCGGCAAGGTTGACAGAAAAATTGATACTGCCCCGCGCAGTCCGACCCATGACACATAGACAGTCTCTGCCGGCGAGAAACGGAACGGGGCCAGCGAGGTAAACACACCGAGCGGACGAGCCACCAGCATCAGGAAGACTGCGATCAGGATTGCCGTGTAGGCATAATCAGCCATCTTGCTGGGAGTGACCAGCAACCCGAGCACCACGAACATGACAAGCTGCGCCATCCACGTGGAACTGTCCATGAAGCTAAGCAGCGATGGAAACGCCCGTACAGGGCGGTTGCCCAGCACAAGGCCCGCCACGTAGGCGGCGAGGAACCCGCTGGCGTCGACAACTGCGGATGCGGAGAAGATGACGATTGCGGCAGCAAGGACGAAAAGTGGCTGGAGGCCTACCGGCAGGGACATCCGGGACAGCATCCATACTAACAGGAAGCCGCCGGCCATTCCGATGAGCCCCCCTAATGCAAATTGCTGGAAGAACAGCACCACCATCCCGGTCAACGGGCCGCCTGCATTTGGCGTGTCGCTAAGCAAGGCAAGCTCGAGCAGCGCCAGCGTCAGGAACAGCGCCATCGGGTCGTTGGTCGCGGATTCTGTCTCAAGCACTGTTCCGACCTTGCCCCGCAGTTTCAGGCCACCGGCCTTGAGCAGGAAGAACACGGCGGCGGCATCGGTCGATGCAATGATGGCTCCCAGCAGTAGGCTTATGATCCATCCAAGCCCGATCACATAGTGAGCAAACACGCCAGTAAGGCCAGCTGTTACCAGAACGCCGAATGTCGACAGCGTGAATGCCGGGGCGGCTACCGAACGAATGGTGGAAAGACGTGTGCGCATGCCGCCATCGAACAGGATGACGGCGAGCGCGGCGGAACCGATGAGATAGGCGACGACGTAGTTGTCAAAACTCAGGCCCCCAGGTCCATCCTCGCCGAGCAGCATGCCCATGCCCAGGAACACCAGGAGCAACGGAGCGCCGAAACGCTGCGCTGCAAGGCTCGAAAGGATGCCGAGCACGATGATGCCAGCGGCAAACAGAAGGGCGAGATTATTGACTATAAGGTCTTGCATTGATTGCCAAAGTTGCCGAGCGCGAGACGACTGAACACCAAAACAGTCTCAGGCATAGCCAACAATGGCCCAGTGCCTGAGAATATCAGCTTATCTACCCAATTCGGTGGAGTGAACGATGAAACCGAAGGCCGAGCGTCATAGGGATGGAGCGGAGCGCACCCTCGAAGACAATCCCAGCGACAGGTTGCTCGAACATAACGAATGCCCCCTGCTGGCAAAGGAGGAAACTCAGCGTCGCTTGCCGTTGGCTTTTGGAACTTTGTTGCCACGGGGGCCAGAGAGGACGGGGGTGTTGGTTTGGTTTTCCGTCTTAAGCTTGCGCCACCTGTCAAGGCGCGCGGGGTCTAGCGTCCCGGCTGCGATTGCAGACTGAACCGCACAACCTGGCTCGTGGGCATGAGTGCAGTCCCTGAAATGACACTGAGGCGCAAGTTCGACAATCTCTGCGAAGAGCGTATCGAGCCCCCCTGATACATCGCTGATTTGCAATGACCGCATTCCGGGCGTGTCGATCACCCAGCCGCCACCATCAATCGCATGGAGCGAGCGAGACGTGGTCGTGTGGCGCCCCTTAGCGTCGACCTCGCGAATACTGCCTGTTAGCTGTGCGTCTTCGGGTTGTTTGGAGGAAAGCGCGTTGAGCAGTGTCGACTTGCCCACGCCTGACGATCCGACGAGCGCGACGGTCTGTCCGGGGCAAATCCATGGGGCCAATGTCCGTGCGGCCCCTGGTGCTTTCGCATTCAACATAACGACGGCCAGTCCGCGCTGTAGGGCTGACGCCTGCTCCATGTATGGTGCGGTATCTGTTATCTGATCGATCTTCGTCAGCACGACTACGGGGTTCGTGCCTGACTCATTTGCAAATACCAGATAGCGCTCCAGCCTCGCAGGGTTGAACTCATCGTTGCAGGAGGTAACGATGAAAAGCGTGTCCACGTTCGCCGCAATCAGTTGTGTGGACCTGCCACCTTCCGTCCGCCGCTGTAGCAGAGTTTGCCTGTCCAGCCGCCGGACAAGCATGTGGGTCGCAGGATCGATCAACGCCCAATCCCCGACGGCAAAATCCGTTATGTTTGCATTTGAGGGAAGGCTCAGCCGCATAGGGCCGATCTCGGATACGGCGGTCAGCCTGCTCCTGTGGACGGCCGAAACACGCATCCGGGCAAGATACGTCTCTTCAGGGGCCAGTTGGTTAGCAAAAAATGTCGACCAGCCGAGGGCCGCTAAGGATACTGAAGCTGCTTGATCTGAATGATGGGTCACGACAACCTGCATGGCTGCAATAACAGGCCTTTGCAAGCTTTCCCTTTCAAGGTTGCCAAACCGACGAATCCATTGCTCGGTGTTGCCGCCTGGTTGCCGTTGGACATGAGTTTGGAAGATGTCCGCTTGACTCCCAACAACGGACGTCTTTCGCATCGCGCTTCAGAGTCCGTTAAGTGCCACTTACAGACATCTTGAACTTCAGAAAATTGGGTTGCGGGTTTGCTGTGACGCACTAGCATCCGAGTTCGTGCAGGCAACAACGATACACCGCTTGGAGTTTCCGTTATCGTAGCGACAGATTGTCTAGCCCCCAGTGTCTGGGCCAGTGATTTGTGGTTTCTCTAACAAGGTTTCGGGCACTGGTGGACGCATGCCAAGAGCATGATGCGGCCTGATGTGGTTGTATTGCCTGAGCCATTTA
>JAHEBA010000052.1 GCA_024642465.1 Alphaproteobacteria bacterium
GGCAATGTCCGCTTTCGGGGGTAAAGCAGACCATTTCCTAAGCTGCCATTAATGTCCGGTTTTGACCCGAAGGAGAAGCCGTACGCACGTATTTCCCTCCGGCGTCCGCGTAACTCAGTTATCGATTACTTAGCAGCTCTACCGCTTCCTTCAGCATCGCAGCGGCTTCCCGTTTGTCCTCCGGAGTCATCAAGTTGACATCGACCTCCAGGCGCATGTGCGTCGTCTTCGATCGAATTGGCAGTTTTCCTTCGCCCAGGTTCTCGAAGAGATCGATGACCCGGTGCGTTGTGACCGGGTGGGACATGCCCTTGAGCTCTATCTGCCCCTCTTCCTGGCATTTGATCTGGTCTTTGACATGCGCGTAGGTCTCGTAGGAGATGAGAATCTCATTCGCGGGGCAGGCCGTTTCGAGTCGCGCAGCAAGGTTCACGCCGCCGCCGATGATCGTGTAGTCCATGCGGTCCTCGCTGCCGAAATTGCCGACCGTGCAGACACCTGTGTTGATGCCCATGCGGCACTGCAAGGGATTTTCCATTCCTGATTCTATCCACACGCGTTCCAGCTCCTTCATGCGCTTGCGCATCGCTATAGCCATCGTGACGCAGGCGATTGCGTCTTCCTTGACGCCAAGTGTCTCGGGATCGCCAAAGAAGATAACGATGGCGTCTCCGATGTACTTATCGATGGTGGCTCCGTGCTCAAGCGCAATCTGTGACATTTCCGTGAGGTACTGATTGAGCACCCGTGTGAGGTCTTCGGATTCAAGCCTTTCCGCAGTCGAAGTAAAACCGACAAGGTCGGAGAAGAACACGGTCAATCGCTTGCGCTGGCTGACAAGCTTGACTTCCTGTTTGCCGGAAAAAATCGACTGATAGACCTGTGGTGAAAGATACTTAGCCAGTTGATTGGACAGTTGTTCGAGATAACTTGACTTCGTTGCAAGCTCCCGTTCCGCGCGTTTGCGCTCGGTAATATCACTGACCGAGCCAGCCATACGATAAACTACCCCGTCGCGATCTTTCAGCGCGGCTCCGCGATCCAAAACCCACCTATAAGTTTCATCCTTACCACGCACCCGATACTCCGAGATATTGAACTCGGTTTCACCCTCTAAATGCGCGCGTTGCGCCTCTAAGTGACGGCCCAGGTCTTCGGGGTGAATCCGTGCCTCCCATGCATCGGGAGTGATGTAATCGTGATCGGTAGATTCCATTCCAAGGAGCGTCTTGATGTGTGAGGATATGAATATCTTGTTCTGCCGTTTGTCCCAATCCCACAATCCCTCGTTCGAGCCACGCATCGAGAGCGAATATCGTTCTTCACTTTCCTCGAGCGCCATCTGAAATTTCCGCCTCTCCGTAATGTCAAGGCTCGTGGTCGTAACGCTTGACCAATCGGAGGCATTCTCGCCCAGCTGACAAGTGAAAATGATAATTATTTCCCGGCCGTCTATGGTTGACTCAACCACTTCCTGCGAAAGGTGTCGCTCTCCCCGGTCAAACGCAAGTACTACATTCGCATAAACATCCCAAGAATAACTGTCTTCTGTATTGGTCAGGTGTTCTCGAAGACATGGTTTATCTTCTGCCCCGTAAAGTTGAACAGTGGCAGGATTGAAATCACGCCATTGAACGAGTTTTGAAAAGTTGGTGACGAACTCCGGATGGTCCGCGAAATAATTTTCCAGGTCTGTTACCCCCTCACTCTTCAGGCGTTCTATCGCACGTTGAATGCCAGACCAATCTTCCTCGAACATAGCTATAGGCGCATTCTCGAACAGATCGCGAAAACGTTCTTTGCTATCTCTAAGTTCCTGCTCAGAATCTTTAATTGAAGTGAGATCAGCGTAAATCGCTACGGTACCGCCGTCGTCTGTCTTGCGCTCGCTGACCTGTATCCACATTTCGCCGCGGCGCTGCAGATGCGGTCCCCTGGGCTCGCGATGCTTCTGCAGCCGTTCGGCGACCCATTCGTCAATGCTCTCATCGGCGCTCTCGATCAGACCGCGCTCGGCGGCGTGCCGGATGATCGATTCGAAGGGTGTGCCGGGCACCACAGCGTCCTCGATGCCGGGGTATAGCAGGTTACGATAGCGGCTGTTGCACAACACCAGGCGATCATCATGGTCGTATAGCGAGAAGCCCTCGGAGATGCTCTCTATGGCGTCGATCAAGATCTGCTGGGCGCGGTCGAGGTCGCGAGTGCGCTCCTCGACCCGACGTTCGAGCATGTCGCGCGCCTCCATGAGTTCTTGCTCGTAGGCCTTTTGGCGCTCCTGCGTCTCGTTGAACGCCGCGACCACCGCACCGATCTCGTCATTGCTGCGCCAGTCGACGGCTTGGTGCTTCTCGCCCTCGCGCGACAGGTTGATCGAGACGAGCAGCCGTTCAAGCGGGATGCCAATGGTTCGCCGGTTGCCGATCATCGCGCTGAGGACGACCGCGACCAAGAGGACTGCAGCCAGCACACCGGCCAGTACCATGCGCTCCTGGGCTGCTGCCTTGAGTCCGGCGTCGGTCAGTGAAATCGCTAAGCGGCCGATGACCTCGGGCTGATCGTCATCGATGTAGACGATCTCCTTGGTGGCGTAGAACGGTCGGGACGCCATCTCTTCGGATGCACCGGTGGAGCCGACCAGCTTGTCCAACTCGTTGTAGACCGCGGCGCCCTCGACGTCGGGATCGATGGCCAGCGCGGCGAGGATCAGCTTGATCTGTTCGTCAGCGACGTTCCAAAGCGATTCGGCGATCACGGCGCTTTGGATGGTGACCAGTTTGTCGAGCTTGTCCTGGAGCTTCAGGTTGGCGTCGCGCCGCGCGTTGAATTCGAACAGGCCGAACATTAGCACCGTCGACAGCAACACCAGAGGAACCACGAAGGCGAGGAATTTCGCCCGAATCGTGTTGAAGGATAGGATCGTGGACCTATCAGCCATGTTCCGTACCCCTTCTGGGATTGCGTTGCCCATCGACGGGTCAAGGCGCACAACCGCCCTATCGTACCGCCTATTTCAATGCCGCGCGTTTCCCGCAACACAAAATCAGATACTGCATTGCGCCTGACGCCCCGACCAATCGAGTCGTCGCATTCACAGTTGCTCTATTTGAACGCCGTCGCAAAATAGTCGTCCACGATGGTTTCGACGTCGATTTGCGCTAGTCCGGCGTTGAAGGCGGCCATCAGCGAATGGCCTTCCTCGTCGTCGCGGAAGCACAGGAAAAGCGTCTTGTCCTCGAGCGGTTTCTCGTTGAAACGCAGTTTGTCGGCACCCACCGCGAGGCTCTCTTCCGTCGCCTTGAGATACTCCAGTACCAGCTTGTCGATTACCGCTGCGTCGATCCGCATACGTATGAGCTTCTTGAGGTTGGTGACGTCGTCGTTCGCCTTGATCGCGCGAATCCAACCCGTTCCGACCTTGGTGTCGAACTCGTGGGTGTTGGCGTAGCCAAGCACCGTGCCGATCTTGAGCTTCTGCTCGCCGATGTCGTCGATGCTTGTCCACGTAATCGGCTCGTCGACATGCTCGGCGAAGCCGAGCGGGCCGCTGCCGATCGGCTCGGACGCGATGAAGCCGTCGCGGTGCTTGCAATGGTAGCCCGGGAAATAAGCGACCACTCGATCTGTTCCTTTGGCGGCCATGTCGATCGCGCGCTTCCAGGGCCGGTATTCGACATCGGTCGTGTAGCTGGCCTTCGCGAAAGCGGCGCGCACCACCTCGGTCGTCGCGCCGCCCTTCGGTAGCCCGCCGCCCGTGTAGGGCGGCCAATCCAGAGTCGACACGCTGACCACCTTGTCCTGCGCCACCGCCGATGCGGACGAGGCGATCAGCAGCGCGGCGCCGAGCACGATTCCAGTAAAGCAGGAATTTTGTTCGAGCATAGTAGAGCCCTCCCTAGGCCGCCAACGTTAATACGTCCTCACGCGGGGAGCAAACCGTCACAATGCGCCGGCCCGACCTAGCAGGCTTCGCTGACACTGATCTCGGCGTTGAAGGCGTCGATCAGCGCGTCCCACTTGGGGATCAGGTTGCGCAAGGACCGCCACAACGCCTGGTCGCGGCGCGCATCGAAGGTATCGAGCGCGGCGCCCTGCTGCTCGACAGAAGTCAAACAGCCGAGGCGGCCGACCGGATCTAACGGTCGGACCTCAATAGCCGCTCCTGATGCAGCGAACGGCTCCCACCCACCGGCATCGCGATGACCGGATCTGGCACATAGCGGACATCGCAGAAGGGTGATGGCTATGGCCGCTTTCGGGGGTGCAGCGGACCTCCACTAAGCTTGCCCAGAGAGTCCGCTAATGACCCGGTGCAGACATGTTGCTGCGACGCAGCTAACGGCAGCAGGGAGCCTTACCACGTCATTCGCGATATGTCGCTCATCAGACAGACTAGTCCATTCCAATAGTGAACAGATTTCGCAGGCAAATTTCACAAGCTACCTGTGCTGCCCCGAAAGACGGCAGCTTTTAGGGGCACTGCAGACATTCTTCGGGAAAGCCGGAAGCAGCAGATTTTGACCCTTTCACAATGCCAGCTTGATGAAACCAACGGTCCCTTTGCAAATCTCAAGCGTAAGTCAGGGTGGAAATTGAATGGTTGCCCTCGATGCCACGAAGAGCGACAGAGACCGGACTTTCAAATGTGAACTCAGGGCTGCCCGCGACCATCGCTCTGCTGGCGTCTGAAACCAGGATTTGTCCGGGATTTGCCGACGCAGCAATTCGAGCGGCTTTGTTGACGACCGTACCGAAGAAGTCTCCATTCGACTGCACGACATCGCCTGTGTGGATGCCAATCCGGACTTCCAGCCTTAAGCCTCCGCTCTGCTGGGATGCCATTTTCTGAATCAATATTGCAGTAGCAAGGGCGTTGCGAGTAGATGAAAACGTCGACATCGTGCCATCGCCCAGCGTCTTGACGATTTTACCGCCATTACTTTCGACTGTCTCGGAGACAGCACGGAGGTGCTCGCCGATAACTTTGGCCCAGGCTCTGTCACCAACCGTAGCCGCGATGGAGGACGAGTCGGCAATGTCAGTGAACATGACGGTCGCGGTATCTTCGCCGGAAGGAGCACTGAACTCTTCCTTCGCCGCGTTCATCAGGCGATCGAATGCAGTGTGTTCCACGCCCAGTTTTTCAACATTGGATGTCGGATTCGATACGTGAATGTGGGCAATTTTCCAGGTACCGTGCTCCAGAACAAACACCCACGTAAAGCGCTCCACGCAGCTCGTGCCATTTTCGGGAAACGTTATTTGCCCCGCCCATGAGGCCCACCCGGTGTCGCCGGACTCGAATGCCTCGAATTGATCACTCTCTATCGTGAACTCGGGGATCTCTTCTGCATGATCGGCATATCCGTTACGCAGGATTTGGCCCGACCAGAGTTCATTAAAGCCGCTGCCAATGTAACGGATGTGCTCGGATGCGCAGAACATGTTGGTCAGCGTCTCGCGCTGCTTGTGTTTCAATGCATTCAACCAGCGGGCGGCGACTGCGGCGAGCTCAGGTGAAGATTTAATTGGATCCAATTTTTCGCTCACTGTCGATTGAGTGGCATCTGTTCAGCAACATGATCTGCCTCCGACTATCCCAGAATTGCGAAACATAAGACGACCTCTCATCCCAATGTCATGTTTTGATGAGACCTCAGATTGAGATTATCTGCTTCGTGGCGAGAGTGTCCACAATCCCAGCGTTCCCGGCACCTATCAGAACGGCGTTTACGGCAGATGCTGGCACAAAGCGGACTCTAGGCTACTACCCCTATGTAGGACTGCGACTGTCATCAAAACGCCATTAGATGGTTCATCATACCGGACCAGTGACACTGCCGCGCCTCAGCCGTGCCGCCGCATTTAGCTGGAACGCGAGCAGGTCACCGGCCCGGGCTGGCTCAGAGTTTCACTGTAGGTCCAGTCCGGGCCAGCAGTTGATATGCTAGCAAATCAACTCATGATTCCGAATTCGTTTTCCCCAGAATGGTGTACTGGCACGAAGCTTGCTCGCTGTAAGGTCTGGTTGCGTGCTGAGACACTTTACTCACATGCGGCTGACCCATCTGGCCTCTCCTCCGCCGCATTGGAGTGTGCCAGAGGGGATCAACAGCCTCGCTGGCGAAAACGTGAACTGCTGCCCCAACACTACCGGCATTCTCGTTCAGCTATTCGAGCTCAAGAATGGAAGGAGGCTCGGGTTGAGACTGATAACCCCTTCATCGGCATTCAAGCCAATCCTCTTGACCGCAACGCTGCTTGCGGGTGGCGCCGCACAAGCGGAAGCCGGGTCAGCACGCAGTTTCTTTGCCCCTCTCTACGATGGTCAGCCAGTGGCGTTTTGCTTGGAAGGAAGTGACCAATGCGGGAGAGTAGCTGCTAAGATTTGGTGCCGGATGAAGGGATACGACGAGGTTCTCAGCTATCGCCGAAGAACACTCTCTGCCGACATGAAGCTGCGGTTTGTGGACAGCGGCAACCTTTGCAATTCGACCGACTGCATTGGCTTCAGCCAGATCAGATGCATGAGGTCACTGACATGAAGCTGCACGGGGGTCCACCAAGCCTGATGTGCATTGCATTGAAGGATGGCAAGGCAGACGAGGGTGAAGAGCCAGCATAAGTCGCTTTGTCTCCAACAGCCGTCATCCTGAGTGTGTTGGGCTGGGCGCTATAAAAGGTTATGATGACACGGGCGCGGAGAGGAGAGACGCCAAGACACTAAGCCTAATTCGCCTCTCGCAATCGGGGAGAGCCTACGGCGCGTGCCATCACCATCATTGTAGTGACTTCACGCTCCAGACCTGTTTGAGTGCCGCCTCAACATTGATCAGCAGGCCGCACCCGGTGCAAGAACAGGTCGGATACGCGCCATTTGCGGTCACCTTGGATAGTGCAGATCGAATGACAATTCTGCGGCCAGCCGGGACATGGCCGGACTTTCGCCGCTGCGACGCCGGGCAATGAAGGCCGTCAGGTCGCAATAGTCCATTGCTGCGAACTGCTGTTTCAGGCGACGGGCAGGTTCATGCTTGTCAAACCGGTTGGGCGACAGCAAAGCAATCAGTCGCAGGCAAGGCATGCTGCTCAGATGTATCAATCTAGCTTGATGATTTGCCCGTCGCGCGCAGCGCTGGCGCCGGCAAACAGCTTGTGGGCCTGGGCCTCGATTGATTCGAGCGCCCGGTCGGTGCGCTCGGGCGCATGGTGGAACAGCAGCAACTCCTTGACCTCCGCCGCCTTTGCAACCTTGCACGCCTGCCGCCAGGTGGAGTGACCGAAGCCCTTGCGCTTCTCGTATTCCTCGTCGGTGTACATGGCGTCGTAGACCATCAGGTCGGCGCCACGGGCAAACTTGACCAGCGCCACGTCAATGGCTTCGTTGCCGTGCTCGTGGTCGGACAGGTAGACGAAGCTGCGGTCATCGCTGTCCACCCGCCAGGCAAGGCAACCGCCGGGGTGGTTGGTGGGCGCCGACGTCGCGGTAATGCCGTGGCCCAGATCCAGAACCGATCCCGCCTTGATGTCATGGAAGCTCATGTTGGCGCACATGATGTCGATGGTGACGGGCAAGTAGGGTTCCTTCATGAAACCGGCGAGGATGTCGCGGGTGCACGGATTGCCGCCGGTGTGGCCCGACCAGATGTCCAGCTTCATGCCGCGGTCATAGACTGGAGAAAAGAACGGCAGCCCCATCAGGTGATCATAGTGGCCGTGCGACAGCAGCAGGTGGGCCTGGTTGGTGCCCCGCGCCAGGATCTGCGTTCCCAGCTCGCGAATGCCGGAGCCCGCATCGATGATGACCGTCTGCCTCTTGATCGACAGCTCGACGCATGCGGTCGAGCCGCCGAAGCGGATGTTCTCCGGCGTGGCGACGGGAATGGAGCCACGGCATCCCCAGATCTTGATCTCGAAGCTCATCTCGCAAGGCCTATCCGGAAGCTGCCGCCAGTGGCGCCGCATCCTGCCGCAACGCGTAGTCCTGCAGCCGCCGTGCGGCATCATCCATCAGGCTTGCCTCAACATTGGCAAAGGCGAGGCGCAGATACTGCTCCTGGCCGGGGCCGAACATCGATCCGGGCAGTGTAAGCACACCGGCGTCCCGGGCAAGTCCTATGGCGACATCGCGTGCACTGCGACCGGCGAACGGATGGCGAAGATAGGCAAAGAAGGCTCCCGCGCTCACCACCTCGTAGGCCGGCGCATGGGCGGGGAAGGCCTGGTACATGGCATCCAGCCGTTGCGCCATAAGCCGGCGCTTGCCGGCCTTCCAGTCATCGAGATGGCGCAGGCCGTAAAGCGCTGCCTCCTGGCCCACATGGGGCGCGCAGATGGTGATGCAGTCCTGCACCTTTTCCACTGTGGAGACGAGTTCCGGTCCCGCAATCAGCGAGCCCACGCGCTGGCCGGTGAGGGCATAGGACTTCGAGAAGCTGAACAGCTGCACCAGCGTGCCGCGCCAGTCCGGCCGGGCGTACAGGCCGTGCGGCGGCAATGTCGGATCGAGGAAGTCCTTGTATGTCTCGTCCAGCACCAGCGCGATGCCGGCCTGCTGGCATGCCTCGTAGAACCGGCCGAGAAGCTCGGGCGGATAGATTGCGCCGGTGGGATTGTTCGGCGAGATCAGCACCAGGGCGCGGGTGCGTGCATCGCATACGGCCTTGAGGTTGCAGGGATCGGGCAGGGCGGTGCCGCCGCCGGTAGCGGAAATGGTGCGGATGCCGATGCCTTGCATGTCGAGCCACATCTGGTGATTGAAATACCAGGGCGTGGTCAGCACCACGTTGTCGCCGGGCGCGGCGAGTGCGAGGATGGTCTGGCAGAACGCGGCGTTGCAACCGGCAGTGATGGCAACGTCCGCCGGTCCCACTTTGCCCGCATAGGCGGCAGACATGTGGGATGCGAGCTCTTCGCGAAGAGGTGCGATTCCCAGAATGTCGGTGTACAATGTCGCGGTGCCGTCGGTGAGGCAGCGGGCGGCATGTTCAGCCATTTCCGGCGCCGGCGCATAACTTGGCACGGCTTGCGACAGGTTGATCGGCGCAAGGCCGGACGTGTTGCCGGCCAGCCAGCCGGCGGACTCGGATATCGGAGGAGGGGCAACTGCTGCCGCCAGTTGATTCAACTTGTAGTTCATCGAGTCACTTGCCACCAAGGCGATTTATATTAAAAACCGGTTGCCGGTTCGGAATGTAGCTATCAGGTTACCAGTTCTTGCCATGCCAACCATAGAAGAGATTTTGACCGAACGCTCCGCATTCCTGAAGTGGACTGGCGGCGATCTCGAAACTGCGTTGCGGCGCCGTCCCCTCACGCAGGAAATCGAGCACCACTATCCCGCCTTCGAGGAACTGCGCGATACGCTGCTGGACTCGAGGCCCGTCAGCGCTGCCGACTGGCCGGGCTTCCTGCGCAACCAGCAAGCCACGCCCGATGAGGTTGCGAGCCTGTTCGACCGGATGCTGCGCACCGGCATCGTTCAGCCTGCAGCCGACCAGTTCGTGCTGCCGGATGTGGATGCCAAGCGCTTCGTCACCGGTGGCTGGCTTGAGGAACTGGTCTGGCTCGCGGCCATGGAAGCCGGCGCCGATGAGGCCTTCTACTCCCAGATGGTGCGCTGGGAGTTCAACGGATACGAGGGCGAGAACGAGATCGACCTGATTTTCCGCCGCGGCGAGCGGCCGGGCTTCGTCTCGTGCAAGGCGTTGCGCTCCACCTTGTCGTCGTCGGATCGCAAGCACCGCGCCCGCATGATGGATGCGGTGCATGAGGCAGACAACCTGTGTGACCACTTCGGACAGCCCGGTGAGCGCGTCGGCCTGCTCGTCACGACTGACCTTTTCGACGATGCCAGCGGCCAGCCCCGCTACGAGGCGCTGATGGGCAAGGCGGCCGTACTGGACGTGCGGCTCATTCCGCTTGAGGACCTGGATTGGGAGCGGCTCGTTGCGATCATGCGCCACCTGATGGAAGGCTGATTGCGCTCCGCTGCAATCCACGGCACAAGAGGCGCAATCCCAATCCCAGCAGGAGGCAAGCAGTACCCATGAAGGCTATCCGATTCCACCAGCCCGGCGGTCCCGAGGTAATGAAGTACGAGGACGTCGAACTGGCCGCGCCCGGCGCCGGCGAAGTTCGTGTCCGCCATACCGCAGTCGGCCTCAACTACATCGACACCTATCACCGTTCCGGCGCATACCGGCTGCCAATGCCGAGCGGCATCGGCCTGGAAGCCGCCGGCGTCGTGGAAGAGGTCGGGGCCGGCGTGACCAGCCTCAAGGCCGGTGACCGGGTTGCATATGGCGCAGGCCCGATCGGCGCTTACTCGCAGGCCCGCAACATGCCGGCCAATCGCCTGTCGAAGCTGCCGGACAACATCGCCGACCGGACCGCGGCCGCTATGATGCTCAAGGGCATGACCGTCCGATATCTGCTTCGCGAAACCTTCAAGGTCGAGAAGGGCCAGACCATCCTGTTCCACGCCGTGGCCGGTGGCGTCGGCCTCATTGCCGTGCAGTGGGCCAAGCACCTTGGCGTCCGGGTAATCGGCACCGCAGGCTCGCCCGAAAAAGCGGAGCTGGCCAAGTTGCTCGGCTGCGACGAGGTCATCGACTACACGAAGGAAGACGTTGCCAGGCGGGTTCGTGAACTGACCGATGGCAAGGGCGTGCCTGTTGCCTACGATGGCGTCGGCCAGGCCACGCTGATGGCATCGCTCGATTCGCTCAACCCGCGAGGCCTGCTGGTCAGCTTCGGTGCCGCCTCGGGCCCGGTGAAGGATTTCGACACCGGCATCCTGGCAGCGAAGGGCTCGTTGTATCTCACCCGCCCCACGCTGATGACCTATGTCGCCTCCGACGAGGCGCTTCAGGCCAACACCGCCGACCTGTTCGACGTCGTCGGGTCCGGCGCGGTCAAGATCGAGGTCAACCAGACCTATGCCCTGGCCGACGCAGTGCAGGCCCACAAGGACCTCGAAGGCCGCAAGACCACGGGCTCCACGGTTCTGCTGCCATAACCGCTGAAACCGTTCACGCAAACGCTGGCGGGCATCGCATGGGTTCATGCGGTGCCCGTTTTGTTTCGTTCATGCAGAGTGGGTCGGCGCGGCCTCAGGTGGCCGGGCAGCGGTTGGGGTCCTTGCCGACAAGTGAACGCCAGTCAGCCGAGCAGGACGCGTTTTCGCACAGGAACCTTGCAAGCGCCGGCGTAGGAATGGCGTGGGCAAGGTTGAGAGGTTTGCCGTTGGCATCCGACAAGGTGGACACCAGCATGCCGGCAAGCTGGCCATTGTTATCGAACAGCGGTCCGCCCGATTCGCCCTTTTTCGTCGCCATCCGCAATTCCATGGCATCGGGATAACCGAACCCGTTATAGCGCACCGCACGGCCGAAGCTCATCGAGTTTACTGAACCGATGCGGGCGGTGTCGTTCGATGCATGCGGCTTGCCGAGCGAGAACACCGGAGCTCCACGTGAGAGGCAGTGCTGCGGCGACGGCGTGACAGCCGATGCCGAGAATCTGCGCAACTTGATCAGCGCCATGTCGTTGTCAGGCAGCACGGCCACGACCCGGCCGCTGTAGACGCGCCCGTCCGATGCGCGCGCATCAACGCTGTTGCCAGCCTTCACCGCAACGTGGCCGGCCGTCATGATAAGTCCGTCGCCGACAACGAAGCCGCTGCCCGATGTCAGTGCTTCCGGCAGAACCGAAGACCGCCGGCCGCCCAGCTGCTCCTTTTCGTGCACCACCAGGGTCACGTAACTAGGGCTGGTCTTGGCCTGCAGCTGCTGGATGTGGCTGGAAATGATGCCGCCGGCGGGCTCCGCTGTGGTGTCCACGTCAATGGTGCGCGGTTCCAGCAGAGCCTGACTCGTCGGCCCGCCGGCACAGCCGGCAAGCGTCAGTAAAATGGCAACGACTGCAACTTGACGGAACAAGGAAGCCTCATAAATGCGCAAAGATTCAACCACACGTATCCATACACCGCTGCTGGAAACGATGCCAGACGAATGTCGGTAACAACTGGGCGAATGTGTGGCCCGCAGGGGTATCGGCGCAGGAAGGTGTTACATTTTTTGGAGACTGTGGCCCATATGCCACATGTCCGGAACACGTTGCCGCAAAACTGGACGGTTTGTGGAGGCCTCGTCCGGAATCGAACCGGAGTAAGCGGATTTGCAATCCGATGGATAGCCACTCTCCCACGAGGCCTTCGTGACGGACACTGATTTTGCCCGGAGCGGCGCTGCTTATAGACGAGGCGCGCTGCTTGTTCAACGGCTGGTTTCGGACTTTGCTGGACATCGTTGACTTGCACTATCCACAATCGGGCTTGGCGGGGGCGGAAACGGTTGCTATGCATCGCGCACGGGCCCTTGATTGCAAGGGCGCCGATCCAACTTCAGGCAGGCAAGGCCAAGTTCATATGCTCGACTACTCAGTTGCACGCGAAAACATGATCGAATCGCAAGTGCGGCCAAACGGTATTACCGACCGGCGGCTGATTGATGCCATGGCGGCGGTGCCGCGCGAGCAGTTCGTCCCTGCACATCTCAAGCCGCTGGCCTACATGGACGAGGACATCACGCTGGTTGCCGGCGAGGGCAATTCGCGGCGGTACCTGCTGGAGCCGATGGCCTACGCCCGCATGGTTCAGGCGGCGCGTATAGCACCCGGAGATCTCGTGCTGGATATCGGCGCAGGCTCGGGTTACTCGTCGGCCGTGCTCAGCCATCTGGCCCAGATGGTGGTTGCCGTCGAAAGCGATGAAGGGCTGGCAAAGGCCGCGAACGAGAACCTGTTGCGGCTGGAAATTGCCAATGTTGCCCTTGTCGAGGCACCGTTGAAGACCGGGTATGCGTCGGAAGGCCCCTACAACGCGATCATCATCAATGGCCGCGTGGAAGAAGTACCGTCGACCTTGCTGGACCAGTTGGCAGACGGCGGGCGCCTTGTTGCAGTTGTAGGCGCGACGGATATGGCGCGCGCCCGCGTCTTTACCCGTAGCGGGAACCAGATTGCCGAGCGGGACGTTTTCGACGCCAGCATACCGGCGTTGGCAGAGTTCGATCGGCCCAATCCGGGCTTTATCTTCTGATCAATCAGCCGACCAACAATCGCACGACGTCTCATTCGGCCGCTGGTTGTTGACTGATTGGCGCTACCTTTTTCGCGTCCCCTTGATCTTCAAGCCTCCTCATTGGGGGTGGCGCTAAGTTGGGTGGGCTTCAAAGTACAGATCGACTGCATTCTTGCGGCCGGGGAAAGCTGATAGGGTGGGCATGCATCGCGCCTTTTCGTCGACGCCCGTCGAATTATGAGCCAATTTTTGTCTCGTTAAGCTGTCTGCGTCACCTCTGTTCAGGGGGTGAAGGGCAAAACTTCAATTCAACCCCATGCACAGTGTGCTTTAATGCGATTAACCAGCGGGTTGAACTGTTTACAGATAGTTTAAGGAGTAAACAGTTGCAGCAGCGTTGTATCGATCCGGGTCGACAGAATTTGTTACAGAAGTTACCTCTGAAGAGGGCGGCAACCAGTGTCATCTCAAGCATATCACCAAAGATTCGATCCAGGTCCGGGGTATTGATTGGTTCGGCAGGCAGCGAGCGAGAGTGGCGCTGGACATCTCTCAGGGCAGCAAGCTTGGCTCCGAGTACGGTGCACATTATGGACCCCGACTTGCAGAGTTCGATCCTCTCGCCGCGATCTATTGCGTGATCCAGCAGGTCTACCGGCAGGGAATGTCGATCGCCTTCTTCACAGATCAATCAACCTTACGTTTAAATTGATAGTTCCTTGTGTGCCAATTGGCCTCCTGGTGCTTCTCTCGGTTGCGTTCGCCGTCTGCCTGTGTTGATCTGACGCCATTGGTTAAGGAGCTGTTAACTGGTCGCGGTCCAGTTTGACATGCAATGTTTCATTGCGATTCCTTCCTGAAATTGCGGCACCAAGGATCTGAAAGAGTGATTGGCCGACTGATAGTAAGCGGTTCGCTAGCCCTCCTGCTGTTGATGCCGGCGGCAGCGGTAGCGGCGGAGACGATCGCTGGAGCCTTGGCCAAGGCCTACATGACGAACCCGCAGCTCAAGGCGGAAGAAGCTCGGCAGCGTGCTACCGATGAACGTGTACCATTGGCGAAATCCGGTTGGCGGCCCACCGTGGAGGCGGAGGGTCGGGTTGATCGGAACTGGCAGGGAACATCGTTTATTGTGACCGATTCGGACGCTTCAAATTTCGGTGAGCGCGCAAGCGGCAAAAGTGATTTCACCAATCGAAGCTTCAGAATAACCCTGAACCAGCCCATTTTTGATGGCTTCCGTACCAAGAATGCTGTGAGAGAAGCAGAAGCCTCAGTCGCTGCCGGTAATCAGAACTTGCTGGCAGTCGAGCAGGAAGTCCTTCTCAGCGCAGCAACTGCCTACATGGATGTCCTGCGGGATCGCGAGATCGTCGACTATCGCCAGCGATCACTCAAATTCTTTGAAGAAGAAGTCCGCGCGTCGCAGGCTCGTTTCAATGTTGGTGAGATTACTAGAACGGATGTGGCACAAGCGCGCGCCCGGGCATCAGAGGCGCAGGGCAACCTTGCCGTCGCCATCGGCAACCTTGAGTCATCAGTTGCAAACTATGTACGAGTGATCGGAGGAGCACCAGGTAAGCTGAAGTACCCAGGCCTGTCACCGCGGGTGCCAAAGACATTGCGGGATGCAATCAATGTTGCCTCAGAGACCAGCCCGCAAATTCTGGCAGCGGCTTTCAACGAGGAGGCTGCCATTGCAAGCATCGGCGTTCGCAAGGCCGACCTGCTACCTCAGTTGGGTTTCCAAGCTGCATACTCGGTGGCTGCGGAACCGAATTCGTCTTTGCTTGATTTGGAGTCAGGTAGCGTAGGAGGTGTGCTGTCCATTCCGCTTTATGATGGGGGGAGTACTTACTCGCGCATCCGTGAAGCCAAACAGACCGCCAGCCAGCGCCGGCTCGAGGTTCTCGATGCACACCGGCAGGTTCGAGAGGCCGTTGTGCGCTCATGGCACCTGTTGAAGGCAGCAACGGCCACAATTAAGGCAGCTGAAGATGCGGTGGCGGCCCAGAGAATTGCGCTTGAGGGCGTCCGGGAAGAGGCCCGTGTGGGCACGCGCACCACGCTTGACGTGCTGAATGCGGCAAACGAACTGGTATTTGCATCCATCGCACTGGCCAACGCGCGGCGTGACCGCATCGTGGCCGGCTATCAGCTTATTGCGGCCACCGGGCGCATGACTGCTGAAGACCTGCGCCTTTCGGTGGCCGTGTACGACCCATCGGTCAACTATGACGAGGTCAAGGACAAGGCGTTCGGTGCCCGCATCTACAACCCGGAATGATTATCTGCAGCAACAAGCTGTCGACAAAGACGCGAATCATCACCAACTAACCTTGTAAGCAGGCCGTTCGTTCCCCGATACTGGTTCGGGGTAGTGTGTCCTGCCATGGGCAAGGTGCGTGGGGTCGATGGGTAAGCCTGAAAGCAGTCCGCCTGGCGAGCAAAGCGTGGAGCAGTTGCTGTTCTCGATCCGCAAGGCGATCGAGGCAGACGGCGGCCTTGACGCTGCCGCAAGGCCGGAGCCAGCGGCACCCGGTGCACCGCCGGCTGCGCCTGATGTGCGCACGGCCCCCGCCGCGGCAGCGCCGGCGCCAGGCCAGCCGCGCATAAACGTTCAGACCGTGTTGCGGCCGCTTGCCCAGCCAAAGTCGCCGGCTGCCGAGCCCGCGCCGCCTCCTGCCAATCCAGTCCGGGATGACGAACCCGTCACGGAGCGCTATCATTCCCCAAATCCATACCGGTTCCGCTATTCGCTGGAAGGCTCGCAAACCTACATGGCATTGAGAAACAGGCTGTCGTCGCTGAGCACGCGCACCAGGGCCGACACGGGCAGGTCGATGGCTTCCCTGCTTGGCGGAGATGCACGCCGCGAGGAAGCCCGCTCGCGTGGCCATTACCAGCCGCCGCCGGTGGAAGAGCAGCCGCTGCAACTGCGCAGTTCGCTGCCGCCCGAAGAAGCTCACGTCGGGGAGTATGCCGCCAGCGAGCTGGTATCCGGCTCGGTCAGCTATTCGCCCGACTATCACGAATGGTCGCTGGACCAGAGCCTCGATGGCTACGGCATGGAGCCTGAGCCAGTCAGCCTGCCGGGCACCCAGCCACAGTATGCCGAACCGGTCGCGGAGCAGGCAGCACCGCTGACCGTCGAAGACGCCCCGCCACAGGAAGAACCTCAGTATTACGAGGAGCCGGAATCCTATGTCGAGGCCGATGCCGTCGACGCGGCACCGGAGCCTCAGCCCGAGCCCGTGGAAGAAGGGCACTTCCAGCTCGAGGCGATGATCCGCGGCATCATCGAGCCGGAACTCGCGAACTGGTTCGACGAACACATGCCCGACCACGTGGCCCGCGCCATGCCGGACGAGGAGGCGTTCATCGCCATGATCCGCCCGCTGATCGAGGACTGGCTGGCCGACAATCTGGCCCCCATCGTCGAGCAGGCGGTGAAGGACGAGATCGCCCGCATCACCGGTCTCAAGCGCTGACAGGCCAGTTGCGCGGTTTCGCCGGTTGCAACGGCGCCTGCAGTGGTGTTTAACCCACCGCATTCTTTCATTTCCTCACAGATTCCGTGACAGACCATGCTCGACAAGCATTACAACCCGGCTGACATCGAAACCCGCCTGTACGACGCTTGGGAGGCGTCCGGTGCGTTCAAGGCGAACCAGCGCCCCGACGGCGACCCGTTCTGCATCGTCATCCCGCCGCCGAACGTCACCGGCTCGCTCCACATGGGCCACGCGCTCAACAACACCATCCAGGACATCCTGTGCCGGTTCGAGCGCATGCGGGGCAGGGACGTGCTGTGGCAGCCGGGCCTCGACCATGCCGGCATCGCCACCCAGATGGTGGTGGAACGCCAGATGGCCGAGCGCCAGGAGCCGGGTCGGCGCGACATCGGTCGCGTGGCATTCCTCGAGAAAGTCTGGACGTGGAAAGCGGAGAGTGGCGGCACCATCGTCGGCCAGCTGCGCCGGCTTGGCGCCTCGTGCGACTGGTCGCGCGAGCGCTTCACCATGGACGAAGGTCTGTCTGCCGCCGTGCTCAAGGTGTTCGTGCAGCTCTTCCGCGAAGGCCTGATCTACAAGGACAAACGGCTGGTTAACTGGGACCCGAAGCTGCTCACCGCCATCTCTGACCTTGAGGTCGTGCAGGTCGAGACGCAGGGCAATCTGTGGCACTTCAGATACCCCATCGAGGGCGAGGAAGGCCGCTTCATCACCGTCGCCACCACGCGCCCCGAGACCATGCTGGGCGACACCGGCGTGGCCGTGCACCCGGCCGACGAGCGCTACAAGGACCTCATTGGCAAGAACGTCATCCTGCCGCTGGTGGGCCGGCGCATTCCGATCGTCGCCGACAACTATGCCGATCCGGAAGCAGGCTCCGGTGCTGTAAAGATCACGCCCGCGCACGACTTCAACGACTTTGAGGTCGGCAAGCGCAATGACCTCGCCCAGATCAACATCATGGAGCGCGATGCCTCCATCGTACTCGATGGCAACGAGGACTTCCTCGCCGGCGTGCCTGCGTCTGACGAGCTCAAGGCCACCATCGCCGCCATTCACGGCAAGGACCGCTTCGAGGCCCGCAAGCTCGTCGTCGCCATGATGGAAGAGCGCGGCCTGTTGGAAAAGATCGAGCCGCACAAGCACATGGTGCCGCACGGCGATCGCGGCGGCGTGCCGATCGAGCCGTTCCTCACCGACCAGTGGTACGTCGATGCCGCGACGCTGGCCGAGCCCGCCATCGCGGCGGTCGAGAACGGCGACACCGTGTTCGTGCCGAAGCAGTGGGAAAAGACCTATTACGAGTGGATGCGCAACATCCAGCCCTGGTGCATTTCGCGCCAGCTGTGGTGGGGCCACCAGATCCCGGCCTGGTACGGCCCGGACGGCAGGGTGTTCGTCGCAGAAACCGAGAACCTGGCGCTGGAAGAGGCCGAGAGCCATTATGGCTCGCGCGTCATGCTGACCCGCGATGAGGACGTGCTCGACACCTGGTTCTCCTCCGCCCTGTGGCCATTCTCCACGCTCGGCTGGCCGGAACAGACGCCGGAACTGAAGCGCTATTACCCCACCAACGTGCTGGTGACGGGTTTCGACATCATCTTCTTCTGGGTCGCCCGCATGATGATGATGGGCCTGCATTTCATGAAGAAGCCCGACGGCAACCCCCAGGTGCCGTTCGACACCGTGTACATCCACGCCCTTGTCCGCGACGAGAAGGGGCAGAAGATGTCGAAGTCGAAGGGCAACGTCATCGACCCGCTGGAGCTGATCGACCAATTCGGGGCAGACGCGCTGCGCTTCACGCTGGCCGCCATGGCCGCGCAGGGGCGCGACATCAAGCTCGCCACGTCTCGCGTCGAAGGCTACCGGAACTTCGGCACCAAGCTGTGGAACGCCGCCCGCTTTGCCGAGATGAACGGGGCCGCCCGCGCCACCGGTTTCGATCCGGCCTCAGCTAAAGTGACGCTCAACCGCTGGATCGCCGGCGAGGCTGCGCGCACCCGCGATGCGGTGACGAAGGCCATCGAGGAGCACCGCTACAACGAGGCGGCAGGCGCACTCTACAGCTTCATCTGGCACACCTTCTGCGACTGGTACGTGGAGTTGTCGAAGCCGATCCTCAACGGCACGGACGAAGGCGCGCTGGCCGAAACCCGCGCCATGACCGCGTGGACGCTCAACCAGATCCTCAAGCTGCTGCACCCGTTCATGCCCTACATCACCGAGGAACTGTGGCAGAAGACCGCCGGGGACGAGGGCAGGGACACCATGCTGGTCACTGCGCAGTGGCCTGCCTACGAGGGGCTGGGCGATGCAGGCGCCGATGCCGAGATGGGCTGGGTCATCCGCCTGATCACCGAAATCCGATCGGTGCGTGCCGAGATGAACGTGCCGGCGGGCGCCAAGATCGCCTGTGTGCTGGCGCACCCGTCGGACGAGTCGGCGGCGCGGGCGAAGCGCTGGGAAGCCGAGATTTCCCGGTTGGCGCGGCTTGAAAGCCTGACCATGGCGGACACCGTGCCGGAAGGCTCGGCCCAGATAGTGCTGGACGAGACGGTGGTGGCGCTGCCGCTGGCCGGCGTCATCGACTTCGCGGCAGAAAAGGCGCGCCTCAACAAGGAACTCGACAAGACGGCCAAGGACATCGCGGCCATCGAGGGCCGGCTGAACAATCCGGGCTTTGTGGCCAAGGCCCCGCCGGAGGTAATCGAGGAAGCCAAGGAACGGTGCGAGGAACTCACCGCGCGTGCCGGTCAGGTCAAGGACGCCCTCGGCCGCCTGGCGGCGATGGGGTAGGGGCTGCTTTGACGCGCATCATAACAGATTGTCATACCCCGGCTTGCCCGGGGGATGACGCTAGTAAGTAGAGCCGGGAATGACGTTGTGGGATCAAGCCCGGTCGCCCCGCTGCAGAGCCTTGACCTTTCTCCTATAATGGACTATATTCCTTCTCACCGATCCTGAGAGGAACGAACGGACGCGTTGCCGCTTCGCAGGAAAGGCCGCCGGTTCCGGCAGCGATGCGTGGAGTAACGCCCGCGCCCCTCGTTGCCGGGCACCTGACACCGACCCGGTCCGGAAGGATCGCGTAATGCACAACCTGGATGCTGCCAATGGCGGGTCCGGAGAGAGCGGAAAGGTGCAGTCGCCTGCGGACGGGCCGCTCAGTGAAGCGCCTTTACCATACAAACAACCGGTGCGACGCTGAGTGGCCCGTGTTTCCTGGTCTTGGGCAGAACGTCGATCCGAAGGGATGCGCGGCTCGTCTTGCCGTGCCCCGGATTAATTCCGGGGCCCAGCTGGGTCCCGGCACGAAGGCCGGGACACAACGATGACGGTCTGGCGTGGGTGTTTCCAAACACCCCATCATGCCAGCGAAGGCTGGCATCCAATACGCCTGTTCAATGAATTGCGGGCGTGGTTATTGGACCCCAGCCTGCGCTGGGGTGACGATTGTGGAAAGGAGATGCCGGGATTGCTGGGTCCCCCGGTTGATCCCCGGATCAAGTCCGGGGAGAGGGATGACAGTTGTAGGGTCAAGCCGGGGGATGACAGTTGTGTGGGCAAGCCAGAGGCAGGCAGATATGGCGGCATGGCGCCACTCACCACCCCTCACTTTCCCTATTGCCAAACCGCTCGATCCAGCCACCAATATACCTTCAGCGTCACCCCATCCGGAGCCTCGCCGTCCATGCCCCACGCCGCTGAAAACCTGATCGACCTTGCCCGTTATCCCATCCACGAACACGGCACCTCGCGCGATGCGCTGCTGGCCCGCGTGCGCGCCCTACTGACCGAGGACGGCTGCGCCGTCATCAAGGGCTTCCTGACGCCGGCCGGCATCGCCGCACTCACGGCGGAGGCAGACTGCGTGTCGGCCCACGGCCACCGCTCATTCAACCGCACCAATGTCTACTTCACGGCGGACGACCCCTCGCTGCCGGCAGACCACCCGAAGCGGCAGTTCTTTGACCGGTCCAACAGTTTCATCCCGGCTGACAATTTCGCCAGGTCCGGCCCGCTTCGCACCGTGCACGACTTTCCGGCCTTCGACCCGTTCATCCGCGACTGCCTGCAGGAGGAGAAGTTCTTCCGCTATGCCGACCCGCTCGCCGACGTGATCGTCAACATGGCTGAGGAGGGCAACGGCTTTCCCTGGCACTTCGACACCAACAACTTTACCGTCACCATCGCGCTGCAAAATGCCGAGGGCGGCGGCGAATTCGAGTACGCACCAATGCTCCGGCGCGGCGGGGAAAACTTTGACGAAGTGGCGGCGGTGCTCAACGGCACGTCGGACAAGGTGAAGGTGCTGAAGCTGGAGCCTGGCGACCTGCAGCTGTTCCGCGGGCGCTATTCGCTGCACCGGGTGGCGCCGCTGAAGGGCGCGCGGCGGCGCTATGTGGCTATCATCTCATACGTTGAGGAGCCGGGCATGGTCGCCACGCCGGAACGCTGCAAGCAGTTGTATGGCCGTGTGCTGCCGATCCACTACGAGCGGGCCGGCATGCGGGCAGACGCCTATATCGATTGAGAAGGGAGCA
>JAHEBA010000053.1 GCA_024642465.1 Alphaproteobacteria bacterium
AGGCCGCCGGCGCTGGCCAACTGGCATGTCGACCAGTGGTTCCTGCGCCAGATGGTGTGGCCGACCGCCCGCCGCAGCTGCCTGATCCATGACAGCAAGTACCGGGCGCTCGGCGCGAAGGGTTTTCCCGCCGGAAGCGGCCTGCCGCCCGGCCATCACGTCGGCCAGGATGCCTCGGTGCATCATCAAGCAATGCCAGGAAACGCGCAAGTCCCCGCGAAGGCGGGGATCTGAAGCGGTTTTCCGTCCGGCATTGCGCAAAAATTCAAGCGCTCTGGAAGCGGGCTATCGCAGCATGTTCGATGGCCGCCGTCGCAAGCTTGGACAGTTCCAGCTTGTCGCGCAGCATGGCCAGGAAGCGGATTTCCTCACGCGCGATGTTGCGGTCGGCGATGGCCACTTCCACCGCCAGCGCATAGGCGGTTTCGCGCAGCACCGACGGCAGCCCGTCACTGATCAGCGCGAGCACCGTCTGAAGGCCGGTTTCTTCCTGCAGGATCTCGCCGCACTCCTGCGCCACGTGGGTCAGCCGGTCCGCATCGAAGCCGGAAAACGCAGGCAGCGTCTGCACCAGCCGGCCGATGCGGGCGAGTTCCGCATTGCCGATGCGTCCGTCCACGCCGATCATGGTGACCATGGTGTAGATGAGAGCCTGATGGTAATTGATTGTTCTGCTCATGCCTGCCTCGCGTCCTGTCCAATAAAACCCTTCACAATATCTATCGCATCTACCAGACCGACCCTTTCGATGGGAAGCCCTGGTGGGAACGCCGTGGCGAAGCGGCTGGCCAGCCTGCCGTCCAGCATGACGAAACAGCCGCGGTCATTGGCCTGCCGGATCAGCCGCCCGAAGGCTTGCCGCAGCCTCAACCGCACCTGCATGTCCTGCCACTGCGCCCCGCCGAACGCAGACCGCCGCGCGCGCTCGAGGATTGTCGGCTGGCCCCACGGCACCCGGTCCATCACGATAAGCCGCAAGCTGTCGCCGGGCACGTCCACCCCGTCGCGCACCGCATCCGTTCCCAGAAGGCAGGCATTGGCTTCGGCGCGGAACATGTCCACCAGCGTGCCGGTATCTATCGGGTCGGCGTGCTGGGCATAGAGCGGCAATCCCGCTTCTGCCATCGGACGCACCAGCCGCCGGTGCACGGCGCGAAGCCGCGAGATTGCGGTGAAAAGCCCCAATGCACCCCCGCCTGCAGCCAGGAACAGTTCTCGGTAGGCGGCGGCGAGTTGATCCATGTTCTGCCGGCCCAGGTCGTTGACCACCACCAGCCGCGCATTGCGCATGTAGTCGAACGGCGACTCCCACGAATGCCGGATCACCGGATAGGGAAGGTGCACCGATCCGGTTCGGGTTTCGGCATTGCGCCAGTCGTCGGGCATTTCCGGCGGCCGGTCGCGCAGCGTGGCCGAAGTGATTATGATGCCGTCGGCAGGCTTCAGAACGGCGGACGCCAGCGGAATGGTCGGGTCCACCCAGTGCGAGTGCAACCCCACGTCGATTTCGCGGTCCCAGGCCTGCTCGACCGAGAACCACTCGATGAACTGTTCATCCGCCTTGTCCACCAGCCGGCCGAGCATCTCGACGAACCCGGTCAGCGTCAGCTCAGAGCGCCGGGTCAGCGAACGCGCCAGCGCCTCGATGCGTGCCCGCTCGGTGCTGTTGAGTTCCGCCGCCTCGTCATCGAGCCGCTTCATCAGCCGTTTCGCCAGCGCCGACATGGGCCGCTTCAGGTCGATGAAGGATGCTGCCAGCGTACCCGCTGCTGCGCGCAGGCCGTCCACGAACGGGCGGCAGTCGGTTTCCAGCGTGACGCCCTGGTCGTTGTCGGCCCGCGCGATGGCCTGCTGGCGCACGAGCGCCAGAAACGCTTCCGTTTCACCCTCCGGCTGACCTGCCTGGATGCGCCGCATCCACCCCGGGCCGGGCAGGCAGAGCGCCCCTTTTAACACCTCGTGCAGCAGGGTCTCGGCCTGATCGTCGTCACCGGCCAGATCGCCCAGCCGGTCGACCAGACCGCGCCCGCGCCGCCGCTGCGTCTCCGGCCCCCGTATCCAGCGCCTCAGTTCGGTGGTTTCCTGTCCTGTCAGGTGGCCCGAGAACGCCGAGTCGGCGGCATCGAAAAGGTGATGGCCCTCGTCGAACACCAGACGCCTCAGTCCGCCCGCGCGCTCCTGGTCCTCATCCATCTTCGCTTCGCCCAGTGCCTGGTCCACCGCGATCTGGTGCAGCACCAGAGCGTGGTTGGCGATGACGAGGTCCGCCTTGCGGCCGGCCCGAACTGCCTTCTCGATGAAGCACTTGCGGTAATGCGTGCACGCCGAATAGATGCATTCACCGCGCCGGTCAGTCAGGCCAAGACCCATCGGCGTCATGGCCCGCTCGCCCGTTGCAGCATCGTAGAACAGCCCCATCAGCCAGGCGGGAAAGTCTCCGCCCACCATGTCGCCGTCCTTCGAGTGCCGTGCCCAGCGTGCAATCAATCCCGCCATCAGCGCCGAGCGCGGGTTCGAGGCGGTCATCCGGCCAAACGCTTCCTGCATGTTGAGCAGGCAGACATAGTTCTCCCGCCCCTTGCGCACGACGATGCGGTTGCGGCGCTCTTCCGGGTCGGGCACCAGCCGCTGGGTCTCCTGCTCAAGCTGCCGCTGCAGGTTCTTGGTATAGGTCGATATCCACACCGCCTGCTTGTTGCGCGTCGCCCACAGCCACGAAGGCGCGAGGTAACCCAGCGTCTTGCCGAGGCCCGTACCCGCTTCGGCGAGCACGATCTGGTTGCGGGCCGGGCTCTCGCGCGGCTCGAAGGCGGCGGTGACGGTCCCTGCATAGTCAACCTGGGCAGGCCGCGCCTCGGCGCTGCCCTTCAGCAGTCCGGCGAGAAAGGCTTGCGCCTCTTCAGGCTTCACCGGTTCATGGCTGCCCGGCGGGTGCGGGCCTTCGTCTTCCCACTCTTCCAGCCGGTCCCAGACATTGAGACCGGTTGCAAACACCGACATCATGTTGCGATCGCGCGCATCGCCAAGCGCGGTAATCACCCGGTCCGCCCACGGCCACTTGCCCCGGTCGAGAAAGTGCGCCACCTGCAGCGCTTCCCGGCTGTTCGGATAATTCCGTGATGACAGCCGCTGCAGAAGTTCTGCTGCCACCAGCTTGACCGTGGCCGCATCGTCTGCTCCGGGCGGCAGCCCCAGTGCCCTGGCAAGACCTGAAGGCGTAGGCACGGCCATCACCGCAGGCGCGGCAAAGGCAAACAGTTCGCAAATGTCC
Organism: Alphaproteobacteria bacterium; assembly: GCA_024642465.1. Classification (GTDB taxonomy): domain Bacteria; phylum Pseudomonadota; class Alphaproteobacteria; order Rhizobiales; family Aestuariivirgaceae; genus Anderseniella. Next base: position 3,272 of record JAHEBA010000053.1, read on the forward strand.
AGGTGTGCCTGCTCGCGTGCCTCGCGCACCACTGGCTGCGGCACCTGCGCCACCAGCGCCAGCCGGCCGACCAGGTAGCCTGCATGGCACACGAGGTGAGGCGTTCCAGCCAGCGCCTTCATCGCCTTGTCCGCGGCAAGGTAATCGCCCGCGCCGTGGCGCGCCGACACCCCGTCGAGCACCATCACCGGTGGCAGTCCGGCGGCTGCATCTGCCTGCGCTGTGGCGTTATGGCCGGGCGGTTCGTTCATCGAGAAAGTGATTCTGCCCTTTAAGTTCGGGCCACAATCTGGCACATGCTAGCGGCTTCAAGTAACCCAGTTTCGAACCGATTGCCGAAAGCCCATGTCCAGACCACCCGTTGATCCCGCCCTTCGCGCCGCCGGCCTTGAAAGCAAGGCCTGGCCCTTCGAGGAAGCCCGCAAGCTCCTGAAGCGCATGGAGCAGAAAAAGACGCGGCACGACTATATCCTGTTCGAGACCGGTTACGGCCCGTCCGGCCTGCCGCACATCGGCACCTTTGGCGAGGTGGCGCGCACCACCATGATCCGTCGCGCCTTCGAGATCATCTCCGACATTCCGACCCGCCTGCTGTGCTTCTCCGACGACATGGACGGCATGCGAAAGGTGCCTGAGAACGTGCCCAACCAGGACCTGCTTAAGGCCAACCTGCACAAGCCGCTGACCGTCGTGCCGGACCCGTTCGAGGAGTTCGAGAGCTTCGGCCATCACAACAACGCCATGCTGCGTCGCTTCCTCGATACCTTCGGCTTCGAGTACGAGTTCGCTTCCGCGACCGACTATTACAAGTCGGGCAAGTTTGACGAGATCCTGCTGCGCTGCGCCGAGCGGTACAGCAAGATCATGGAGATCATGCTGCCCACGCTGGGCGAAGAGCGTCAGGCAACCTATTCCTGCTTCCTGCCCATCTCGCCCATCTCTGGCCGCGTACTCTACGTGCCGATGAAGAATGTCGATGGCAAGAACGGCACCATTACCTTTGAAGACGAAGGCGGCACCGAGGTGACGCTGCCTGTCACCGGCGGCAACGTGAAGCTGCAGTGGAAACCCGACTTCGGCGCCCGCTGGGCCGCACTCGGCGTGGACTTTGAAATGTTCGGCAAGGACCACGGTCCAAACGCGCCGCTCTATGACAAGATCTGTAATGCGCTGGGCGGCATCGCGCCCGAGCATTACATCTACGAACTGTTCCTCGACCAGAACGGCGAGAAGATTTCCAAGTCGAAGGGCAACGGCCTGACCATCGACGAGTGGCTCACCTACGCGCCGACCGAGAGTCTTGCGCTTTTCATGTACAACAAGCCGCGCACGGCGAAGCGTCTCTACTTCGACGTCATCCCGCGCGCCGTGGACGAGTACTTTCAGTACCTGTCGGCCTATGAGCGCCAGGAAGACCCGAAGGACCGGCTCAACAACTCGGTCTGGCACATCCACAACGGCAACCCGCCGAAGGTGGACATGCCGGTGTCGTTCGCGCTGCTGCTCAACCTCGCCGCCGTGGCCAACGCCGAGACGAAGGACGGCCTGTGGGCGTTCATCCGCCGCTACCTGCCGGACTGCTCGCCGGAAAACCATCCCGAGCTCGATCACCTTGTCGGCTATGCGCTGAAGTATTTCGAGGACTTCGTGAAGCCGTCCAAGCAGTACCGCGAGGCCACCGCCGAGGAAGCACAGGCGCTGCGCGATCTCTCGGCCAAGCTGGCCGGACTGCCGGAACATGCCTCGCCAGAAGACATCCAGTCGGCAGTCTATGACGTCGGTCGCCGCGAGCCCTACACCAAGGAAAACAAGGCCGGCTCCATCGGCGTGTCGCTGGCCTGGTTCAACACGCTGTACGAAATCCTGCTGGGCGAGCCGCAGGGCCCGCGCTTCGGCTCGTTCGTGGCGCTCTATGGCATCGGCAACACCCGCCAGCTCATCGAACGCGCACTCAACGGCGAACTGGCAAGAAAGGCAGTGTGAGCGTCATGATCCCACGCGGTTTCGATCGTTCAGAATACGAAGTCCGCATGGCCCGGGCGCAAGGCGAAATGACCGCCCGCCAGCTCGACGCCGTCGTTGTCACCACACCGCCGAACTGGCGCTACTTCGCGGGCTTCGCCACCCAGTTCTGGGAAAGCCCGACCCGTCCCTGGTTCCTGGTGCTGCCGCGCGAGGGCGAGCCCATTGCCGTCATTCCCACCATTGGCGAACCCGGCATCGCCCGCACCTGGGTGGCCGACATCCGCACCTGGCCGGCGCCGCGTGCCGAGGATGACGGCGTGTCGCTTATGGCGCAGGTGCTTGGCGATTTGCCGCGCAAGTTCGGCCGCATCGGCTGGGAAATGGGCCGAGAAAGCATCATCCGCATGCCCATCGCGGACTTCGACCGTATTCGCGCTGCCTGCTCCGGCATCGAGTTCGCAGATGCCTCGCCGCTCATCTGGCGGCTGCGCATGGTGAAGTCACCCGCCGAAGTCGCGAAAATCGAGCGCGCCTGCCAGATCGGATCGGCAGCCTATGCGGCGCTGCCCGGCCAGCTTTCCATCGGCATGGACGAACATGAAGTGGCGCGGCTGTTCCGGGCCGAACTGACCCGGCAAGGCGCTGACGCCATTCCGTTCATGGCGGTCACCTCGGGCGCTGGCGGTTACGACCAGATCATCGTTGGCCCGGTAGACCGGACCATGGCGGACGGCGACGTGCTGTTCATCGATCTCGGCTGCACGTTTGACGGCTATTTCTGCGACTTCGACCGCAACTTCGCCATCGGCAGGATCGACGACGAGACCAGGCGCGTGCAGGACATCGTCTGGCGCGCCACGGAGGCCGGCATCGCCGCCGCCCGGCCCGGCGCAACCCCGGCAGACCTTGCCGCCGCCATGGTGTCTGTCATGTCGGATGCCGGCGCCACCGGCGGCAATGTGGGCCGGCTCGGTCATGGCCTTGGCCTGCAGCTCACCGAGCCGCCGTCGAACATGCCCGGCGAGGCCGTGGTGCTGGAGCCCGGCATGGTGATGACCATCGAGCCCGGCATGGACTACGGCAATGGCAAGATGCTGGTGCACGAGGAGAACGTCGTCATCACCGAAGACGGCTGCCGCCTGCTGACCACCCGCGCGCCCCGCGAGATGTGGCAGGTGGGGTAGGAGCAATTCCAGGAAAAGCGTCAGTCCCCGCGAAGGCGGGGATCAATGCCGGTTTCCGTCCGGAATTGCGACCAATCAAAGTTCCTTTTCAGTCCACCACATCGCGAAGAGTGAGGCTATCGCCAGCGCGGCGAAGCCCGTCACCAGCGGCATCACCGTCCCGTCGAAGGCATGGCCCACGGCCCAGCCCAGCGGCAGCGAGATGAACGTACTGATCGAGCCGACCATGGCCGCGCCAAGCCCCGCCATGTGGCCCACGGGCTCCATGGCAAGGGCATTGAAATTGCCGAACAGGATGCCGACGCAGAAGAACGCGGCAAGCAGCCAGCCGGTGAACAGCCACAGTGGCGGCAGGCCGTCCCATGCCATGGCAACCAGCATGAATGCTGCCGACACCACCGCAAGCGCGGTCAGCGCCCGCCAGGTCATGTAGCGCATGCCAAGCCGCATCACGACCTTCGAGTTGAAGATGCTGGCCGCGCCCAGCGACAGCGCCGCACCGCCGAAATACAGCACGAACGCCTCGCCCGTGCTGTAGGCGTCCTGGAACACTTGCTGCGCCGAGTTCAGATAGCCCAGGAACGCCCCGAAGATGATGCCGGCGGCTATGGTGTAGCCGGTCATGGCGCGGTACCCTACCGCTTCCCTGATGCCGCCGGCAATGTTGCCCAGGCTGAACCGGCGGCGCGCCTCGATTGCCAGCGTCTCCGGCTGGCGCATGGCGAACCAGGTGACCGCGATCAGCGCCATCACAAGCAGCAGGCCGAAGATGGCGTGCCAGCTTGCCACGTACAGCACCGCCTGACCGGCAGCCGGCGCCAGCGCGGGAACGAGAATGAAGATCGCCATCACGATCGACTGAATCCGCGCCATCGCCCGGCCCTCGTAGCCGTCGCGCACCAGCGCCATCGAAACGATGCGCGGCGCCGATGCGCCAAGGCCCTGCAGCACCCGGCCCGCCAGCATGGTGGTGAAGTCGAAGGCGAACATCGACAGGAGGCACCCGGCGATGAAGATCACGTAGCCGCCATAGATCACCGGCTTGCGGCCATAGCTGTCCGACAATGGCCCCGCCACCATCTGCCCGGCGGCAAAGCCCAGAAACATCGCCGAGATGACCAGTTGCACGTCATTGGCTTGCGCCACATCGAGGTCTTTGCCGATCTGGCCAAGCGCGGGCAGCATGGCGTCGATGGACAGCGCGAGGATCGACACCATCATCGCCAGCAGGGTGACGAATTCGGGCAGGGCCAGCGGTTTGGTCGGAGTTTTCATGCCCAGCGCAGTATGCCATTGCGCCTGCCTGCACAAGCCACCGCGCGCGCATGACAGCTATGGCGCCAGCGACACCGACCGGTCCCAGATGCGATGCCACACCAGCGGCAGCCTTTCTGCGCCGCGGCTTGTGGTGACGCGTTCGTTGGCCGGTTTCACTTTGCCGCCCAGCAGGATGTCGCCGACCTTGAAGTTGAACACATAGCTGCCTTCAACGCCCATGCGCAGGTCAGAGATCACAACCGCAGGCGAGTTCTGCGAAACCTTGTAGAAGCCGTGCGTGAACCACTTCAGACGCTCCACCTGCCATTCGCCATTGACCGTGTCGAGCAGCGCGACCTTGCTGTCATGGCGGTCAAAGTGCACTTCGCCCCGGCCGTCGAACACCGAGTAGTAACCTTCCGAGTAGCTCCCGTCCGGATGCATCGCCACGAACCGCCAAAGCAGCGTGTTGAACGGCGCAGGCGTTGACAGAAGCTTCGCGTAGGCGATGCCTTGCGCCTCCAGCGAGCGCGCCGCCACCTCCGTGACATGGGCCTTGGCCGCCGTGGCCCAGCCGAGATAGGCCGTGGAAATGACGAGCGCTGCGGCGTTGAGCCGGTAGCCTTTCATGTCCTGCCTGTTCCGCAGCACCACCGCCAGCACGCCCAGCGCCAGCCAGACCGTGTAGGCCGGGTCGATGATGAACACGGCAGAGCCCGAGACGGGATACTCGGTCAGTGGCCAGAACAGCTGCGTGCCGTACACGGTCAGTGCATCGAGCAACACGTGCGTGACCAGCACCAGCCACGCCATCGCCATCCATTGCTTCAGGCTGGCCAGCCCCTGCAGCTTCCACAGCGCCCAGCCGATGACGGGCGCTGCCGCGCTCAGCACGAACAGGGAATGGGAAAAGCCGCGATGATAGGTGAAGTTCTCGACCGGCCCGCCATAATTGATCAGCACGTCGAGGTCCGGCAGCGTGCCCAGTGCCGCGCCATACAGCGTTGCCCGCCGGCCGACGGCGCGGCCGATCACGAGTTCGGCCACCGAGGCGCCGAGCAGTATCTGGGTGAGCGAGTCCATCGCGGTCAGAATGCGGCGCGTGCCGATTGGTTGCGGGTCACAGCCACTTCTTCAGCCTGAAATATGCGATCATCGCCACGGCCACGCCACCCATGAACACCAGCGCCAGCGGATAGCCGAAGTGCCAGCCAAGTTCCGGCATGTTGAACGGGCTCGCCTCGCGGTCGAAGTTCATGCCCCAAAGACTGGCAAGGAAACTGAGCGGAATGAAGATAGTGGCGATGATGGTCAGGAACTTCATCACCTCGTTGAGCCGGGTCGACTGGCTCGACAGGTAGACGTCGACAAGGCCCGAGGCAATTTCCCGGTAGGTTTCCACGATGTCCATGAGCTGGATCGTGTGGTCGTAGACGTCGCGCAGGAAAACCAGCGTCTTCTTGCCGATGAAGCGCGATTCACCGCGCAGCAGCGCGTTGACCATTTCCCGCGCCGGCCATATGGCGCGGCGCATCAGCAGCAATTCGCGCTTTACCGCATGCAGTTCGCTCACTTGCCCCGGCGAAGGCGACAGCATCACCTCACCTTCCAGAAACTCCAGCCTTTCGCCGAGCGCTTCGAGATGGGGAAAGTACGAGTCGATACAGGCATCGATCAGCGCATAGGCAAGGTAGTCAGGTCCGTTGTGGATGATCCCCGCCCCGGAGGTAATGCGCGAGCGCACCTGGTCGAAGCAGTCTCCCTCGCGCTCCTGGAAGGTAAGCAGGAAGTCCTTGCCCACGAACAGCGAGACCTGTTCGCCCGCCGCATCGGACGAATCCGGCGGCAGCCGCAACACGATGAACACATGGGTCTCGAAGTCCTCTGCCTTGGGCCTCTGGTGCACGTTGATCACGTCTTCCAGCGAAAGCTCGTGCACGCCAAACAGGTTGCCCACCTGCCTCACCAGTGCGGTGTCTGCCAGCCCGCGCACGTCCACCCACACCATGGGCCACGCTGCGCGCGCGGCAGTGATGTCCGAAGCCGTGCAGCGGGACTTGCGCTCGTGACCTTTCGGACCGTAGCCGAAGATCTCGATGCTGGTTTGGTCCGCGTCGGGCTGCGCAACCAGCGTGCCGGGCGGTGCGCCGGCCGGGGCGCGCCGGCCAACTGCGATACGCCGGTGCCGCTGCCGCTTCATCCGCCCGTTTCCTCTACTGGCTGGCCCAGACGATGCGGGCCATCCAGTCCACCTGGTTGCGCTCGACGGTGCGCAGCGGATGTTCCGGGTTGAACGAGGCAAGCTCCACCGTCTTGGCGGTTTCGCGCTGCAGCACCTTGGCCAGCACCTCGCCATCCTTCGTCTTCACGACGACCCGGTCGCCCCGGCGCAGCGTGGCGTTTGGTGACACGATGATGCTGTCGCCCTTGCGGTAGACCGGTTCCATGCTGTCGCCGGAAATCTCCAGCGCATAGGCGTTCGGGTCTTCCACGCTTGGCAGGTTGATCTCCTCCCAGCCGCCGCCTGCCGGAAAGCCCGCATCGTCGAAGAAGCCGCCCGAGCCCGCCTGCGCCAGGCCGATCAGCGGAATGGTGCGGTGCGCCGCCGGCACCCCCTGCACCATCGCCGTGAACTCGTCGAGTGTCGCGCCGGTGGCGTTGAGGCACTTGGCGATGCTTTCCGTCGTGGGCCAGCGCTGGCGGCCTTCCGGCGTCACCCGCTTCGACTTGTTGAACGAGGTCGCATCGAGGCCCGCCGCCTTGGCAAGGCCAGATGCCGACAGGCCGTGGCTCTCTGCCAGCTTGTCGAGCGCGCCCCAGATCTGTGCATGCGAGAACATGTCTGCCTCCTCCGGTTCCGTGCCGGGATCGCCGCGTCCCGACCTGAAACGAATCCGAATGTATTAATATTATAGGAAATAATACCGGATTTCCTTCGAATTGCAAGTAAACCGAAAATCCGCCTCCGCCCGCTTGTGCGATTGCGCTGTCGCCCCTAGTTTCGCGGAGATCATGACCACCACGCACATCTACAAGATCATCGACCGCGATGAATGGGATTCAGCCCGCGCCTGCGGCCGCTATACCGGCTCGCCCGACGACCGGCGCGATGGGTTCATCCATTTCTCCACCGTGGCGCAGATGAAGGTCACGGCGGCAAAGCACTTCGCGGGCCGCGAAAATCTCATGTTGCTGGCGCTCGACGCGGGCCGGTTGGGCGAGGCGCTCAAGTGGGAACCGTCGCGCGGAGGCGACCTGTTTCCCCATCTTTATGGCCCGATGCCGGCCTCCGCTGTGGTGAGGTCTTGGCCACTGCCGCTGGGCGAGGGCGGCAAGCATGAGTTTCCGGAGGACGCGACATGAGCGGTTTGTTCTCGCTGGCCCGTCCGGTACTGCATGCGCTCGATGCGGAGACGGCGCACGGCCTGACCATCGCCGCGCTCAAGTCCGGGCTGGTGCCCACGGTCCAGGTGCCGCGCGATACCTGCCTGCACGTGTCCTGCTTCGGGCTCGATTTCCCAAACCCGGTCGGTCTTGCGGCGGGCTTCGACAAGAATGCGGAAGTGCCCGACGCCATGCTGGCGCAAGGCTTCGGCTTCGTCGAGATCGGCTCGGTGACGCCGCGCCCGCAGGCCGGCAACGACAAGCCGCGGCTGTTCCGGCTGGCCGAGGACAACGCCGTCATCAACCGCATGGGCTTCAACAATGACGGTCATGCCCGCGTCTTCGGCAGGCTGTCGCAGCGCGCTGGCCGCGGCGGCATTGTGGGCGTCAACCTCGGCGCCAACAAGGACTCAGGTGACCGCATCGCCGACTATGCCCTGGGCGCGGCAGCCTTCAACAAGCTGGCCAGCTACATCACCGTCAACGTGTCCTCGCCCAATACGCCAGGCCTGCGCGGCCTGCAGTCGAAGGACGAACTGGAAACCCTGATCGCGCGGGTGCGTGAGGCACTCGACGGCGCTGCGAAGTCTGACGGGCGGCGTGCGCCTTTGCTGCTCAAGATCGCGCCCGACCTGATCGAGGAAGAACTGGAAGACATCGCCAAGGTCTGCCTGTCGCTTGAGGTCGACGGCATCATCGTGTCCAATACCACCATCTCGCGCCCGCCGCTGACGTCCTCGCACAAGGGCGAGACGGGCGGGCTGTCGGGCGCGCCGCTGTTCCGGCTGTCGACGGTGCAGCTAGCGCGCATGCGCCGAATGACCGGCGGCAAGGTTCCGCTGGTGGGCGCCGGCGGCATCGCCAGCGCCGAGGATGCCTGGCAGAAGATCCGCGCTGGGGCATCGCTGCTTCAGCTTTATTCGGCGCTGGTCTACAAGGGGCCGCAGCTTGTCGGTGATATTCTCACCGGCCTGATCGAGCGACTTGACCGCCGCGGCCTGTCGCACATCGCCGAGGCGGCGGGGTCCGGCACCGATGACTGGCTGAAGGGAGGGCCGCGCACATGACCGTCACCATCTGGCACAACCCGCGCTGTTCAAAATCGCGCCAGACCTTGGCGCTGATTGAGGGAAGGGGCATCCGGCCCCAGATCGTCGAGTACCTCAAGCAGCCGCCATCGCGCGAGGACATCGCCCGCGTGGTGAAGCTGCTCGCCATCGCCCCAATCGAGCTGATGCGGCGCGGCGAGACCGTCTACAAGGAACTGGAGATCGGCGTCAGGCCGCTGGGCGACGATGAACTGATCGCCGCCATGGCCGCCAATCCGGTCCTGATCGAACGGCCCGTGGTGATTGCCAACGGCAGGGCGGCACTTGGCCGCCCGCCAGAGAATGTGCTCGATATTTTATGATGTTTCGCACGGTTCACCCTGCCAAACCGGGTGAACTTGGGCGCGATTCCACTACTTTCCCTGCACCACTTTCTGGCGCTGGGTGCCGAGGCCTTCGACGCCGAGCTCCATCACGTCGCCTGCCTTGACGAAACGCTGCGGCTTCATGCCGAGACCCACGCCCGCCGGCGTGCCGGTGATGACGAGGTCGCCCGGCTTGAGCGTCATGAACTGCGACACGTAGGCCACGATTTCCTTGATCGGGAAGATCATGTTCTTCGTGGTCCCGTCCTGCAGCCGTTCGCCGTTCACGTCGCACCACAGTTTCAGCTTCTGCGGGTTCGGCACCTCGTCCTTGGTCACCAGCCACGGCCCGATCGGCCCGTAGGTGTCATGGCTCTTGCCTTTCACCCACTGGCCGCCGCGCTCGATCTGGTTCTGCCGCTCGGACACGTCGTTGCACACGAAGTAACCGGCAACGTGATCCAGCGCGCGCGCCTTCGACACGTTCTTCGCCTCGGTGCCGATGACGAAGCCGATCTCCACTTCCCAGTCGGTTTTCATTGAACCCTTCGGCAGCACCACGTCGTCATTGGGACCGCAGATGCTGCTGGTGTGCTTTGAAAAGATCACCGGTTCTGCCGGGATCGGCAGGCCCACTTCCTCGGCATGGTCGGTGTAGTTGAGGCCGATGCAGACAAAGTTGCCCACGCCGGTGACCGGCGGGCCCAGTCGCGGCTTGCCCTTGACCAGCGGCAGCTTCGCCGGGTTGATCTTGACCAGCTTGTCCAGCGCCTTTGGCGACAGCTGGTCCGGCGTGAAGTCGGTGATCTTGCCCGACAGGTCGCGAATGTTGCCGTCCGCGTCGAGCATGCCCGGCTTTTCCTTACCGGGTTTTCCATAGCGAAGAAGTTTCATGATGTTTGCCCCAGTTTCATCGTGGTGATTGATTGCCCGCTTGCCGCGCAACATGCGCTGACGCGGCATTCATGTAAAGATGACAGGCCTTGCCCGTGGCTTCAGCCGTGGCCGTTCCCGCCAGCCGGTTTGCCCGCGTGCAGCCTGCTGAGCCGCTTGGCAGCGGTCAGTTCGCGTTGAGCCTCGGCATCGCTGTCCCGCCACGCCCGTCCCACAAAGTCGATGTGGCGGCGCACCGCAGCCTCCGCCGCGTCGGGATCACGCGCCATCACCGCATCGTGGATGGCCCGGTGCTGGGCCAGCAGTTCGTCGCGGCCGTTCCTGAAACCATAGAGCAGGTGGCGATTGTAGAACACGCCGTGCTGAAGCAGGTTGTAGATCGAGCGCAGCGACTGGATCAGCACGATGTTGTGGGATGCATCGCTGACCGCAATGTGCAGCTCCACGTCGAGCCGTGCTTCCTCGTCGGCATCCTCCAGGCTGTGCGCCTTCTCCATGTTGCGCATGATCGAGCCGATGATCTCGCGATCCGCCTGCGTTGCCCGTTCCGCCGCCCAGCGCGCTGCCATCGCCTCGATACCAGCGCGGAATTCCAGATAGTCGGCGGTTGCCTTCTCGTGCTTGCCGAACAATCCGATGATCGGCTCGGCGAATACCGAGCGCATGACGTCGGCCACATAAGTGCCGCCTCCCTGGCGCGCCACCAGCAGGCCGGACTGTTCGAGTTCCGCCAGCGCCTGCCTCAGCGTCGGCCGCGAAACGCCGAACTGTCCGGCAAGGTCACGCTCCGCAGGCAGCTGGTCGCCGGGGCGCAACACGCCCTCCAGCACCAGCCGCTCGATCTGCTCGACGATCTCGCCGGAAACCTTGTCCTGTCCGACCGGGTGAAACATTGGTGATCTGTTCCTCGGCTCATGCCAACGCCAGGCGCTAGATAAGCAATCGCCGGTCTCAATGGTCAAGCAAGTTATCCAATTTCCAGCAAAGCCGGATGGCTGTGCCTGAAACAGAAAAGCCGGCAGGTTGCCCTGCCGGCTTCGCAGTAATTGCTGTTCGCGCTGGGCTTAGTTGCCCAGCGACTTCAGATAGGCGATGACGTCGGCGCGATCTTCGGCCTTGCCCAGCTTGAACGCCATCTTGGTTTTGCCGCCCACAAAGGCCTTGGGATCGGTAAGGTAGGCATCCAGCTCGGCTTCGTCCCAGGTGTCGATCTCGGCGGTCTTGGCGGTGATGCCTTCGCCGTACTTGTAACCTTCGACCGATGCAGCCTTGCGGCCAACAATGCCAACGAGGTGCGGGCCGACCTTGTTCTTCTCGGCGGTTGCATCGTGGCAAGCCTGGCACTTCTTGAATACCTTCTCACCCTTGGCGGCATCGCCTTCGGCGAGGGCCGGGCTGGCGGCCAGGATGACGGCAGCGGAAGCTGCAAGCAAAATCGAATTCAGTTTACGCATTCTTTCCTCCGGTTACTCAGGCAATTCTCGCTGAGATGTCAGCGCCCCTCGCGCTATCAACGGGAAAAATGGAGATAAGTTGCGGCGGTTTCAAGTCAAAGGATGTCGCGCCCTGGACGGATGCTTAATGGTACGCCAATCCGGCAGGTGGAATAAATTGTTGAACTGACCGGCTCATTGTGGTCAGAAGCCCCGCAAATCACAAAAAACGACGTCTGATCTGGAGAACGACAATCATGGCGAAGACCGTGACCCGAGGCGGCTTGACCGTTGCAGAGAACCTGGCCCGGTACATCGAAACCGAGGCGCTACCCGGCACCGGCCTGTCCGCCGATGCCTTCTGGAAGGCGGCAGACTACGTCATCCACAAGTTCTCGCCCAAGGTCGCCAGCCTGTTGCGCAAGCGCAAGAGCCTGCAGAACAGGATCAACCGCTGGCACAAGCAGAATGCCGGCGGCGCCATCGACCCCAAGGCCTACCGCAAGTTCCTGGAAGAGATCGGCTACCTGGTGCCCGAGGGCGGCGACTTCTCCGCCACCACGCGCAACGTGGACGAGGAAATTTCAACGGTTGCCGGCCCGCAGCTGGTCGTCCCAGTCATGAATGCACGTTATGCGCTCAACGCGGCCAACGCCCGCTTCGGCTCGCTGTACGACGCGCTATACGGCACCGACGCAATTTCCGAAGAGGGCGGTGCCACCCGCTCGGGCGGCTACAACCCGCTCCGCGGGGCCAAGGTCATCGCCTGGGCGCGCCAGTTCCTCGACGACGCGGCACCCGTTTTCGGCGGAACCCATGCGGAAGTGACCCGCTATTTCGTCAAGGGCCGCAAGCTGGCCATGTCGCTGGAATCGGGCTCGGTCACCGGCCTGGTCGACAATGCCCAGTTCAAGGGCTACCGGGGCGACAAGGACAATCCGTCGGCCATCCTGCTGGTCAACAACGGCCTGCACATCGAGATCGTGATCGACAAGAACCACCCGATTGGCTCAACCGATGAAGCAGGCGTTGCCGACGTCATCATCGAAAGCGCCATGTCCACCATCATGGACTGCGAGGACTCCGTCGCCGCCGTCGATGCCGATGACAAGGTTGTCGTCTACCGCAACTGGCTTGGCCTGATGAAGGGCGACCTGAAGGACACCTTCGAGAAGGGCGGCAAGACCGTCACCCGCCAGCTGGTGCCTGCCCGCGAATATACCGGCGCCAATGGCAAGCCGCTGGCGCTGCATCCCCACTCGCTCATGCTGGTTCGCAATGTCGGCCTGCTGATGACCATCGGCGCCATGCAGGACGCGAACGGCAACGACGTGCCGGAAACCCTGATGGACGCGCTGGTCAACACCGCAATCGCCATGCACGACGTGGGCCCGAACGGGCGCTTTTCCAATTCGCGCAAGGGCTCGGTCTATGTGGTGGTGCCGAAGCTGCACGGGCCAAAGGAAGTGGCGCTCGTCAGCCAGGTCTACACGGCCATCGAGAACGCATTCGGCCTCAAGCGCAACACCGTCAAGATGGGCATCATGGACGAGGAGCGCCGCACCACGGTGAACCTCAAGGAGTGCATCCGGGCGGCAAAGGCGCGGGTGTTCTTCATCAACACCGGCTTCCTGGATCGTACCGGCGACGAGATCCACACCTCCATGGAAGCCGGTCCGATGATCAGGAAGACCGATATGAAGGCCTCCACCTGGATCGACGCCTATGAGCGCCGCAACGTGGACGTGGGTCTTGATTGCGGCTTGCCCGGCCATGCCCAGATCGGCAAGGGCATGTGGGCCATGCCGGACATGATGGCCGCCATGCTGGAACAGAAGATCGGCCACCCGAAGGCCGGCGCCAACACGGCCTGGGTGCCATCGCCCACAGCCGCCACGTTGCACGCCACCCACTATCACCGGGTCAACGTCGCGGAAGTGCAGGAAAAGCTGAAGTCGCGCGAGACCGCCAGGCTGGAAGACATCCTGTCGATCCCGCTGGCGCCAAACCCCAACTGGACCCGCAAGGAAATCCAGAACGAGATCGAGAACAACGCGCAAGGCATTCTCGGCTACGTCGTGCGCTGGATCGACCAGGGTGTGGGTTGTTCCAAGGTGCCGGACATCAACAATGTCGGCCTGATGGAAGACCGCGCCACGCTGCGTATCTCCTCGCAGCACCTGGCCAACTGGATCCGCCACAAAGTTGTCACCCGTGGCCGCGTCATGAAGGCCATGAAGAAGATGGCCGCCGTGGTGGACAAGCAGAACGCGGGCGACCCCAACCACAAGCCGATGGCGGATGACTTCGACAACTCCATCGCGTTCAAGGCCGCCTGCGACCTGGTGTTCGAGGGCCGCAAGCAGCCCAACGGCTACACCGAGCCGATACTGCATGCCCGCCGGCTTGAACTGAAGCAGGCCAGCTGAGCGCAAAAAGCACTTTTCGATTGAACGGCCCGGCCCTTGCGTGATGCATTGGCCGGGCTTTTCCTTTCCCGGCAATTCAGGAGTTTCAGTGATGAAGATCGGCTTTGTGGGTCTTGGCGCCATGGGCCTGCCGATGGCGGTAAACCTGGTGAAGGCCGGGCACGACGTGTCGGGCTTCGACTTCAATCCGGCCGCTCTTGGGAAGTTGACCGGGGGAGGCGGACGCGCTGCTGCCAGCGCCACCGAGGCGGCGGCGGGAGCCGACTTCTTCGTGCTCATGGTGGTCAATGGCGACCAGGCGCACGACGTGCTGTTCGGCGCAGGGGGTGCCGCGGATGCGCTGCCGCCCGGCGCCTGCGTCATCGCCTCGTGCACCCAGCAGCCGGCCCAGGCCCGCGCGCTTGGAGAAGCGCTGGCCGGGCGCCAGCTTGCCCTCGTTGACGCGCCTGTGTCCGGTGGCGTGGCGGGTGCCGAAGGCGGATCGCTCACCATCATGGCGTCTGCCCCGGCCCACGTGTTCGAAAGGGCGCGTGCGGTGCTCGACGTGGTTGGCAAGAATGTCTTTCACGTTGGTGAGGAGCACGGCGCCGGTTCCACCGCCAAGCTCATCAACCAGCTGCTGTGCGGCGTGCACATTGCCGCCGCTGCCGAGGCGCTGCAGCTGGCCGAGGCCGCAGGCGTGAACCCGAAATCGGTCTTCGACATCGTCTCGGTATCGGCTGCCTCCAGCTGGATGCTGCACGACCGCGGCCCCCGCATGCTTGAAGCCACGCCTGAAGTGCGCTCCGCGGTCGACATCTTCGTCAAGGACTTGGGGATAGTGCTCGACCATGGCCGGGCCGCGCGTCACGGCCTGCCGCTGTCGGCGGCTGCGCACCAGATGTTCCTAGCGGCCTCCGGCGCCGGTCATGGCAAGGCTGATGACAGCCAGGTCATCCGCGCCTATCGTTCGCTCAATTCAAAACCCTCCAGCACTGGAAACTGAACTGATGCCGTCATCCTTCAACCAGCCGCTTGGCGGCAACGACATGCCGCGCTTTGCCGGCCCCGCCACCATGATGCGTCTGCCGATGGCGAAGAGCGCGCGCGGGCTTGATGCCTGCTTCGTCGGCATACCGCTCGACATCGGCACCTCGAACCGGTCCGGCACGCGCCATGGACCGCGCCAGATCCGCGCCGAGAGCTGCATGCTCAGGCCCTACAACATGGCGACCGGCGCAACCCCCTTCGACTCGCTGCAGGTGGCCGACATTGGCGATGTGGCCATCAACACCTTCGACCTGAAGAAGTCGGTGAAGCTGATCGAGAAGGCCTATGACCGCATCCTCGCGCAGGACTGCATTCCGCTGACGCTGGGCGGCGACCATACGCTGGTCTTGCCGATCCTGCGGGCGATGGCGAAGAAGCACGGGCCGGTGGCGCTGGTGCATGTCGATGCCCACGCCGACATCAACGACGAGATGTTCGGCGAGAAGATCGCCCACGGCACGCCGTTCCGCCGCGCGGTGGAGGAAGGCCTTCTGGCCCAGGACAAGGTGTTCCAGATCGGCCTGCGTGGCACCGGCTATTCGCCGGAAGACTTCAACTGGCCGCGCAAGCAGGGCTTCACCGTGGTCACGGCGGAAGAGTGCTGGCACAAGTCGATGACGCCGCTGATGGCCGAGGTCCGCAAGAAGATCGGCAATCACCCATGCTACCTGACCTACGACATCGACAGCCTCGATCCGGCCTTCGCACCCGGCACCGGCACGGTCGAGATCGGCGGCCTGACCACCTGGCAGGCGCTGGAAATCGTGCGCGGCTGCAAGGGGCTCAATCTTGTCGGCGGCGATCTTGTCGAGGTCTCGCCGCCCTATGATCCGTCCGGCAACACAGCGCTTATCGGCGCCAACCTGCTGTACGAGATGCTGTGCGTGCTGCCGGGCGTGAAGTACGCCTGACTGGCACCTGCACAGCGCGAGTCCAATTGATGCCATTGTAGGCCTGCATACTTCCTGCTTCCGCCCATTCCGGGCGCAAGCATGGAGGTTTGTCACATGAAGAAACTTCTTTCAGCAATCGCGGTTACCGCCTGGCTTTGTTCGCCTGCCGTTGCCAGCCAGTGCCCGACGGACATGACAAAGATCGACGCGGCCATGCAGACGGCTCAGCTGTCTGATGAAGACAAGGCCAAGGTGATGGAGCTGCGCGCCAAGGGCGAAGAGCTCCATGCCGCCGGCAATCATGCCGAGTCGGTCGAGACGCTCGCCGAGGCCAAGAAGATGCTCGGCATCGAGTAGGCAGCACTCGCACCTTCCCGCCTGTGATGACAGGCGCAGCAGGGCTCGCCCGGCAAGCGGGGCGGGCCCGATTTTGTGGCCGGTTCCAAGCCCGGCTCCCATCGTCGCACCCGGCCTGTTTACCCCTGTGCAACAGGCCGCCGCCTGCATATGTTGTCGGCCAGCGACAAATCACTTGAAGAGACACCAGTTTGCGTTCCATCAGAGTCAGTGCGGCGGCCGACTATGCCGCAACCACCGCAACGGGCTGGCAGGCCGTGCCATCCGAAACGGTGGAGCTGGTGCCCGCGCCGATGGAGATGCAGCCGAACGGCTTCATCCAGGCCCAGTACAGCAATCACGAGTACGGCAAGACGCCCTATGTCGAGGCGCAGTCGGTGCATGACGGCACGACGCTTGCCGTGCGCCTGCGCTGGCCGGCGGAGAAGCCGTTCAACGGCGGCCGCGAAGGCTTTCCTGATGGAGCGGCCATCGCCTTTCCGGTCAGGGGCGAACCGGCCCTGTGGACCATGGGCACCGACGACGAACCGGTGCAGTTCATCCAGTGGCGGGCGCTGAAGAACGAAGTCCGCTCGGTCGTGGCCTGGGGCATCGGTTCTTCGGTGCCAGGCACTTCGGTGAGTGGATCCGTCACCGCCGGCTGGTCGCAAGGCTATTGGACAATTGTAATGTTGCGCACCCTTGCGGGCGGGGCAGAAGCCGCTACGCTCGTCTCCGGCCAGACGGCGCAAATCGGATTTGCCGTGTGGAACGGCTCCAACGAGGAGCGCGCCGGCCTGAAGGCGGTATCGGTGGACTGGACGCCACTGGAAATCGACGCCTGAACCAGACAACACCAACGGGAGCAGCCATGAGCAAGCGTCAGGTGGCGATGATCATCGACCTCAACAAGTGCATCGGTTGCCAGACCTGCACGGTTGCCTGCAAGACCAACTGGACCTCCGGCGAGGGCCAGGAGGGCATGTGGTTCAACCAGGTCTATACCGCGCCCGGTTACGGCACGCCGAAGAACTGGGAAAAGATGGGCGGCGGCTTCAAGGACGGCGAGCCGCAGGCCGGCATGCGTCCGGCGCAAGGCGATTTCGGCGAGGGCTTCGAGCTCAACTACAAGGAGGCGCTGTTCTCGGGCGCCGGCAACGAGGCGCTCAAGCCGATTGGCGACGAGCCGACCTGGGGCATGAACTGGGACGAGGACGTCGGCGCGGGCGACTATCCCAACTCCTACTTCTTCTACATCCCGCGCATCTGCAATCACTGCACCAAGCCGGCCTGCATGGAAGCCTGCCCGCGTGGCGCCATCTTCAAGCGCGACGAGGACGGCATCGTCATCATCAACGAGGACCATTGCCGGGGCTTGCGCTTCTGCCAGGCCGCCTGCCCATACAAGGAAATCTATTACAACCACGTCACCGGCCACGCGCAGAAATGCGTGTTCTGCCTGCCGCGCGTGGAGCAGGGCGTGGCCACCGCCTGTTCGCGCCAGTGCCCGGGCCGGGTGCGCT
>JAHEBA010000054.1 GCA_024642465.1 Alphaproteobacteria bacterium
GGCATCGGTGGACGGGCATACCCGCCTGGCTGCTGCTGGTATCCGACAGGCGGCGTGGGCCGCGCACCGGGAGGCGGAGCATAACCCGGCGACTGCGGGCGGTAGGCCGGATGAGCCTGCTGCTGCGGCGGATAACCCGGATGCTGCGGTCGATACTGGGGCACCGGACGCGGACCTGCCTGCGGCTGCTGCGTGGGCGGACGTGCGGCGGCCGGGACCGGCGGACGCTGTGCGGGCATCGGCGGCTGCGGGGGCCGCACCGCCGCAGGAGCGGCGGGTGCTTGGGCAACCGGCTGCGGCAGCGCCGGACGCGCTGCGACAGGGGCCGGCGCAGGTGCAGGTGCTGGTGCTGGTGCCGGAGCTGCTGGCGCAACCTTCGGCTCGGTTTTCTCGGCTGCGGCCGTCTCTACTTCGTTCTTCGCGAACGAGAACTTGCCGATGCTGCCGGCGGAGCGCTTCTTTACGGCTTCCTCCGCAGCTTCACGGTGCTTGCGCAACCGCTCGGCGAATGCGTCGTCCTGCGCAGACCGCTCACGCGACGGCGCTGGCGTTGACGAGGCTGGCGTGGAAGCCGACGGCTGCGCCGGCGGCCGCGGGGCCAGTGTTGCCGTTCCCGGCCGGGGCGCCATCGGGGCTGGCTTCTGCACCACCTTGGCGGCCACGCGCGGCCCTGCGGCAGGCGCGGGCGCCTGCTGAGGCCTTGGCGCATGCAACGGCGTGGCTTCGCTCGTTTCCTTGCGAGGCTCTTCTATGCCCAGCCTGTCGCGCCAGCTGCGCGAACCGGACTTACCGGTATTGTCCTGATCCATTGAGTTCCCACCAAACTTCACATCTCATGCACGGGTCTCACGCCAAGAATATTCAATCCGCTCGCCAAAGCATAGCGAATCATTTGCAGCAGCGCGAGCCGGGCACGGGTAAGATGCACTTGATTAGGCAAAATAAACCTTAATTGCGGCTGATCTTTGCCCTTGTTGTAATACGAGTGAAATTCCGCCGCAATATCATAGAGATAGAAGGCAAGTCTGTGTGGCTCGCGGTTCTGGGCGGCCATTTCGACAGCCCGCGGCCACCCTGCCAGCAGCTGCAACAGCCGTTGTTCTGTTTCATCGCTCAGAGCTGACATCACGTCATCCGGCAGGGCTTCAAGGTCAATGGCTTGCGGGCCAATCTCCTCACTGGCGCGAGCGAATGCCGAGCCGATGCGGGCATGGGCGTACTGCACGTACCAGACCGGGTTGTCGCGGGACTGCTCGGTGACCTTCTGGAAATCGAAATCCAGCGGAGCGTCGTTTTTCCGCGTCAGCATCATGAAGCGGACCACGTCCGAGCCAACTTCATCGACGACATCGCGCAGGGTCACGAAATCCCCTGCCCGCTTGGACATCTTCACCGGTTCGCCGCCACGGAACAGCTTGACCAGCTGGCACAGCAGCACATCGGCGCGAACCTTGCCGCCGGACAGCGCATTTGCAACCGCCTGCAGCCGCTTCACATAGCCGCCATGGTCAGCGCCAAGAATATAGACCAGTTCGTCGAAGCCGCGCTCGATCTTGTTGCGGGCATAGGCCACGTCGGCGGCAAAATAGGTATACGACCCATCTGACTTCTGCAGCGGCCGGTCTATGTCGTCACCAAAATCGGTGGCGCGGAACAGCGTCTGCTCGCGGTCTTCCCAATCTTCCGGCAGCTGGCCCTTCGGCGGCGGAATGCGGCCCTCGAACACCAGGCCTTGCTCCCGCATCTTCTCAACAGTTTCTTCTATCTGCGCGGAATCATGAAGCGATTTCTCGGAGAAGAAAACTTCTTGGCGAATGTTCAGCGCGCCAAGGTCGTCGCGGATCAGGGCCATCATGGCATCGATTGCGCGTTGCTTGACCAGCGGAGAGCGCTCGGCCTCGTCCATCTCCAGCAACTTGCTGCCAAACTCGCTGGCGAGCGCCTTGCCCACGGGCACCAGATAGTCGCCCGGATAGAGACCGGAAGGTATCTCGCCGATGTCCTCGCCCAGTGCTTCGCGGTAGCGCAGCAACACCGAGTCCGCCAGCACGTCGATCTGGCTGCCGGCGTCATTGATGTAGTACTCGCGGGTGACACCGTGCCCGGTGAAAGCAAGGAGGTTGGCCAGCGCATCGCCGAACACCGCACCGCGGCAATGGCCCACGTGCAAGGGTCCGGTCGGATTTGCGGAAACGTACTCGACATTCACCTTGTGGCCTTCGCCCAGGCGGCTGGCGGCAAAGCTCTCTCCCGCCGCCAGTACGGCGCAGATGAAGCCGGGCCAGAACGCAGGCGCAATGCGCATGTTGACGAAGCCCGGTTCTGCTATTTCGGCGGAAGCCACATCATCGTGGGCGCCAAGCAAATCGCACAGCGCGGCGGCGATGTCGCGCGGCGCCTTGCCGGCCGGCTTGGCGAGCACCATTGCAGCATTGGTGGTGATGTCGCCGTGTGACGGATCGCGCGGCGGCTCCACCACGATCTTCGACGTATCGAGCCCGGACGGCAGCACGCCTTGTGCGGCAAGACCGTCGAGGGCGGCATCAAGCATCGCTTTGAAATGTGCAAATGGGTTCATGAGACCGGTGATGTTCAGAAAAAGGGAGCAATGCCATAGCTGGCTGGCACAGCAGCCGTCATGTCTGGGCGGGGATTAGCGGAAAAGCGGGTCGAGGTCAAACAGCCGCTTGTGCTCGTCGAGTGCATAGCGGTCGGTCATGCCGGCGATGAAGTCGCAGATCTGCCGCGCCTGCCGGCTGGATCCGCGTGACGTGCCCTGCTCCTGCCAGCCCTCCGGCAATTGCGACGGATCGCTCGAATACGCCTCGAACAGGTCCCTGACGACGCGCCTGGCCCGGTTCATCATCGCTCTGACGACCTTGTGCTGGTACATGTGGGCGGACAGGAAAGCCTGCAATGCAGTGTTGCCCGCAGCCATCTCCGGCGAGAAGCCGACCACGGCGCGTGGTGCGCTGCGAATGTCTTCCGAGGTAGCTATTGCCATCTCCTCCACGTTGCGGCGGGTCTGGGCAACCACGTCGAAGATCATCCACGAAATCACCCGGCGGACGGTCTCGTGAATCAGCCGGTGGCGGTCGATGTCTGGCCAGGTCTTCTGCACGTCGCGCAATGCGTCGCCTGCAATCGGAACGTCGGCAATGGCACCCACATCGAACAGGCAGGCGCGAAGTCCGTCGTCCAGGTCATGGGCGTTGTAGGCAATGTCGTCGGAGATCGCCGCCACCTGCGCTTCGGCGGATGCAAAGCTGTCGAGCCGCAGGTCGTGGGTTCGGGCAAATTCGGCAATGGCATGCGGCAGGCCGGACTTGGCGTAGCGGCCCGCTGGCTTGCCGTCCGCATCGACCAGAGGACCATTGTGCTTGACCAGTCCCTCGAGCGTTTCCCAGGTCAGGTTCAGCCCGTCGAACGCGGCGTACCGTCGTTCAAGGCTGGTCACGATGCGCAGCGCCTGGGCGTTGTGGTCGAAGCCGCCATGCGCCTTCATGCACTTGTCGAGTTCCCGCTCCCCGGCATGGCCGAACGGCGTGTGACCAAGGTCGTGGGCCAGCGACAGGCTCTCGGTCAGGTCTTCGTCAAGCCCCAGCGCGCGGGCGATGGAGCGCGCAACCTGGGCAACCTCAAGCGAGTGCGTCAGCCGTGTGCGGTAATGGTCGCCCTCGTGATAGACGAACACCTGGGTCTTGTGCTTAAGCCGGCGGAACGCGGCGGAATGAATAATCCGGTCACGGTCGCGCTGGAATGGCGAGCGTCCGGCGGGATCATCCTCCGGCACGAAACGCCCGCGCGATTCTGCCGGGTTGGAGGCATATGGCGCCACGCTGCGGTAGATCATGGGGTGCGTGTTCCTGTGGCGATTGACAAAGCGGCCGCTCTTCCCAACATAAACAGTAAGAATAAACCATCTGATTTGGTCCAAGACATGTCTGGTGCAATTACCCTGACCGAGAACGCCGCCCGGCGCATTCGCGAAATCGTTTCCAGTGAAGTCGACAAGTCCGCCTTGCGGCTCGCCGTCAATGGCGGTGGCTGCTCCGGTTTTTCGTATGAGTTCTCCCTCGATGACAAGCCTGAAGAAGGCGACACCATCGTTCAGCGCGACGGTGCCACACTTTTGATCGATTCAGTATCGCTGGTCTACGTTCTCGGCTCCGAAGTGGATTTCGTCGACGACCTGATGGCAGCACAGTTTCAGGTCAACAATCCGAACGCCACCGCCTCTTGCGGCTGTGGCACCAGCTTCTCGATCTGAACCGGCAGCAACTGCTGGCACAGATCGAACGGCGCCATCGCAATTTGGCCCACATTTGCGCCATGATCGGCAGCATGAACGGGACCAGAGGGGCAATTCTGGGACGTATCCGCATGCAAAATCGATTGATCCTGGCGCGCCCAATCGCGTTTGCCCTCGCACTTCTTGCTGTCTTCACCCTGCCGGCCCACGCAGCCCGCGACGGTTCGACCGACAGGCCCGGGCTGGACTACCGGACATTCGAACTCTCCGCGCCCAATCCCGACTTGTGCGAAAGCGCCTGCAAGCGCGAGCAGCAATGCCGGTCATGGACCTACTCATGGCCCGGCGCAAAGGGTCCCAAGGCCATGTGTGCCCTGAAGACCGGCGTGCCGCCCAAGCGGTCTGATACCTGCTGCATCTCCGGCGTCATGTCGACATTAAGCCCCGTCACCCGGACCGACGATCCGCAGCCGCAAGCCCCGGCGCAGGAACCGGACAAGCCTGCCTCAACCGCCAAGACTGACGTTGAGACCGCTCCGCTGCCCGCACCGGTCCCTTCCCCGAAGCCCGGTGAGGCGCGGCAACCGGCGGCAAACCAGCCCGGCAACCGGCTAACCGTGGTGCCAAAGCCCAAGCCGGCCGTGCCGCAACAACAACAGGAAGAGACGGCTCGCACCGAACCGTTGCCGGCACCCCTGCCCGAGCCGCAAGCCACGGAACAGACCGGCGGCAGCGATGGCGAGCAGCAGCCATTGCCGCCGCTAAAGGTTGCCGCCTGCCGCGATTATGCCAACCGCGCGCTCGAACAGAACGCCGAGAACAACAGCTTGCGCTGCGGCCTGTCCGGCTCGCGCTGGGGCTTCGGCTATGACGCCTACTTCAACTATTGCGCAAAGAGCCCGGCCTCGGCTTACGAATCAGCCCGCCGCACCCGCGACCAGGAGCTTGAGCGCTGCAAGAGCATGCTCGCCTCTCGCGACCGCAATGACGGCGACGGCATCGTCATGCCGGAGATCGACCTTGGCCTCGAAGGCATGTTTGGTGGTGGTAGGCGCGAGGAAAGCTTCTGCCGTACCTTTGCCTCACAGAGCGTGCGCCAGGTCCAGGAGGCCCGCCGCCTAGACTGTGGCTTCGGCGGTTCGCGCTGGTCGCCAAGCCCGATCCGTCAGGTGCGCCTGTGCGAAGACATTGGCCCCCGTGCCGCAACCCAGCTGCTGAATGCCCGTTCTGCGCAGCTTGACCGCTGCCGGGCCGAGGCTGGCGGTCGGGGTTTCGCCGATTCGGACCGCGGCGACTGCGCGGGATATGCGCAGGAATCCGTGCGTCAGGCGCGCATTGCCCGCCGCCTCGGGTGCGGATTTGGCGGACCTCGCTGGACAACCAGCTATTCCGCCCACCTGCGCTGGTGCCAGACCGCGCCCTATGGCGAGGTAATGGCGGAACTGCGCATTCGCGAGCGTTTTCTCGATCGTTGCAATTGAGCGGTGGCCTGTTCGCAAACGTGCCTTGACGCGACCCGGCTGAACCTCCATCCATATTGGCGACATGCAGATTGCCACCTGGAACATAAACGGCGTTAAAGCGCGCATCGATGCGGCATCGGCCTGGCTCAAGGAAGCCCGGCCGGACGTCGCCTGCCTGCAGGAAATCAAGTCGGTCGATGAAGCCTTTCCCCGTTCGGTGTTCGAGGACCTCGGCTACAATGTCGCCACCCACGGCCAGAAGGGTTTCAACGGCGTCGCAATCCTGTCGCTGAGGCCGATGGAAGACATCCGACCGCGCTTGCCCGGCGATGACGCAGACGAGCAGGCCCGCTATCTCGAAGCGGTGATAACCGGCGACAGGGGCATCGTCCGCGTGGGCTGCCTGTACCTGCCCAACGGCAACCCGGTGGACAGCGAGAAGTATCCCTACAAGCTTGCCTGGATGGACCGGCTGATCGCCCATGCGAAGGACCGGCTTGCGCTGGAAGAACCGTTCGTGCTTGCCGGCGACTACAACATCATTCCGCAAGCGCGTGACGCCGCGCGGCCCGAAGACTGGGTAAATGACGCACTTTTTCTGCAGACCTCGCGTGACAAATTCCGCGAACTGGCTGCAATCGGGCTGACGGATTCGCTTCGGGCGCTGGATGACAGCGATGGAGTCTACACCTTCTGGGATTATCAGGCCGGCGCCTGGCAGAAGAACAACGGCATCCGGATCGATCACCTGATGCTGTCACCGCAGGCCACCGACCGGCTCATGTCGGTGCGCGTGGACAAGCACGTTCGCGGCGGGGAGAAGCCGTCGGACCACGTGCCGGTGGTCATCGAACTGGACGTGTGATCGCCGCGAAGAGCTCAGTTGGCCGTGCGGTGCTGCACCGGATAGCGATTGGTCCAGCGCGTGTATAACTGATCGGCCTCGCCAAGTTTAGCCTGTGACATGCCCTTCGACAGATGCTCGTGCTGGTTGAGCACGCGTGGCGACAGTGCGCTGTCAGCCGTGTCGGCGGCAATGCGGTACCAGACAAGGGCGCGAATGGTGTCGCCCGCCTCGAAGTAGATGTCCGCAAGGCGTGCTGCGGCAGGCGCGTGCCGCTTCTGCGCGGCAGTGCCCAGCCAGCGCATGCCGTAGGCCCGGTCCTTGGCCACGCCATCGCCTTCGAGATACATCATCCCCAAGCCGTATTGCGCATTGGCATGGCCCGCGGAAGCCGCCATCTGGTAGAGCCGCAGGGCGCGGCGCGGGTCACGGCCTATGTCTGCTGCCTTGTTGCCGGACCGCAGGCTGTCGGCAAGCCGAGACAGGCCGTCGACCATGAAGAACCTGACATTGCGATCAGGCTCGTCCGGATCATAGTTCGCTGCCATGCGCTCGTAGATTTCATAGGCGCGCACTTCGTCGACCGGGCCACCAAGGCCCTTGCGATACATGTGCGCCAGCATCCAGTTGGCCTGGGCATTGCCCTCTTCCGCCGGCCTCAGCAGCAGCGTTTGAGCAGCCCCGTAGTCCTTGGCCATGTAGGCCGCCACGCCGAAATGCAGATCCGTTTCAGCATCGGCCGACATCTGCTTGACGAAAGTGTCGCTTGCGCGCGGAACAAACGAATGGAATCCCGGCGGCAGCGGCTGGGGCGCCGTCTGGGCCACAGCCGACGCACCAAGCACAGCTGCGAGGGCAAGCCCCGCCAGCGGCAGCCGCAATGCGGCCACCGGCAGGCAGGTTGCCTTCAATCCATTACTGGTCCGCGTAGCAAACAACTTCTGCTGCTCCTCCGGGGTGCGTCACCGCGCCATCGCGGGCCGGCCCCACTGTCTGGGCGTACTTCCACAAGGTGCCGGATTTGCCCATGTCGTTGGCACGGGGCTGCCAGGCCTTGCGGCGCGCTTCTAGTTCGGCATCGCTGAGATCGACGGACAGCACGCCCTCGACTGCATCGATGGTAATCATGTCGCCATCCTTCAGCAGGCCGATCGGGCCTGCCTCGGCGGCTTCGGGGCCGACGTGACCGACGCAGAAGCCGCGAGTGGCGCCCGAGAACCGGCCGTCGGTGATCAGCGCGACCTTGTCGCCCATGCCCTGGCCGTACAGAGCGGCGGTGGTGGCGAGCATTTCACGCATGCCGGGGCCGCCCTTGGGGCCCTCGTAGCGGATCACCAGAACCTCGCCTTCCTTGTACTGGCGGGCGCTGACGGCGGCGAAGCACTCTTCCTCGCTGTCGAAGCACCGTGCCGGACCGGTGAACTTGAGGTTCTTCATGCCGGCAACCTTCACGATGGCGCCATCCGGAGCGAGATTGCCATTCAGGCCCACCACGCCGCCAGTGCGGGTGATCGGGTTGGAAACGGGATAGATGACGTCCTGGTGCTCGTTCCATTTCACCGAGGCCATGTTCTCGGCAATGGTACGGCCGGTCACGGTCATGCAGTCGCCGTGCAGAAAGCCGCCGTCCAGCAGCGCTCTCATCAGCAGCGGAATGCCGCCAACCTCGAACAGGTCCTTGGCAACGTACTTGCCGCCCGGCTTCAGGTCAGCGATGTACGGCGTCTTCTTGGAGATCTCGGTCACGTCGAACAGGTCGAACTCGATGCCGCATTCGTGTGCGATTGCAGGCAGGTGCAATGCCGCATTGGTCGAGCCGCCGGAGGCCGCCACGACGGTTGCCGCGTTTTCAAGTGCCTCGCGGGTGACGATGTCGCGCGGGCGGATGTTGCGGGCGATAAGGTCCATGACCTGCTCGCCGGCGGTGAAGCAGAACTTGTCGCGCAGTTCGTACGGCGCCGGTGCGCCGGCCGAATACGGAAGGGCAAGACCGATGGCCTCGGAAACCGTAGCCATGGTGTTGGCGGTAAACTGGGCTCCGCAGGCTCCAGCAGACGGACAGGCCAGCTGCTCGAGCTCGTCGAGGTCCTCGTCCGACATGTCGCCGACCGAGTGACGGCCAACGGCTTCGAATACGTCCTGGACGGTAACCGGCTGGCCGCGGAAGGTGCCCGGCAGGATCGAACCGCCATAGATGAAGATCGACGGCACGTTGAGGCGAACCATCGCCATCATCATGCCCGGCAGCGACTTGTCGCAGCCTGCAAGGCCAACGAGCGCGTCATAGCAGTGGCCACGCATCGTCAGTTCGACCGAATCGGCGATCACCTCGCGGCTGACCAGCGAAGCCTTCATGCCCTGGTGGCCCATGGCAATGCCGTCGGTCACGGTGATGGTGCAGAACTCACGAGGGGTGCCATTGGCGTGTGCCACGCCCTTCTTGACCGCCTGGGCCTGGCGCATCAGTGCGATATTGCACGGTGCAGCCTCGTTCCAGCAGCTCGCAACGCCAACGAAAGGCTGGCCGATCTGCTCTCGCGACAGTCCCATCGCGTAATAATAGGAGCGGTGCGGCGCACGCTGCGGCCCTTCCGTCACGTGACGGCTGGGGAGTTTGTCTTTGTTGATCGTCTTGGCATCCATAGGTCAAATCCGTCCCTGAGGCATCAAAGTTGCGTTGCGAGGCCTGATCTTCAGTGAATCACGGCCCACAAACTGTTTGTTTGGTTAAGCGATACCCAGCGGGTAACACCTTTTTATAATCCGCATTCGAGCGCGATTAAGGCAGCATGGTGGAGGGCCGTCGGATTTCCCGGAACTGTGACATTTCTGCCACAGGTTAGTCATGTACGGGCGTTCAACTTGTGATTTTCAGACAAGCGTATAGGCTCCGCCTCACGTTGAGTCTGGCACACCACGCAAACCTGTCTTTTCCGGCTTGCAGCGCGGCCATGCGATCAATGCGGCAAGGACCTTATGAACGATATTCCTCAGCCGGCTACCGCTGCCGGTCCCTCTCCTTCTGCAACAGCTGGAACATCGGGTCCTGTCGCCGCCGGCGGCGGTGAAGCTGTCCGGGTCGAGTACGTGACCCGGCCGGGCCTTGCAGGAATCGCCGTCACCAACTTCCTGCTCAATTTGGTAACCCTGTGGTTCTACCGGTTCTGGGCCAAGACGCGGGTTCGGCGCCATATCTGGTCGAGCGTGCACATCAACGGCGAACCGCTTGAGTACACCGGCACCGGCAAGGAGCTGTTTTTCGGCTTCCTGGTGATCATGGGCGTGATTTTCCTGCCGCTTGCCCTGATTGCCACCGTGTTGGCGATCCAGACCGGCCCGGAACATCCAGCGATGACGCTGTTTCAGATTGCCGTCTCGATCGGACTTCTGACGCTATACGGCTTCGCCATCTACCGGGCCCGGCGCTACCGGCTGTCGCGCACCTTGTGGCGGGGCATTCGCGGCGCCCTGACCGGTTCGGCGCTTGCCTATAGCGGCAAGTATTTCGCCTCGCTCCTACTCAGCCCGATGACCGCCGGCTGGTTGCGGCCGGCCATGAACCTGCTGCTGGCAGAGCAGATGTACAACGACATGCGCTTCGGCAATCAGCCATTGACCTTTCGCGGACGGGCCGGGCCGCTCTATGCCCAGTATGCTATCTGCTGGTTCCTGATGGCCGGCGTCATCGTGGCCATTGCCGTGGGCGGCGTCGCTCTCGCCACCAGCGACATGTTCACCCAGTATGCGGACCTGTTCGGCGCCCTGTTCAAGGGCACGGGAACTTCGTCCGAAGCCCAGGGGCTGTTGCTGTTCGTTGCGGTTCTGGGCCTCGCGGCGCTGTTCCTGATGTACCAGATTTTCAGCTCGATCATCTGGGCGCTCTATACGGCGCGCGAAATGAACCTGTTCACCCAATACACCACTTTCCCCGGCCTGCGGTTTGACTTCAGCGCCACGGCCTGGAGCCTGGTCGCACTGTGGCTCGGCAACCTGGCCCTCATCATCTTCACGCTGGGCATCGCGCAACCGTTCGTGGAACAGCGCGTGATCCGTTATTTCTGTGACCGGTTGAGCGTGGATGGCCTCGTGGACCTTTCGGCCGTCAAGCAGTCGCAGGCGCAGCTCGACGAGCGTGGCGAAGGCCTGATCGACGCTCTCGACCTGGATGCGTTCTGACGATGACGGCGAAACCCAACGCAGAATATTTCGACGGCGGCTCCGCTCACTCCCACCTTGCAGCCGTCACCTTCGACGAGCGCAACCTGGTGATTGCTCGCGACGGCGAGGCCGACGTGATATGGCGCATCGATGAAGTCGAGCTGGTTTCCGGGGGCAAGCCCGGCCAGGCACTGCGTCTGAAGCAGCGCGGCGATCATGGCAGCCGGCTGACGCTGCCCGAGGGCGAGCTTGCCGACAGCATCGTCGGCGGCCAGCACCATATCCGTCACGGCGAGCGCAACCGGATGATCAGGGGAGCCGGTGTGGCGCTTGGCACCGTTGCGGTGCTGGCGGGCCTTGGCTATGGCCTGCTCGCGGTTGCGCCGCAGGCGCTTGCAGGCCTGCTGCCGGACCGGGTCGTCGACACCTTTGCCGACGGACTTGAGCAATCGGTGATCAAGACGTCGAAGCGCTGCAACGACCCCGCCGGTGAGGAAGCGCTGAACAAGATCGCCCGGCGCATCGTTTCCGGCGCCGACAACCCGCCGACCTTTTCGCTCAGGGTCTTCGATATTCGCCAGGCCGGCAGCAAGAAGCTGGTCAATGCCTTCGCCCTGCCAGGTGGACGGATGGTGTTTTCGGCCGGCCTGATCGAGCAGGCCCAGTCAGCCGACGAGGTTGCCGGCGTCATGGCGCATGAACTCGGCCACGTCGCGCTGAAACACCCCGAAGCCGCCATTGTAAGGGTCTACGGGCTGCAGATGCTGCTGAGCATTTTCTCGGCCGGCCAAGGCGCGGAAGCGATTTCCAATGTCGCCGGGGTTCTCGCCGTGCTGCGCTACAGCCGCGCGGCAGAGACGGAAGCGGACGAGTATGCAGTGACGATTCTGGACGAGGCCAGGGTTGACCCCAAGGGGCTGAAGACGTTTTTCACCCGGCTGCTGAGGAAGGCCCTGCCCGACGCCGAAAAGCAAGCCACGGATGGCAAGGATGCCGGCAAGACCGCCAGCGAGGAAAGTTCGTTCGCGGATCGGCTGAAGCCGCTTTCGGACATGTTCTCGACCCACCCGGGCACGCAGTCGCGCATCGATGCCATCCAGCCGCGCGAAGGCGGCACGGATCCGGCACTGCTGACTCCGGTCGAATGGACCGCGCTCAAGAATATCTGCCGTTGAACACGTGACAGCGTGTCAGGGCGGCGTGTTCTGGCGCAAAATTCGCCCGGCGGCGGCGAACAGCATCGCACATGTAACCAGCAGAACGCCGATCACGCCAAGGCCAACCGTTTCACCGCCTGAAAGGGAACTCAGGCCCCTGCCCTGCACTGCCGTGATGCTGTACCACAAGGCACCTGTCACGGTGATCAAGGCAGCTGCGCACAGCGCCACCAAGGTTCGCGTCACCCGCAACAGCAGCAACAGGAACGGCCGGTCCTGGAGATTTCCGGCCATTGTGGCCTTCCTCGCTGACAGCAGTTGCGCCGGTGGTCTGCCCTAGCCCTTCAGATAACCCGGGCAGCCCGCGTTCTTCCACTTGCGGTTCAGCGTATAGAGCTTGAGCGTTGCCGAATAGACTGCCTTTGCACCAGTCTTGCAGGCAGCATTGCGGCAGGCGCCCCGGGTCCTTGAATACGCCTTGCGGATGTCGGCCCGGGTTGGCGTCTCACCTGATTGGGCGCGCGAAGCTCGCTGCGGAAGCACGCCCCTACATCGCGATTACGGTTCACGATGCGGAGAAAATGCGGACGTATCTGATTCGAGAACTCGTTCCTGAGTGAATCGCAGCCGGAGGCGGCGGCGACAGGAGCGGGTTGCCAGAACATCATCGCAACAAGGATGGGTGCGGCAGCCATGACCGCGCCGCCAGATTTGAAGAACATACAGTTGCGTCCCTCGGCTTGTTGCGCCTAATGGCAGAAATCCCCGAATGTGCCACTGCTGTCCTACATCCTGACGTTGAGTCCGGCAACCGCAAGTTTCTCAGACATCCGGCGAGAAACGTCCGGCCTGCTGTTCGATCACATGGGCAAGCTGGAACAGGGTTGCCTCGTCAAAGGGCTTGCCGATCAGCTGAAGGCCCAATGGAAGGCCCTTGCCATCAAGACCGGCCGGTACTGCGATGCCAGGCAATCCAGCCATGTTCACGGTCACGGTAAAAATGTCGTTCAGATACATCTTGACCGGATCTGCGGCCATGTCCTGGTCGGCCAGCCCGAAGGCGGCCGTGGGAGTGGCTGGCGTCAGAATGGCATCGACGCCGTCTGCGAACACGGTCTCGAAGTCCCGCTTGATCAGCGTGCGCACCTTCTGTGCCTTAACGTAATAGGCATCGTAGTAGCCCGCAGACAGCACGTAGGTGCCGATCATGATGCGGCGGCGCACTTCCGGGCCGAAACCCTCGGCGCGGGTGTTCTCGTACATCGAAACGACGTCTTCGCCCGGCACGCGCAGGCCGTAGCGCACACCGTCATAGCGGGCCAGGTTGGACGAGGCTTCGGCAGGCGCGACGATATAGTAGGCAGGAAGCGCATATTTCGTATGCGGCAGGGAAATGTCGACAACCTCGGCGCCTGCGTCCTTCAGCCAGGCAATGCCCTTCTGCCACAGCGCTTCGATCTCTTCCGGCATGCCATCGACGCGGTATTCGGCCGGCACGCCGACCTTCATGCCCTTCACGGACTTGCCGATGGAGGCTTCATAGTCCGGCACCTCGATGTCGACCGAGGTGGTATCCTTGGGGTCCACGCTGGCCATCGACTTCAGCATGATCGCGCAGTCGCGCACGTCACGGGAGATTGGCCCCGCCTGGTCGAGCGACGAGGCGAAGGCCACGATGCCCCAGCGCGAGCAGCGGCCATAGGTCGGCTTGATGCCGACTGTGCCGGTGAACGCCGCGGGCTGACGGATCGAGCCGCCGGTATCGGTGGCCGTTGCACCGGCGCACAGGTGCGCGGCAACTGCCGCAGCCGAACCACCCGACGAGCCGCCCGGAACCAGTTCCTTGTTGTCGCCCTTTGCCTTCCAGGGGTTCTTCACCGGGCCGTAATAGGAGGTCTCGTTTGACGAGCCCATGGCGAACTCGTCCATGTTTAGTTTGCCCAGCATGACGGCGCCGTCACGCCACAGATTTCCCGTTATGGTAGATTCGTAAGTGGGCTGAAAGCCATTGAGGATGTGGCTGCAGGCCTGGGTGTGAATGCCCTCTGTGGCGAACAGGTCCTTGATGCCGAGCGGTATACCCTCGAGCGGACCAGCCTTGCCGGCGGCGATGCGCTGGTCGGACGCCTTTGCCATCTCGCGCGCCTTCTCTGGGGTTTCGAGAATATAGGCGTTCAGGTCGCGATGGGCTTCCATCGCAGCAAGGTACGCATCGGTGAGTTCAAGTGACGTGAACTGCTTTGCGTCCAAGGCGGCGCGCGCTTCGGCAATGGTCAGGCGGGTCAAGTCGGACATGTCAGGCTTCCGTATTGGATCGGAACTATCGGGAATGGCCAGGCGGGAGGACTACTCGACCACCTTTGGCACCATAAAGAAATTGTCGTCGCTTTGTGGTGCGTTGGCGGTGACGCGTTCGGGGTAGCCGCCATCGGTCACGGCGTCCTCGCGCTTGCGCATCTGCATGCTGACCACCGAGGTCATCGGCTCGACGTTTTCGGTGTCGACCTCGCCGAGAAGCTCGATCCAGTCGAGGATGCGGTTGAGCTCGCCCTCCAGCTTCGGCACTTCATTGTCGGAAATGCGGATGCGGGCAAGCCGGGCAATGCGGCGCACTGTAGCCTGGTCAACAGACATCGGCTTGTGGTCTCCAATTCAGGGGCCGGAATTGGCCTGCCTGATACCACCGGTATCCGGCCCCTGCAATGGCGAATGGCGTCACACACTGGCCGAAAGGTCCAGCGTCTGGCCGATATAGGGCACTTTCACCCGGTCGGCCTGATCGGCCATCGCGTTGACGAACGGGTCCGCATCGGGAATCAGCAGCGGGAAGGTGCCGTAATGGCACGGGAGCACCGTCTTGAAGTCGAAGTAATGGCGGCAAGCCATAGAGGCGGTGATCGGGTTCATGGTGAACCTGTCACCGATTGGCACGATACCGATGGTCGGCTGGTGAAGCTTGGCAATCAGGCGCATGTCGCCAAAGATGTCCGTGTCGCCCATGTGATAGAGAACCGGCGCGTCGTCTGCATGCGGGCGGATTACCACGCCGCACGGGTTGCCGAGGTAAACCCCGCCCGACGACGAGGAATGATCGGCGCGCACGAAGGTGCACATGAAATCCTTGTGGTACACGGCGCCGCCGGTATTGGCCGGGTCGAACTTTTCCACGCCCTGTTCGTGCAGATGAACCGCCAGCTCGTAAACCGCGCACAAGGTGGCGCCCGTCGCCTTGCAGATTTCCACCGTGTCGCCGATGTGGTCGTCGTGGCCATGGGTGAGGACCACGTGCGTGCACCCGGCAGCGGCCTTCTCGACGCTACCCTCGAATTTCGGATTTCCCGACAGGAACGGGTCGATCAGTATCACCGTATCGGCAAACTCCGCCCTGAATGCCGAATGACCGAACCATGTAACCTTCATCTGATTGCTCCCTTGTTATGTCATGTGCCTCATGCGTCCGGGCAATTGCACGTCCGCTGCCATCAGCGTAAGCAGACGAAATGTCCACCATTCTGTCCAGCCCCGAAGAACTTGCCGGCACTCTTGCCGGGCCCGCGCCTTTGATCGGGCTGGATCTCGGCGCCAAGACCATCGGTGTGGCTGTATCTGACCGGCTGCGCACCATAGCCAGCCCGCGCGAGACGGTGAAGCGCAGCAAGTTCTCTGCCGATGCCGCCCGCCTGCTGCACATCGCGCAGAGCGAGCACGCGGCAGGCTTCGTGCTTGGTTTGCCGGTCAACATGGATGGCAGCCAGGGGCCTCGCGTCCAGTCCACACATGCATTTGCCCGCAACCTTGCAAAGCTCACGGACCTGCCCATCCTGCTGTGGGACGAGCGGCTTTCCACCGCGGCAGTGGAGCGGCTGCTGATCGAGGCCGACCGCTCGCGCGCCCGCCGGGCCGAGCTGGTCGACAAGATGGCGGCTGCCTGGATACTGCAAGGCGCGCTGGACCGGCTTGCCGGATTGAAGAAGCAGGCCGGGGAGTAGCGTCAGCTTGGCCGTATTCGAGAGCATCCTGCCGGTTTTCGCGCTCATCGTGCTTGGCAACCTTGTGCGGCGCACAGGGCTCATCCCCGAGCCGGACTGGCGCGGGATAGAACTTCTTTGCTTCTGGCTACTGTTCCCCGCCCTGCTCTGCATCACGCTGGCCCGCATCGATCTTGGAAACCTTGAGGTCGGCCCGCTGGCCACCACGATGCTGGTGCTGACCCCGATCCTGTGGATATTGCTGTTTGCCATGAAGCCGTTGCTTCACGCCCGCACCGGCATGACCAACTCGCAGTTCACTTCGGTTTTCCAGGCGGGCTCGCGCTATCACGGCTTCATTGCGCTCGCCATCGTGCTCAAGCTCTACGGCGAAGAGGCCGCCGCCTACGTGGCCATCACCATGGCCGTGCTGGTGACGCCCATCAACGTGGTCAACATCGTCGTGCTGGCAACCTTCGGCGCGGGACAGTCGCCCGACCCGCGCAATATCCTCAAGGTGGTAGTGAAGAATCCCATCATCTGGGGCGCAGTTTCAGGCCTGATGATAAACTTTTCCGGGCTTGGGCTATGGCCACCTCTTGAGACCGGCCTTGACCTGCTGGGCCGGGCAGCACTTGGCGCGGGGCTGCTGGCCGTGGGCGCCGGCTTGCGGGTCAAGGCAGCGCTGAAGCCCGGCACGCTGGTCTGGGTGGGAACGCTGCTGAAGCTGATGGCCACGCCTTTGCTGGTGGTGGCCGTGTCGCATTTCACCGGTCTTTCCGGCATTGCCTTCGAGGCGGCCATGATCACCGCTGCCGTGCCCACCGCCATGAACGGCTACGTGCTGGCGCGCACGATGGGCGGTGATGCGGAGCTTTATGCCGCCACGGCCACCCTGCAGACCGCACTGGCCTTCGTGACGATACCGTTGTGGATCTGGCTGGCCCGCGGGCTGCTGGCGGGTTAGCGGGGCTCAAGGCGATGCTGGACTCGATCATGGTTTTGTTGCCGGTGTTCCTCACCATCGCCCTGGGGGCGGTGCTGAAGCAGACTGCGCTGGTGAAGGACGAACACTGGTCCGCTGTCGAGCACGTGGCCTATTACGTGCTGTTTCCTGCCATCGTCACCAAGTCCATCGCGGTCGCAGATTTCAGCGGCGTACCGGTGGCGCGGATGGCGCTGGCGATGATCCTCGCCATCCTCACCATGTTCGCGCTGGCCTTGCTGCTGCGCCGCCCGCTGCAGGCAAGTCTCGGCATGGACGGCCCGGCGTTCTCGAGCTTTTTCCAGGGCGTCACCCGCTGGCACACTTTCCTGGCTCTGGCGATCATGCCGCTGGTGTTCGGACCACAGGGCATTGCGCTGGCAGCCCTGTCTGCCGCCGCAATGATCCCGCTGTTGAATGTCGGCGCCGTAAGCGTCCTGTCCACCTATGCGTCTGGAACCGCGCCAACCCTGAACGGCGTGCTCAGGTCGCTGGCCACCAACCCGTTCGTTCTTTCGAGCATTGCCGGCATCGTGCTGAACCTGTCAGGCGTCGGACTTGCCGCACCCATTGAGCAGACGCTGGAACTGATTGGGCGCGGCGCACTGGCCGTTGCGCTGCTGTCTGCCGGCGCCGGGCTGGAGTTCGCCAAGCTGCGAAATGCCGGGCCTGCCGTTGGCGTCGCCACCGCCGTCAAGCTGCTGCTCATGCCGGCCTTCATGTGGGGCTGGACGTGGGTTCTGGGCGTCGACGGGTTGCCGCAGGCGGTCGCCATCGTCGCCGGAGGGGTGCCAAGCGCGGCTGCGTCCTACATTCTGGCCCGGAAAATGGGCGGAGACGCCGCGCTTGTGGCCCTGATTCTGACAGCGCAGACCCTGGCAGCGGCGGTCACCCTGCCCTTCCTGATCAGCTTTGCGCGCCAGGTTGCAGGATTACCCTGACATTTCCCTGTGAACAGCATTAGCCAAACACCATTGTTGCGGCTTGCCAGCGGTTCAACGGCCTTCTATAGACACGACTTTAATGGCCAAGAGTTCCGCATCCCCCGCCCCCATGATCAAGAGCAGGCACCTGCTCGGCATCGCCGATCTTTCTCCCGGCGAGATCACCGCCCTCCTCGACCTGTCCGACAGCTATGCAAATGCCACCCGCAGTGGCGACAAGCACGCGAAGGTTCTCAAGGGCCTGACCCAGATCAACCTGTTCTTCGAGAACTCGACGCGAACGCAGAGTTCGTTCGAACTGGCCGGCAAGCGGCTGGGCGCGGACGTGCTGAACATGGCAGTGGGCACCTCGTCGGTGAACAAGGGCGAGACGGTGCTCGATACCGCCATGACGCTGAACGCCATGCGGCCCCACCTGCTCATCGTGCGGCATCAATCGTCCGGGGCTGTGGAACTGCTGGCACAGAAGGTGTCTTGCGCGGTGATCAACGCAGGCGACGGCCAGCACGAACATCCGACCCAGGCTCTGCTTGATGCACTGACCATCCGCCGTCACCTCGGCCGCCTGGAAGGCCTGACGGTCGCGATCTGCGGCGACATTGCCCACTCGCGGGTGGCACGCTCGAATATTCTGCTGCTGTCCAAGATGAACGTGCGGCTGCGGCTGATCGGACCGACCACGCTTTTGCCCTCCGGTGTCGAAAGGCTCGGGGCGGAAGTTTTCACTGACATGCGCGAGGGGCTGAAAGGCGCAGACGTGGTGATGATGCTTCGCCTGCAGCTTGAGCGCATGAACGGCAGCTTCATCCCGTCGGCGCGGGAATATTACCATTTCTTCGGGCTGGATCAGGAAAAGCTGAAACTCGCCAGGCCAAACGCACTGGTAATGCACCCCGGACCGATGAACCGCGGGGTCGAGATCGACTCGATCGTTGCCGACGGCGTGCAATCGGTCATCCGCGAGCAGGTCGAAATGGGAGTTGCCACGCGCATGGCCGTGATGGACGCGCTGTCGCGCAGTTTCGTCGCGAGCGGAAGTTCAAAGGGGGCAAAGTGATGGTAAGGGCCCTTTCACCCAACCGCCGCGCCATCGTCAACGCCCGCCTCTATGACCCCGCAAACGGACTGGATGCGACTGGCGGCGTGCTGATCGAGGACGGTGTGATCAAGTGGATCGGCGAGGCCGTCACGGCGCAGAGCCTGCCGGCGGGAACCGGACCCACGGATGCAGCTGGCGCACTCTTGATCCCCGGCATCATCGACATGCGCGTGTTCACGGGCGAACCCGGGACCGAACACCGTGAAACCCTGCAATCTGCCTCGTGGGCAGCCGCTGCCGGCGGCGTCACCAGCATCGTGATCCAGCCAAATACCGCACCGGTGATGGACGATGCCTCGATCATCGACTTCGTGCGCCGGCGCGCGCTGAACACCGCCGATGTGCGAGTGCACCCGATGGCCGCCATAACCAAGGGCCTGGCGGGCGAGCAGATGACCGAACTCGGCCTGCTCAAGGAGGCCGGGGCAGTTGCCGTTACGGATGCAACCCGATCGGTGCGAAATTCGCGCGTGCTCAGCCGGGCAATGAAGTATGCCTGCAATTTCGGATTGCTCCTCGTGCAGCACGTCGAGGATGGCGACCTTGCCGGCGGCGTCATGCATTCCGGCGAGGTTGCGACGCGGCTGGGCCTTCCCGGCATTCCGGCTGCGGCAGAGCTGATTGCGCTGGAACGCGACTTGCGCCTGGTCGAGATGACCGGAGCCCCCTATCACGCTGCGCAGATATCGTGCGCGGGGTCGCTGGAGGTAATCCGGCGGGCCAAGGACAAGAGCCTGCCGGTGTCGTGTGGCGTGTCGATCAATCACCTGACCCTCAACGAGCATGATGTCGGCGCCTACCGGACCTTCTTCAAGCTGTCTCCACCCCTGCGCCGCGAGGAAGACCGGGTGGCGCTGGTGGAAGGCGTTGCCGATGGTTCGATCGACGTCATCGTGTCCAGCCACGACCCGCAGGACGCGGACACCAAGCGGGTCCCGTTCACCGATGCCGCGTTCGGCGCCGTTGGCCTGGAAACGATGCTCTCGGCCGGATTGTCGCTCGTGCACAGCGGCCAGCTGAGTCTTGAGCGGCTCGTGACGGCCTTCACCGCCCGCCCCGCCGGCCTGCTCGGGCTGGAGTATGGTTCACTGCAGCAGGGAAAGCCTGCCGACATCGCACTGGTGAGCCTGAGCGAACCGTGGGTGGTGGAAGCCGACCTGCTGCATTCCGCCTCGCGAAATACGACGTTCGAGGGGCGTGCATTCGAAGGCCGGGTCGTGGAGACCGTTGTCGGCGGCGCAAGCGTGTATAAACTCTCCGGAACCGACTGATCAGCCGATTCCGGCGCCAGCATGGAGACAGCCCCCGGAATGTCATCGAGTCCCTACCTCGCGCTCCTGCTGAGTGCCATTCTGGGTTACCTGTCGGGAACCGTGCCCTACGGCTTGCTGATCGCGCGGGCGTTCGGGCTTGGCGATCTCCGGGAAATCGGGTCCGGCAACATCGGTGCGACGAATGTGTTGCGCACCGGCTCCAAGCCTGCCGCTGCGGCCACCTTGCTGCTCGACGCACTGAAGGGAACGCTTCCCGTTGTTGCCGCCTCCAGCCTTGCGGGCCTTCCTGCCGCCATCATCGCCGGTGTGGCGGCATTTCTGGGGCACATCTTTCCCGTATGGCTGCGTTTCAAGGGCGGCAAGGGCGTTGCCACCTATATCGGCGTGCTGCTGGGTCTGGGGTGGAAACTGCTGCTGGTGTTTGCGGTGGCCTGGCTGCTAATGGCCTATCTGTCCCGGTATTCATCGCTCGCTGCGCTTGCGGCATCGATTGCCGTGCCGGTGTATTCGGCCTTCACCCAGGACCCGCGCCTGACAATCGCGCTGGTGGCCATGTCGATGATCGTCTTCGCCACCCATCGGGGCAACATATCCCGCCTGCTGCGCGGCAAAGAGAGCCGCATCGGCTCCAAGGCCGGAACGTGACCTGTCCCACCGGCGCAAGCCCGCGCCCTGCGGCGACAAGCGATGACGAACGGCTGGCGAGACTCAGGCTGGCGTTCAGCGACAATGTCGGACCTTCGACGTGGCACCACCTGATCGGCCACTTCGGCAGCGCTCAAGCGGCAATCGAG
>JAHEBA010000153.1 GCA_024642465.1 Alphaproteobacteria bacterium
ATTGAAGAAAACGACAATCAAGGAAGTGAACCTGATCGGATGGCGTGAACGCGTTAGCCTTCCGGCGCTGGGCATCTCCAACATTGCGGCGAAAATTGATACAGGCAGCAGAACCTCGGCCGTGCATGCCACGGATTATGATCCGTTCGAGAAGGGCAAGTGGCCTTGGATTAGGTTCACCGTGCGTGCTGATAGCTCGGGCAGGAGACTTACCTGTTCAGCCCCGATTGTGGATCAGCGCAACACCAGGAATCCAAGCGGACGCAACGAGCGCCGGTTTATTATTGAAACGCCAATCGTCCTTGGCCACGAGAAATGGCTCATCGACCTGTTGCTCACAGACAGAGCAGACATGGAGTACGATCTGATCGTCGGCCGGGCGGCATTACGTAAGAAGAAGCTGATCGTCAATCCTGGGCAGTCCTGGCTGTGTGGAGAGCCCACAGCCAACACTCTGGATGAATGCGAGAAAATTGATCAGCCATTGTAACCTTGACCACGTCCTATGTCCATGAAGTCAACCAGTACTGGTGTGGCATTCGCTGCCCTGACCGATGAGGTCTGGTCTAGAGACTGAGGCTGACCGTGATTTAACTGACTGAGGTAGCTGACCTGAGAACCACAAGCTTGCCCGCCTATTTGGGAAACCTGCGACTTACCTACCGAAACTAGATGCTGCGACGCCCTGCGCCTGACACTGTCTTGAAGCAGCGAAACCTGAACGCCCGGCTGCCTGGGTGACACATAAACGACCATGGAAGGACTGAGGGATGATCGACAGCGAGACTCAGTTGGACCCGCCCGAAACGCCAGAATCAGAACAGGATCCGAAACCCTTACGCGAACAGGTCAAGGACGCGGTTGATGCTCGGGATTCGGAGACCTTGGTTGCGCTTCTGGACCCGTTGGCGCCATCCGCTGCTCTGCGCCAACTGCTGCTGCTAGTAGCTGAGGATCGTGACGTCCTGCTGTCTCTTGTCCCTGTGGACATGGCCGCGGACCTGATTGTCGAGGCGCCTGTCGAGGCTGCGACGGATCTGGTCGAGCGAATGCCAACCGATCAAGCCGCAGAAGTCCTGAACAAACTGGACTCCGACCTTCAAGCGGACATTATCGGCAAGCTTGAGCCCGAGGACGCGCATTCCATCCTTGCCCGATTGCATCCGGATGATGCCGCAGATGTTCGCCGTCTAACAGAATATGAAGATGATACAGCGGGCGGCCTCATGGTTGCCGACGCCTTCGAGTTCCGCGAAACCGCTACAGTTGGAGCGGTCTTGAAGGGAATAGTTTCGGATGAAGCGGATTTTGAACGCTATCGCGGTCAGCATCCCTATGTTGTCGATGCCAAGGGCTGTCCGGTTGGAGTCGTGTCTTTACGCGATTTGCTGACGTCCAACCGTGGAAAACGCCTGTCCTCGATCATGGTGCCGCCAGTGTCAGTTGGTGTTGAAACGCCGCTTGATGACCTCGAGGACCTCTTTGACGAGCATGAATTCTATGGGTTTCCGGTCGTGGAAGCCGACGGACGTTTGGTCGGTGTCGTTTCACGCTCGGCCGTGCATGAGGCAGCTTTAAAGAGGTCTCAAAGCGAAAGCCTGAAACGTCAGGGTGTTGTTGGCGACGAGCTGCGCTCGATGCCAACATGGCTGCGGTCGAGGCGGCGGCTCGCCTGGCTCTCGGCCAACATCGTGCTGAACATCATCGCCGCATCGGTAATTTCAGCCTACGAGGAAACCTTGGCGGCCGTCATCGCAATAGCGGTTTTCCTGCCCATGGTGTCAGACATGTCTGGCTGCTCAGGCAACCAGGCGGTTGGGGTAACCATGCGAGAGCTGGCGCTCGGCATCGTGCGGCCCAAGGACGCGATACGTGTGTGGCGGAAGGAGGCAACTATTGGGGTTATCAACGGTATCGCACTAGGGATATTGATTGGGCTAGTCGCCTGGATTTGGAAGGGTAATCCATGGCTGGGCCTGGTGATTGGCAGTGCCTTGGCTGCGAACACTTTGCTCGCGGTTTCTATCGGGGGGGTCGTGCCATTGCTCCTCAAGATGCTGGGTCAGGACCCGGCAGCGGCCTCAGGGCCTTTGCTGACGACAATCACCGATATGGCAGGATTTTTTCTGGTGCTCAGTCTGGCCAGCATGATGATGCCATTGCTGGTTTAAAGCGAAGGTCTCGAGTCGACAGTTGCGAAATGGGTGGACCCGACTGGTCTGTTATCGGGACATTCTACAGTTCTAGGGGAGAGCTTCTGGCGAACCCGACAAAGCTTTGCACCAACAGTCTGACGTCGCGTGTTGGCACATAAGCGACTATATGGCCCTCGGTGAAAGATGTCCGCCTTCAGGGGTACAGCAGACGTTTTCCTTGGAAGTTTTGGAACCTGCTGAGAATGACCTTCTATCTCTCACCAATCCACTGGACTTCCCGTACGAACCGAGCATGGATGTCTTCAATCAGGCGGTTCGGCAATGAGCCCTGCTGACCGCCACTGACAACCTCTGACGCCCGCCGGAGCGCGGGCTTCGGGTAGTGCAGGCATCGGATTGGCCGATGCCGAGCCCACGGAGGTTGTCATGAGTACCCAGCCATTAGCGCAATCTGATTTGAAGTCGGTAGCAAAGCCGAAAATACCCCAAGCAGACAAGAATTCACGCAGCAAGTCGGACCTGGTACTGCGTGCCCTCCGGCGAAAGTCAGGTGTGAGCCTGGATGAGCTGTGCAAAGTTACAGGCTGGCAACTGCACAGTGTGCGGGGCTTCCTGTCCGGCACCGTTCGCAAGAAGCTCGGCTACGAGGTGACCCGACTAACAGATGCCAAGGGTGTCGCTCGATATTCAATCGGCAAACCGGGGACAGCGTCATGAGCGGGGCTGGAATATCTGTTGGGTTGGAGGCGGAGCTTGCTGGCATCCCGTTATTGTCCCGAGTTGAGCTGCTTGACCGCTGGCGTCAGGACTGGGGCAAGGAGCCGCCCAAATACGTCAGTCGCCGTTTGCTGGAGCTGTCGGCTGCCTGGCACCTGCAATGCCGGTTGTATGGCGGTCCAGACCGGGAGCTGCGGCGCCTGTTGCGCGGAAGTGGTGGGGCTGGTGTGGGCAAGCCGTCCATCAAGCCTGGTACGCGGCTGGTGCGGGAGTGGAACGGACGGACGCATCACGTCGAGGTGCTCGACAAGGGCTTCCGCTGGAATGATCGGACCTACCGGTCACTGAGTTCCATCGCAAAGGCCATCACCGGTGCTCACTGGTCCGGTCCCCGGTTCTTTGGTCTGCAATGAGTACCAGAGCCTTCAGATGCGCTATCTACACCCGCAAGTCCACCGAGGACGGGCTGGAGCAGGACTTCAATTCCCTGCATGCCCAGCGTGAAGCCTGTGAAGCCTATATCCGCTCACAGACCAGCGAGGGCTGGCAGCTGATCAAGGCACACTATGACGATGGTGGCATCTCCGGTGCCACCATGGAGCGGCCTGCCCTGAAACTGCTGCTCGAACACATTGCCGAGGGCAAGGTGGACATTGTCGTGGTCTACAAGATCGACCGGCTGACGAGATCGCTGATGGACTTTGCCCGCATGGTGGAGCTGTTCGACAAGAACCAGGTCTCCTTTGTGTCTGTCACCCAGCAGTTCAACACCACCACCTCGATGGGACGGCTAACACTCAATGTCCTGCTGTCCTTTGCCCAGTTCGAGCGGGAGGTCACCGCAGAACGCATTCGGGACAAGATCGCCGCGTCGAAGAAGAAGGGCATGTGGATGGGCGGGCCACCGCCACTTGGCTACGATGTCGAGAACCGGCAGCTGGTCATCAACGAGGCGGAAGCTGATACGGTCAGATCCATCTACCGGCTGTACCTGAACTGCGATGGTGTCAGTGATCTGAAGGAGGACCTCGACCGGCAGGGCATCCGCAGCAAGCTCCGCACCTATGCCAACGGAAAGACCGTGGGTGGCGTCCCCCTCTCCCGCGGCATGCTCTACCGGCTTCTCTCCAACCCGGTCTACATCGGGCGCGTGTCCCACAAGGACAATATCTACGACGGTCAGCACGACGGCATCATCCCGCAGGACCTCTGGGATGCCGTCCAGCGCAAGCTGGCAGACAATCGTGCCAACCGCACATCCCGCACCAACGCCTCGCATCCCAGCCTGCTGGCAGGCCTGCTCTATGACGAGACCGGTGACCGCCTCTCCCCCACCCATGCCAACAATCATGGCAAGCGCTACCGGTTCTACATCTCCCACCGGCTGACAACACAAAGGAGAAGGAAGACCGAGGGTTGGAGGATTCCAGCTCTGGAGCTTGAGAAAACGGTGCTCTCAGGTCTCGCAGGAATGCTGCGAGACCCGGAGGCCTTGTTAGACCTCGCCAAATTCAACGGTGCTGATGCTGCCATGATCGATTCGTGCACAGCGAATGCTAAGGAGATTGCAGCTCAACTTCAGGCTGGAGGAAGTGAGACGACGCTTCAGCTCCTGCAGCAAGTCATCAGCCGAATCGAGATCAGGCCCGGAAGCCTGAAGCTCGAGATCCGCCGGCATGCACTCGGTCTAATACTGCGCGGAGAACCAAATGCCCTGCGCGCCACAGATGGTGACGATATCGCGACGATCGACTTGCCCTTCCACATGCGGCGAAGGGGTGTCGAGGCGAAGCTGATGCTGGCAGGTGAGACACACTCAAAGCCCTCACAGGATACGAACTTGATACAGTTGATCCGGGAGGTGCATCGCTGGATCGACCACCTCACAACCGGAAAGGTGTCCTCGATTGATGAACTGGCCGAACACGAAGGCATTCCAGCCAGCGAGATCAGCCGTACATTGCAGCTGGCGTTCCTGGCACCCGGCATAACAAAATCCATCCTCTTAGGCACCCAGCCGGCCGATCTTACAACCCAGTCGCTCAAGCGTCTTGGCAAGCTGCCAGCTTGCTGGCGGGAGCAGCGCCGGCTAATCAGCATGCCTGACGCTAGCCACTCAGCTCGCTGACTGGGCAATCATGCCCGCTACCCAAAAAGCGGCCTTCAAACTTCTGGACGGCAAAAGAGCCAACAGAGACTGGCGGCCAGTTTGGCGCTTCGTAGCTCCCACAATGCAGTCTCATTGCCAGAGCATCAGCGGTGACACCGCTGCAAGCCTCCGGAATGTCGGCACATTCCTCGGCACTGCCGAATGCCTGCATGAAAACAAGGAGAGAGTGGTGACCCCGGCAGGATTCGAACCTGCGACCATTCGCTTAGAAGGCGAGTGCTCTATCCAGCTGAGCTACGGGGCCGTGCGTTGCAAAGGCAGATCGGCTCGCC
>JAHEBA010000154.1 GCA_024642465.1 Alphaproteobacteria bacterium
TTCTCAAGACCTGAGGCTCTTATGAAACGATTTTTCGCGACAATTGTCTGGGGATTTCTGTTTGCAGCCCTCGTTGGCTATGCCCTGTTTGCCCTCGGCTGGGCCATTGCCGAACCTTCATCCGCACCGAGAGCGCTGGGGGCGTTTGGCTTCATGATGGCGCTTGCCGTGCTGATCTACAAGGCGGGCCGAAACCTGTTGCCGTAAGCAATCTCACCAAAACCACGGCTGGCAATTCGCATGCGGCCCGCTTGGGTTAGCACCCCGCTCTGCGAATGGCCAACACCGGACCTCAGTTGAGACAGCACTTCTTGTACTTCTTTCCAGAGCC
The DNA here is from genome assembly GCA_024642465.1 of Alphaproteobacteria bacterium. Lineage (GTDB taxonomy): Bacteria > Pseudomonadota > Alphaproteobacteria > Rhizobiales > Aestuariivirgaceae > Anderseniella. Next base: position 332 of record JAHEBA010000154.1, read on the forward strand.
ACAGGGACACAGATCGTTGCGACCTATGCCGGGGCGCCTCCCCGGCGCAGTCACATTGGAGGTCACTGCCTCCGCAAGCCGCGCCTGGTGCAAGATCCCGATATGGGAGGCGATTAGGTCCGGGGCCAGCCTTTCCAACTCGGCATCGATGTCCAGTGCTTGTGAACCTCCCAGGACCACGTGGCAGAGGCGCTCCAGCACGAACACGGCGCGACTGATATCCTCATCATCGCAATGGCGCTCGGCCAGCTGTGTCATGCAGCCGGGCCGCAGTTCGACTGCCCTGGCAAAGCCCTCGATCCACAACTCCCACAGCGGGCTTTCATCGAGATCGATCTCGAAGACGGGTTCGAAGCGATCCCGGTCCAGCTGCCGGATGATGCCGTTGTAGTGGCCGAGGATCAGGTCGTGGACGTGCTGGGCCTGAGTGTCGCTGGCAAACGCAGGCGGATGCTCCCCCCAGATCAGCGGCAGCCATTCGCCGGGCCGGATCAGCTCGGGACAGACGATGATGCCGGCCAGAAACCCGTCGAGTTCGCCAAGCAGCATGGCGTCGTCGCTCACCGCTGCGCTGCACAGAAACTCGTGCAGGGCCAGAAGTTCAGGGGAAGGTTCACCGGTCATCATCTCTACCTGGTCAGCAGCTTGAAGCGCTCGCGATTGCCGATGGTGCGCAGCCAAGCTCAAAGGCTCGATCAGATCAAGATGTAAAGAGCCGACGGGCGCGTAAAGCCTTCACGCGAGCGGACGGCCCCCCTTCAAGCAAGCAAGCCTTGCATGAGTGAGATTGCTCAGGATGGCAGAGGTTACTGTGCCCGAAACGCTTGCAATCGTTTCCGGGCCTGCGCGAGCTGATCAGCCGTCATGTCCGACGTCACCGCCGCGAGCGTTTCCCGGGTCGTGTCATTGCCCTGCCCTGCCGCGAGGCTCAGCCACAGCCATGCAACAACCAGGTCCTGGCTGACCCCTTCACCGAAGGCATGCAGCAGGCCCAGTGAGGCCTGCGCCTCGGCGTGCCCCTTAGTGGCGGCCTTCTCGTACCAGCGGGCGGCTTCAGCCTGGTCTCCGGTTACCCCGCGGCCGTGGTCGTAACACAGCCCGACGGCGTATTCGGCATCGGCATAGCCCTGGTCAGCCGCCTTGCGCCACCACTTGATCGCTTCCCCGTCATCCTGCTCGACGCCGAGCCCTTCGTGATGGAGCACCCCCAGGCGCATCTGGGCCAGGGTGTCACCTGCCTCGGCGAGCGGACGCAGGTAGCCCGCAGCGGTGGCGTAGTCGGCCTGCTCGAAGGCCTCGTTGGCCTTGTCCATGTCATCGGCCATGCCCGGCACGGCAAAGGCCACCATCACCAGGCCAAGCAGGCAGACACGGAGCATGACGGCAAGCTGCAGCAGCAACCTTCTTGACGTGTGCATACGCATCGCAAGCCACATCACATCACCACGACCGGTGTGTTGATGTCCACGCGGTCGTAGAGATCGATCACTTCCTCGTTGAGCATCCTGATGCATCCTGACGACAGGGCCTAGCCGATGGTCTGGGGCTGGTTGGTGCCGTGGATCCGGTAGAGCGTATCCTTGCCACCGACATACAGATAGAGGGCGCGTGCCCCCAGCGGGTTGTTGGTGCCGCCTTCCATGCGCTCGGGCAGTTTGCGGCCATATTGCCTGAGCTCGCGCTCGATCATTTCCTTCGGTGGATGCCAGGCCGGCCATTCCGCCTTGCGGCCAACCCTGGCCCGGCCTGACCACCTGAAACCGTCCCGTCCAACGCCGATGCCGTAGGCGATTGCCTCGTCCCCCGGTCGAACGAGATACAACGTGCGTTCGCGGGTATTGATGACGATGGTGCCCGGCTTTTCAGCGGTGCGATAAGGCACAACCTGCTTGCCGGCATAGGTCTTGTTGCGCCACCTGTTCGATTGACCAAATCCGCCAGACAGCCGGTCGAAAAAGTTATTGTGCTCCCGGACCTGGGCCTGTGCGGCCGGGGCCAGGACCAGCGTTGCGAAGCCTGTCATCATGTGGCGGCGATCGATCAGCATTGAGCGTTTCATGTCAACCTCAGCGTCGGACTGGTGAGAGACATTTGAATCGGTTATCGACAGGTATCATAGCAGTCCAGCTGTCTGGAGAAAGGGGATCCTGGTCTCCCGCCCGCCGCTCAGGCAACGGTGAGTGTTGGAACGTTGCTTACATCGACATCCCGTTCTGCGTGCCAGGCATCCTAGGCGCCCTGCATCCGTATCCAGAACAGCGGGCCGTTTCCAAGAAGCTTGCCGAGGCGGGCAGCGACGGGCGCACTGACGGGCTTCTCTTCATTGAGAATGTCATAGAAGTGCTGGCGGGAGATACCCAGCATGCCGGCAAGCTGCACCTTGCTATGGGCGAGGCTCGGAACAATGTCTTCCCGCAGCAATTCACCCGGATGGGTCGGGCAGCGGTCTGGATCTCGAGCGTTCATTGTGAACCCTCCCGCTGATATCGTTCGAGGTCTTTGGGCCCACCAACGACGGCTGCCAATCAGCGTACATAATTCTTGACAATCATGTCGCCAATGGCTACATAGTCCTATGAAGGACATAGTCTATTCCCGAACTGCGCAAAAGGCTCTGATGCGCATGCCGCGTAACTGGGCCAACCGTATCCGTGACAAGATCGTCGCCTACGCGGAAGATCCGTCTTCTCAGGCCAATAATGTAAAACCTCTCAAGGGACTTGAAGGGGTTATACGGCTTCGGGTTGGAGATTGGCGTATTCTGATGCGGGACGACGTCGTCCTTCTAATACTTGAAGTCAAGTCACGCGGCAGCGCCTACAAGGAGTAAGATCCATGACGGAAATGGTGACAATCCCGAAAGCAGAATACGCCAGACTGAAGGCGTTGGAAGACGAACGCCTCGACGTTGCAAGTGCAGCCGAAATACTGGCGCGCATCGAAAGTGGTGATGAAGAACTCATCCCTTCCATCGTCATTGACCGGATTCTCGCCGGCGTCTCGCCTCTGGCGGTGTGGAGACAGTACCGCGGGCTATCTCAGGCAGAACTCGCACGGTTATCCAGCGTGAACCGGGTGCAGATCATCGACATCGAGGCAGGTCGGAAAACGGGATCCGTTCACACCCTGAAAAAACTCGCCGAAGTCCTGAGTGTCGACATTCAGGACCTTGTTGCTGAATCGCCCCCACCATCCAACTAGTGGTTGCCAGGGGCATACCTCCGGCCGGACTGGATTTCGCGGATTGCCTTAGCACTGTGCCCAAAACGGTTGCTGAAATGATCAAGGCTGACTTGCCACTTCCACACCGCTGAGGATCTTTCTTCTGACATGCCCAGCAATTTGAATTTTTGACAGGCATATTTATGCCAAGCAAAAACTGAAAGTGCTAGGCATGACACCTCTCAGCAGCATCGCGATGAACGTCTATACCGATCTGATACGGCTCCTGAAGGACGATGCAGTATCCGGCGTCGAGGGCAAGCCGACCCTAAAGCAGCGCGGCGACAAGGGTTATTGGTATGCTGCGCGCCGCGTCGGATCACCAAACTGCGCGGCCGCACGCAGGCAGCATTAAGTTTCGGACCAGACCGGCGGACTAAGGCCATGGCGGTTCAGAGCCTTGCCAGCCGCACGCCGGGTCCGTGCCTGTCATCGGCATCGATGAAGATGATACCGGCCCGACCAAATACCGCCCGGTCACGGCCGGTGATGAATGTGGCCGCGGCAATTGACAAGCGAACTGGCGTCCATTATTTGTCTAGCTAGCTGGCTAGCTAAACTAAGATGAACGATTATGTGGACACTCCAGGACGCCAAGAACCGGTTCAGTGCAGTTGTGGATGCCGCACTCGCAGGCGTCCCGCAAAAGGTCACCCGCCGCGGCAAGCCGGCTGTGGTGGTCGTATCTGATGCAGAGTTCACCGAACTTTTGAAGGCTGCACGCCAGGCGCGACCCAGTTTTGCAGAGCACCTGCTGTCATTTCCGGCAAGCGAGCTGGAACGCGGCGAAGTCAAACCGCGGGACGTCGCCTTTTGATGTACCTGATTGATACCGATGTGCTGTCAGCCCTGAGGCGTCCTGAGCGTGTACCCGAGGTTGCGGCCTGGCTGGAGGGAAAGCCGGAGCAGGTCCTGTTCCTCAGCGTGATTACGCTCGGCGAGATCGAACGCGGCATTGTCAGGCAGGAGCGGGAAAACCCCACATTTGCCGCTGATCTGAGGCATTGGCTGGACCGGACGATGTTGCTGTTCGAGGACCGGGTCCTTCCGTTTGAGGCAGAAGATGCCCGGATCTGGGGGCGTCTGTCCGTAGAGGTCGGACATTCCGGTGCAGACCTGATGATCGCCGCCTCGGCACTGGCCCGAGGGGCTGTTGTGGTGACCGGAAACACAGCTCACTTCCAGCCGACAGGCGTCGAGCTGGAAAACCCATTTAGTCGCCAGTGAGGGTCTTGAGGCAGGATACTGGCCCATGTAGTGGCCGATCAGCTAACCACGACTAGCCAACCGTACGCCAGGTCCGTGCCTTTCGCCTGTACGGCCTTGGCGGGAGAAGCCATTGGGATCGCAGAGGCAACGTTCTTTTTAGGAACTCTGAAATGGTCGAGTGGTATAGAAAGTTTGCTTTTGGGCAGCAATTGGTCCAACTGCAGGACAGCAGATTCCGGGCCAGTAGTGCTGAGACATGGATGAATATCGAGCTCAATGCAGATTTCCTCGTTACACATTCCCGACGTCAAGCTGATTGAACCGAAGCGGTTCGGAGATGACCGTGGTTTCTTCTCCGAAGTGTACAGCAGGCGTGCCTTTGAACAGGCCGGCATCACGATCGACTGGGTGCAGGACAATCACGCTGTTTCCCGCGACAGTTTCGTGCTGCGCGGCCTGCATTACCAGGCGCCGCCGTTTGCACAGGCAAAGCTGGTGCGGGTGTCAAAAGGCTCAATCCTCGACATCGCCGTTGACATTCGCAAGGGATC
>JAHEBA010000155.1 GCA_024642465.1 Alphaproteobacteria bacterium
GGATTGGGCCACTGCTACCGGCGTTAGGAACGTAGACGCTGGTGAACTCATCAATCAGATCGAAGCGGGGCATTTCCTATCTCCTTCTGGGGCATCCGGCTCTATGTCTGCCGGCTGTTTATGAGGAAACGCTATAGGAGTGACCGTCAAAGCAGCGCGAGTGGAGCGTTTGGAGCAGCGTGAAAAGCACCTGACTCAGCGTGAAAAAGCCGTCTATCATTCACGTATAATGCGACGACGTACTGCAGGAGTACTCTTTTCGCTGATGGACGACGATCACCTGACAGTCACCATCCAGCTTCTGGGCGGCCTTAAGGTCAAAGGCTCCGACGGGTCTATTGTTGATATATCCGGCAGCAAACCAAAGGCGCTGCTTGCCATCCTCGCCTTATCGCCCGGTATGACGGAAAGCCGCGAGAAGCTTGCTAACCTGCTGTGGAGTGAACGAGGTGATGAGCAGGCTAGAGGAAGCCTTCGCCAGGCCCTAGCCAGTCTCAAGCGTGATCTCGGTGTATATGGCGATATTCTCCATATCGAACGAGACCGGATCAGCCTCAACCGGAATCGTGTGTCGATAGACGCAGTTCAGTTCCAGGAGATGGCGACTGCGGGCAAGGCAGCACAGGCATTGGACTTCTACAAGGGTCCGTTGCTTGAGGGTATGTCGGTTTCGGATCAATCATTGGAGGATTGGCTGTCACATGAACGCCAACGGTTCAATAACCTGGCGATCGAAGTTCATGAGATACGGGCTAAGGAACTGACTGCTCGGGAGCGTATAAAGCTCGCTCGCCAACTGCTTGAACTTGACCCTCTTCGCGAAGCCTCCCACCGGGTTCTGATAGAGGCCCTTGCTTCTGCAGGTGAACGTGATCAGGCGCTAAGGCAGTACGAAGCCTGCCGGGAGATGCTTGAGCGCGAGCTTGGCGTGAAGCCGGCGACAGAAACCCGTGATCTAATGGATCAACTGTCAAAAGAGGTCACCCCTGTCCCGGACGCGGTGGCAGAAGCCTTGGCGAAACAGGTCCGCAATGCAACGGATAGGACAGTTATAGCTGTCTTGCCGTTTGCAAATCTGTCGGGGGACGAAGGGCAAGACTACTTTGCTGACGGCATTGCCGAAGACCTGATTACGGAACTTGCCCGATACCGGCATCTGACCGTAATCGGCAACAAGCTGAGTTCACTTTTCAAGGAACGTCGGTCTGACCTGTTAGGCATGCGGGAGAAACTTGGTGTCGACTTTCTCATCGACGGGAGCGTTCGTCTCGCTGCCAACCATGTACGCGCCGTCGTGAAGCTGATCGATGTCGAGACTGGCACGCACGTTTGGGGGGATCGGTTTGACCGCGAGATGGTCGATGTTTTTCAGGTACAGGACGAGATCGTTGAAGCGGTCATCGCGCGATTGGCCTTCAACCTCGATGAGGCAGCCCAGAAGCAGCGTCAGCGTGATCCGGCATCGTCCGCGACTGCGTACACTGCCTTCTTAAAAGCCAGGGCCCATTGGCGAAACGGCGAGGAAAGCTTAGCCCTTCAGTGTGCTGAACGGGCCGCTGAGATCGACCCAACTTACGGCCGTGCTTATGCGTATGTAGCATACTTCTATGCCTACAGTCTTTTCAGCCAGTGGACCAATCTGAGGGAGCAAGAGACCATTGAGCGCTCGATAAGAGCTGTTGAGAAAGCGCTCTCTATTGATCGAACCGATCCATTTATCCTCCAGCGCGCAGCTCTCAGTTATCTGATGCTGGGCCAATCTGAAAAAGCCCTCAAATGTGCTGAAGCAGCAGCCATTCATAGCGCGTGTGACAGCGAAATCTTGATCATCAGAGGTCTGGTGTGGACTTACACCGGCAAACCCAAAGAGGGCGTGGAGCTATTGGAACACGCCCTTGGATTGGAGCCACGTCTCGCGCCTGGCTGTACTTGCGCACTCATGGAAGGTCGTCATTTATGTGGAGACTATGAGGGGGCTGTGGCTGCGCTGTCACACATCATTGACCCGCCATATTACCTCAGGCTTCAGGAGGCACTTAGTCTCGCACGCCTCGGACAAGGTGCGGAGGCTGAGAGAATACTCAAAGAGGCACCTGCCGGTTTTGACCCAGCGCGGTTTGCTCGAAGTCAAATGCGAATGTGTGCCTTACCAGAGGACGCGGAGCATTGGCTCGAAAGCTTTCGCCTGGCAGGTGTAGATGTCTGAGTAGAGTCAATGGGCGACATCAGCGACCACCCACTCAAGGGTCGGCTGTACTCCCTTATAGCGGACTCTACTGGCAGCGCCGCAGAGAGCCCAAAATCTGCCACTAGTTTCCTACTGAGCCGAGCATTGTTCGAGGCGCTTAGGCTTTGTCATCTTAGCGAGTGCTTGTGCTGAAGCACACAAAGGAACGTCAATCGCCGCAAAGCCGTTCAGTAAGAGCTTTCTGTCCACCTCGCGCTCGAACACCCAGCCCTGATTTAAGAGAAGTTCGGCGGAAATATCGGGATAGTGTTCTAGCAATTCAGTGCGCGCACGCGAGGCATCGTCCTGGCGGCCGAGAAACGCAAGGCTCATTGGAAGGAACAAGCGCGCTCCTTTCGAGCGGGCCTCGGCCGGGGCGCGTGAAATGACTGCAACCGCATCCTCGAAACGCCGAGCAAAAAAGTAGGCATCTTTAATCGTCATGAGCGTGCCGGCAGTTGCGAGCGGATCAAGTCTCAGGACCTTATCTGCCAACTCCGCCGCTTGCTCCGGGTGCCCGCTCCAGGCAAACACAGCAGCCGCAAACTTCATGACCGTTATGTTGGCGGGATTGAACTTAAGGGCAGCCCTCAACTCTGCCTCGGCATCGATGTAGCTACCACGGTTGAAGTAATACCAGGCAAGTGCGACGCGCGGTTCGGGGCCGGAAGGATCGAGATCGACTGCCTTCCTGGCGTCGGACTCCATTTCTCGCATAACCTGCTCATAGTCCGCCCCGTCATGCGTAGTGTTGTACCGGATCCTAGCGCGAATGGCGTAGGCGCGGGCGAATTCCGGATCGAGCGCGATGGCCTTGGAAGCTGCTTCCAGACCAAAGGTGCGGGCTTCCCTGGTAAACTTGCCCATGGCTTCGACAGCCAGCAAATAGAGGTCGTAGGCCGAGACGCTGGTATTAGCCCGCGACCTTGCCTTGCGGATCTCGCTTGCGGTCATTGCCCCGGAGGCTTCAGCGTTACCTAGTGCTGCAGCTACCTGTTCGGCAAGCTCGCTCTGCACAATCAGGGCATCTGTCGTCGGCCGATCCCAACGTTGCGACCAGAGCACCGTCCCGTTCGGCACGCTGATGAGTTGTGCCGAGACGCGCAATCTCTCGCTCTCAGGTTGGATAGTTCCCCGCAGCAGGTAGGCGGCACCAAGGTCGTCGCCTATGGCTCGTACGATGTCGGCCTTATCTTTGTAGGCGGCCACGGAGTTGCTGGCGATGATGTCTAGGTCAGCAAAACGCGACAGGTCGGTGATGATGTCCTCGGTAAGACCATCGGCAAGGCGTCGCGTGGTCTCGTCGGATGAAAGGCTCGTGAGCGGCATAACGGCAAGAGAGAGTTGACCCTGCCGCAGCGGTTCGCGCTGGGTGATCTGCCAAAGCAGGAGACCCACTGCAATGACAAGAATCCCGGCAATAGCCCCCATCATCCTTCTGCGTTGCACGATCCCAGCCAGCCAGCGCACGTGCAACGGTCTCATCTGGCCATCGAGTGCGACGCGATAGATCTCGATGGGCTTTGCGATGTTTTTGACAGTTTGTTGCCCCAGCGACTCGAACGTGACGTCGACCTTGTCACGCACTTGTTCAAAGACGCCACGTGAGAGGCAAATGCCTCCCGGCTCGGCGAGGGACTCGATACGAGCGGCAACGTTTACTCCGTCACCGAGTAAGTCGTCGCCGTCGATCACAACGTCACCAATATTGATACCAATACGAAAGCTGAGACCGGCCGTGGCGCCTGTATCAGTCGTCAGCTCCGACTGGATGGCAATGGCGGCCTCGACAGCTTCCACGGCGCTACCAAATTCGGCGACGATGCTGTCGCCGGCACCACCGAAGATGCGTCCGCGGTGCGCCGCGATGACCGTGGCGAAAATCTCGCGTGCCACACGCAACGCCGCAAGAGTTCCGCTCTCGTCGGCCTCCATCAGCCGGCTATAACCTGCAACATCTGCAGCAAGAATTGTCGTCAGCTTGCGCGTCATGCGATCTGAGCCTGCCAAGGATGAGCCTGAGTTGAACAGAAACGCCAAGTGCCCACTATAGTATATGCAGTGAGGGGGTTTCATGTTTTTTGGATCCCCTATGCCAATCCATAAATGTCCGAGTCGGGTCAACAGCGGCCGGTTTTGGTTGCCCCTGAGCATGGCCGCCTTACCCCTAATAGCTGCCGCTACCAGTCGCGCACCGGAGAACCCGCTTCTGCCACGAAGAGTCATCTAAAGCCAATCCGGTTCTCGGGCTTATGGTGACTGGCCCGGAGAAACGTGTTTATCTTCGCGTTCGCTCATTCAAGGAGCTTGCGCGCCATGAGCCTTCTTTCGTTGGAGAACCCGGTCTTTGTAACCTACGCGATTGCGGCGTCGATCATGGTGCTGAAGATCATGGGGCAAGGCTGGATGACAGTGTACAGGATGCTCAAGAGTGATTCCGGACTGGCGAGCCCGGAAGACTTGAGGCCGGGACTCATCAACAAGAACCCACGCCAGGAGCAACTGGACTTGAACGACTATGTCGACAGGTCGCGACGCATGCACCGCAATGACCTGGAAAACATCCCAGCGTTCCTGGCAATAGGGCTCATCTTTGTGACGATCAATCCGTCACTGCTGGTAGCTCAGCTTCTGTTTTACGGGTTTGTTGCTGCACGTCTGCTGCACGCGTTGGCCTACGGCACGAAACAGAGCCATGAGGTCAGGGCGACATTTTACACAGTCGGAAGTGTACCCGTTTCCAGAACCAAATTGATGAAGCCACGCCCGGTTTCCAGGGCCGCGTTGGCGACCTTTGTTTCTTTCAAGGCGTTCAATCGTCCCCGACCCGAATCGCTATGGGCGTAGATCAATGGGCGCGAATCACCGTTGCGTTTGAGTACGATTGCTCCTCGCCTATGTTCACGTGAGCTCTCAAGGTGTGCGATTGCATTCGTTAAACCCTGCAAGGTGTCGCTAACTGCAGAAGCTTTGCAGCGCTCCACGGTCTGACCGCGGAGGCTTGGGCTGACGTCGACGAACGACTATCGGCGAACTTCAATTCGA
>JAHEBA010000156.1 GCA_024642465.1 Alphaproteobacteria bacterium
TTCGCCTTGTGGGTCTTGGCGAGCGACCGGGCAGCTGCCTCAAGCTGGCTCGGTCCCATGTCTTCAGCCGGCGTGTTGATCATGTCGCGGCCCATGCAAACGGCGCTCGCAATGGAAATCACCCGGTCGCGGTCAACGCCTGCGGGACAGGCAAGGCGCGCCATGTCGGCGGGCTTGCTGCGGTTGGCCTTTGCCGGCAGGTAGCGGTTGAACCGGTAGGACGTCAGCAGCCAGCCCAAGGCAACGAGTTCCGGATTGCCGAAGTCTTCGCCGAGCGCATAAGTGCCGGCAGGCAGGCCGGTTGCGAGGCTTGCCGCCTCGAACGGGTCGGCATCGGCGCCTGGCTTGCCAAACAGCACCATCGCGACGCCACCCGTGTCGTCCGGCACGGCAAGCCACTTGCCCACGGAGCCGGTGAAGCCGTTGCGCTCCACCCACGTTTGCTGAGCGCCTGACAGTTTCCCGGTGATGGCCTTGAGGCCGTCAGCATCAACGGCATGGATGGGCGTGGTGGTGCGCTCCGCGCTGGCGGCGAGCAGAAGCTTGCTGGCGTCAGTCATATCTGGGGCATTCCTGGTAAGGGGTTCGGGCGGAAAGATTGATCAGGTGTGCCACAAGATGGCGGGGTGGCAACAGGGCGTCAATCATGGTTAACAGTTTATTGAGGGTTGGCATTCCAGAATTGGCTGAGATTTCACGTGGACCAATCGGTGGTTCCATCGATAGGGGTTTGAGATGCGCCAAGCTGTTTCCGGATTTGCCCTGAAGGGCAGATTGACCATGAGCCTTTGTCTGGCCAGCCTGCTGGCGGTTGCGGGATGCGCCAATGGTGGCCCGAGCCTGATGGCGAGCAAGGAAGCCGATCCGGTCGTAACCGGTTCGACCACGGGTGCACCGTCGATCCGCGCCATGGCCGGGGCGGCACAGGCGTGGCAGGAAAAGCCTGGCAACGTGCGCCGTGCGGTCACCTATGCCCGACTGCTCGACGAGGCAGGCCAGAAGGACCAGTTGATCCGGGTGCTCGAGACGACCATCACCCACAACCCCGATGATCCGAAGCTGGTCGCCTACCTGGGCAAGGAACTGATCCTGTCAGGCCGATCCAAGGCAGGCGTGGAACAGCTCAACAACGCAATAGCAGCGGGCGAAGCCAACTGGAAGAACTACTCTGCGCTCGGTTCCGGCTACGACCAGATGGGCCAGCATGCGCAGGCGCGCGAGGCTTACAACATGGCGCTTCAGCTGAACCCGAACGAAGTCGCAATCCACAACAACATCGGCATGTCCTATATCCTCGAGGGCAACCTGCCGATGGCAGAAAGCTCGCTGCGCGCGGCGCAGAAGTTGCCTGAGGGCGAATTCAACCAGACACTTCGACAGAACCTGGCACTTTCCGTCGGCCTGCAGGGCAGGTTTGATGAGGCCCGGGACATTGCCAGCCGCGACTTGCCGCTGGAGCAGGTGGAGGAGAACCTCGCCTTCCTGAAGAAGATGCTGAACCAAGAAAGCACCTGGCAGCAGATCAAGCAGTCCAGCTAAGTCGCCACGATCAGCAAACGCAAAACCGGCGCTTCACTCAAGGTGGAGCGCCGGTTCTTGCATTCTGGATTGCGCAGCTGCGCTGGCGCGCAGCGCCTCAGCCGAAGGCCATGATGCCGGCCGGGCCAAGCAGCACGATGAAGATCACCGGCAGGAAGAAGCCCACCATGGGCACGGTCAGCTTGGGCGGCAGAGCGGCGGCCTTCTTCTCGGCAGCGGCCATGCGGTCGTCGCGGTTTTCCTGTGCCAGCACGCGCAGCGCTGTACCAATCGGCGTGCCGTAGCGCTCAGACTGAATGAGACTGGTCACAACCGATTTGACCGTGGGCAGGCCGACACGGTTGGACAGGTTCTCGAACGCTTTGCCCCGATCGCCGATGAACGACAGTTCGGCGATCGTGAGCGTGAGTTCTTCTGCCAGCGGCACCGACGACGAACCGATTTCCTGGGCCACGCGACCCAGCGCGGCCTCGACCGACATGCCCGATTCCACGCAGATCAGCAGCAGGTCGAGCGCATCCGACCAGGCGCGCTGGATGGACTGCTGGCGGCGCTTGATCATGTTGGTCAGAAACAAGTTCGGCAGATAGAAGCCGGCAATGACGCCCATGCCGGTCGTGGCGAGACGGATCGATCCTGAAACCTGATCGGCGAATACGGTCGACGAGTACACGAAGACTACCACGCCGCCGATGATCGGCATGATGGCACGCGCAGCGAGATAGGTCACAAGGTGCTTCTCAAGGCGCAGACCGGCCTGGCGCAGCCGGGTGCGGGAGGTGTCCGCCTCAAGCAGCTTGCGCAGGTTCAGGGCATCCACGATCTGCGCCGCCGCACCCTTGGGCTTGTCGTCGCGCAGACGTGGATTGACTTGCTCCTTGTTCTTCTGCAAGGCCTCGCGGTTGGCCGCGCGCAGCTTGTCGCGCTCGACTGCCAGGGTCTTCATGCGTGTCTGCATCTGGTCGCCCTGCAGCAGTGGCGAGGCCAGCGTGACCACGGTTGCGAAGGCCGAAAGAGCCACCAGCAACGTGATCATATTGCGTGGTTCGAGTAGAATATAGAGAAAGTCGATCATGGTTTGTCGTGTCTCCTGGCGTACCGCGCGCCGGTCAGATATCGAAGTTGATCATCTTGCGCATGACGAGCACACCAGTGCCCATCCAGATGGCCGAGCCCATGAGCATGACATTGCCGATCTTGGTCTCCCACAACGGTACCAGGTAGGTCGGGTTCAGGATCATCATGCCGCCGGCGATGACGAAGGGTAGTGCACCGATGATTGCCGCCGAAGCCTTTGCTTCCTGCGACACCGACTGGATCTTCTGCTTCATCTTCTTGCGGTCACGCAGCACCTTGGACAGGTTACCCAGCGCTTCGGCCAGGTTGCCGCCGGTCTTGGACTGGATCGCCATCACGATGGCCAGGAAGTTTACTTCCGCCAGCGGCATGCGGTCGTACATGCGCTCCAAGCCCTGGTCTATGGTGATGCCGACACGCTGGCCTTCCACCACTTCCGCAAACTCCGGACCGACGGGTGCAGGCGTCTCACGCGCAATCACCTTCAATGCATCGGAGACCGGCAAACCCGCCTTGATGCCGCGCACCATCACGTCGATAGCATCAGCGAAATCGTGCAAAAACGTCTCACGACGGCGCTTTGCAAGATAGTTGAGAACCCAGCGCGGCAAGCCAAGCGCGCCGACGACGCCGGCAACAGCGGCCACGTAAATCGGCGCACCGCCGATGAACGCCACGATCAGCAGCACCACGCCGACGATTATCGATGCCATGATGAAGGCGTTCAAGCTCAATTCCAGGCCGGCCTGGTGAATGAGCTGCCTAATGGTGACCTTCTTGCGCCGCTTCTTCTCGGCTTCCTCGAATTCCTTGAGGGTTTCCTGGATGCGGCGGCTACGCTGGGCCGACTTGTCCTTGGATGCAGCCTTGGACTTGGTCGGCGCCAGGTTGCCCGAAGCGACCTTCTTGGCACGGCTCCTGACCTCGGCTTCCCCGTTGAAGTACGGAAACAGGATGCCGATGGCCAGGCCGCCGACAGCAAGTGCCGCAAACGCCACAAAGGCCAGCTGGATAAGCTCGGTGCTGAGTTCCATTTTGTTCTATGCCTCTTTGCGTGATGCAGCAGGATTAACCCCGGTATTCTTCTTCGGCCACTTCGGCATCTTCGAGCGCCTTGGCAAGATGCGCTTCCTCGCCGTAGTAGCGCGCACGGTCCCAGAAGTTGGGCCGGGCGATGCCGGTCGAGCGGTGACGGCCGATGATCTTGCCATTGGCGTCCTCACCGGTGATCTCGTAGACGAACAGGTCCTGAGTGATGATCACGTCACCTTCCATGCCTACCACTTCGGTGACATGGGTAATGCGGCGCGAACCATCACGCAGACGGCTGGCCTGCACGATCACGTCGATCGAGCCGGTAATCATTTCCTTGATCGTCTTGGAAGGCAGCGAGAAGCCCCCCATGGTGATCATCGATTCCAGACGCGACAGGGCCTCGCGGGGCGAGTTGGCGTGCAATGTGCCCATCGAGCCGTCGTGACCAGTGTTCATGGCCTGAAGTAGGTCGAAGGCCTCCGGTCCGCGCACTTCACCCACAATGATGCGTTCAGGGCGCATACGCAGGCAGTTCTTCACCAGGTCGCGCATGGTGATCTCACCTTCGCCTTCGAGGTTCGGCGGGCGGGTTTCAAGGCGCACCACGTGAGGCTGCTGCAGCTGCAGTTCGGCGGCGTCCTCGCAGGTGATCACGCGTTCGTCTTCATCAACGTAACCGGTCAGACAATTGAGCAGGGTCGTCTTGCCCGAACCCGTACCACCGGAGACCAGCACGTTACAGCGGACGCGGCCGATGATCTTCAGCAGCTCCGCGCCTTCCTTGGTGACAGAGCCGAAGCTGACCAGGTCGTCGAGCTTGAGGCGATCCTTCCTGAACTTTCGGATGGTGAGCGCGGCGCCGTCAATGGCGAGCGGCGGGGCAATCACGTTTACGCGCGAGCCGTCGAGCAGGCGGGCGTCACAGATGGGGCTAGCTTCGTCGACGCGGCGGCCGACCTGGCTCACGATGCGCTGGCAGATGTTGAGAAGCTGGGCATTGTCGCGGAAGCGGATGCCGGCATCCATCACCTTGCCGTTGACCTCGATGAAGCACATGTTGGCGCCGTTGACCATAATGTCGGCGATATCGTCGCGCGCCAACAGCGGCTCGAGCGGGCCATAGCCCAGCACGTCGTTGCAGATGTCCTGGAGCAGCTCTTCCTGCTCGGCAATGGACAGCGCCACATCCTTCAATGAGATGATCTCATTGACGATGTCGCGAATTTCATCGCGTGCGGCATCGCGATCGAGCTGGCCGAGCTGGGTCAGGTCGATGGCGTCGATGAGCGCGTTGAAGATGGTCGTCTTGATGTCGTAGTAGTTCTCGGACCGGGTCCCACGTGGCTTGGACGCAAGCTTCGCCTGCGCCGGCTGCTGGCGCTGCAACTGCTGCTCCTGCGGGTTGGCCGTGGGCACTGCCGGAGCCGGTTGAGCCGGTGCAATGCCCGGAATGGCGACATCCAGTCCCGGTATCGTCTGGGCCTGCGCAGCGGCATGCTGCTGGGGCGCCGGAGCAGCAGGAGGCATCCCCGGCATGGCTGGTACGACAGGTGCTGCCTGTGGCGCATGCGGCGGCGGTGTTGGTGTATCTCCCCGTTTTCCAAACATCG
>JAHEBA010000157.1 GCA_024642465.1 Alphaproteobacteria bacterium
GGGGAACTGGCGGGACGGTTCGACATCGCCATGACGACAATCGGCGTAACGGGGTGGATGCCCGACATCAAGGCGTTCTTCAGGTCGGTGGCCGGGCTGGTGAGGCCGGGCGGTCACTGGGTGATGGAAGAGATGCACCCGGTGTTGATGATGTACGAGCCGGACCCGAACGGTGGGCCGTCACGGTTGCAGCACTCGTATTTCCGCACCGAGCCGTTCGTGGAGACGGCGGGCCTCGATTACTTCGGTCACGAAGCCTACAACTCGGCGCCCAACTACTCGTTTATCCACACGCTGTCCGACCTCGTGAATGCAGGGGTCGAGGCAGGCCTCGAATTTGCGTTCATGGACGAAGTGGGGCGGGACATTTCCAATTTCTGCAGCGATCTGGAGACGGCAGAAGCGCGCCCGCCGCTAGGCCTCTACATGCTGTGGCGCAAGCGCGGCTGAGCAGGGCCTGCGGGCAAAAGGGCCGGATGGCGCACGCCTGCATACGTGGCACATCCGGCAAGATGCAGGGTCAGGGAGGTTGAACGCGCCGGTTACTGGGCGGGTGCCTGCTGCGCCGGTGCTGCGGGAGCGGGTTGCGGCGTCACCTGCGTGGAGGTAGTGCCGGCGGGCGTGGACGTGCTGATCACTGGGCGGTCTCCACCCGACCATGAGAAGAACGCCAGCAGACCGAGCAGGCCGGCGGCCGCGAGCGCCAGCCGCCAGCCATTGGAGCTGCCGGTGTGCGTCCTGTAGTCAGGCGTGTGTGACTGTGCGTGAACGTGGTTGCGATAATCGGTGGCCATGAAGATTCCTCCGTTGTATGACCCACCAGCCCTCATGCAGCCTGCAGTGCACCATCGCACGATGGCGACCAGGGGGCAGGAATCGGGCAATTCCGGCGCAAACAAAAAGGCCGGACGCATGGTCCGGCCTATTCATGTTTCCCTGTAGGAGACAACGCGCGACGGCGCGTTCTCTCCTCCACGCCTGTTGGCTGTTTCCCGGTCGGAG
Source organism: Alphaproteobacteria bacterium (assembly GCA_024642465.1). Taxonomy (GTDB): domain Bacteria; phylum Pseudomonadota; class Alphaproteobacteria; order Rhizobiales; family Aestuariivirgaceae; genus Anderseniella. Next base: position 1,003 of record JAHEBA010000157.1, read on the forward strand.
CTTCGCTCCTCCGCGCCTCTTGACGCTTTCGCTGGCACGTCCGTTCCAGCGCCCGTTCACGGGCTGGCGCAACGACTTCGCTTTGCTCGTCTTGCTTGCCCTGCCACGGAGGGAACGTGCCCGGCCGAATGGTTGTTCGGCCAGGCTGGAGAAGGATTACTTGTCTTCGGCGGCCTTTTCGGCGGCTTCCTGGTCGACCTTGGCGCGCGGCGGCTTGCCGTCGAGCAGTTCCTTGGCCTGCTGGACCCATTCATCACGCTCGATGCGGCCGCCCAGAGACAGCTTGGCGTCGTAGTCGGCGATGTCGTCCTTCTTCCACTTGGCGATCTGGGTCAGGCTGGTCACGCCTTCGCCTGCCAGCTTTTCGGACAGCACGTCGCCGATGCCGGAGATGAGGGAGATGTCGTCAACCACCTGCGGTGCATTTGCGGCCTCGGCCTTGGCAGCAGCAGCTTCGGCAGCGCCGGGAACGATGACTGCGCGCTTCTTCTCGGCGATGCGGGCACGCTTGCCAGTGCGACCGCGCAGGTAATACAGCTTGGCGCGGCGCACCTTGCCGCGGCGCAGCACCTTGATGCCCTCGACCAGCGGCGAGAAGACCGGGAACACGCGTTCCACGCCTTCGCCATAGGAGAGCTTGCGCACGGTGAAGCTTTCGTTCAGGCCGGTGCCAGAGCGGGCAATCACCACGCCTTCATAGTTCTGGATGCGCGAGCGCTCGCCTTCGGTAACGCGCACGGCCACCACAACGGTGTCGCCGGGAGCGAAGTCCGGCACTTCGCGTTTGGCCAGAATGGTCTGGGCCTGCTCGGCTTCGAGCTGCTGGATGATGTTCATCGGTCTTTTCCTTGTTTGGCGCGGCCAGCAGTCATTACCTGCTGAAAAGCCACTCCAATATGTTGTTTGCGATCAACTTTTATCGATCATTCGGCGGCTGGCGCACGCCTGATGATCTTTTGGATGCGGGTCTTTACCCGCGAGTTGCTGTCAAAGTCAATGTCTATTGGCGCTTAGAGGGCGTTTCAGGCCTTTTCGTCGCGGTTTTTACCCTCCAGCAGGTCGGGCCGGCGCGCCCGGGTCAGTTCCATCGCCTGCTCGCGTTTCCAGCGGGCAATTGCCGCATGATCGCCGGACAGCAGCACCGGCGGTATCTCGCGGCCCTCCCATTCGCGCGGTCGGGTAAACTGCGGGTGTTCCAGCAGGCCTGCCTCGAAGCTTTCCTCGCTGCCGGAGGCGTCATTGCCCATGATGCCGGGCAACAGCCGTACAATCGCATCAAGCACCACGTGGGCCGCCGGTTCACCGCCGGACAGGATGTAGTCGCCGATCGAGACTTCCTCGAGATTGCGGGCCTCGATCACGCGCTCGTCCACGCCTTCAAAGCGGCCACAGACGATGACGACACCTTTTCCTGCAGCAAGCTCGCGGACGCGGGCTTGCGTTAGGGGTTTCCCGCGCGGGCTCATCAAAAGGCGGGGGCGGGTGTCATCTTCAGGCGAGGCGGCGTCCATGGCGCGGGCCAGCACGTCGGGCTTCAACACCATGCCGGGGCCACCGCCTGCGGGCGTGTCATCAACCGAGGCGTGCCGGTCGGTGGCCGCGTCGCGGATGTTGCGGACGTCAAGCGTCCATACGCCGTCCTCCAGCCCGCGGCCCGCCATCGACATGCCGAGGGGACCCGGAAACATGTCCGGGTAGAGGGTTAGTATGGTGGCGTTAAAAGGCATTATTCTAGTCCCTGTCGGAGACAACGTGCTTTGGCACGTTCTCTCCTCCGCGCCTCTTGACTGGTTCCCGGCCAGAGCGTTGCCCTTCCACGCGTCTTGTCAGTCCAGCAGGCCTTCCGGCGGGTCGATGGTCAACCGCCCGGCATCAAGATCGATCTGCGGAACGCTGTTCACGTTGAACGGCACAAGTACGGTAGACTTCTGGTCCGGCAGCTTCAGCTCCAGCAGCTCGCCGGCGCCGAAATCGAGGACGGCCACCACCTCGCCCACCAGCTTGCCATCCACATCATGGGCGGCAAGGCCGATCAGGTCGGCGTGGTAGACCTCATCCTCATCCGGCTCGGGCAGGCGGTCGCGGTCGATGGACAGTTCCACGCCCTTCAGGGCCTCGGCGGCGTTGCGGTCGTTCACGCCGTCAAGCCGGGCGCGCAATACACCCTTGAGCGGTTTCAGCGACCTGATCGTCAATGTCCCGCCGGCCGAACTGTCCAGCGGGCCATAGCCGGCGATGGCTTCGGGGTCGGCGGTGAAACTTTGCAGTTTCACCTCGCCCTGAATGCCATGTGCGCCGGTTATGCGCCCAAGTACGATGCGCGAGGCGTCAGACATCCGCGCGGTCGCGCATCAAGCGCTTGCTTCTTCAGCCGGAGCCTCTGCAGGGGCCTCCTCGGCCGGAGCAGCAGCAGCTTCAGCTGCGGCAGCGGCTTCAGCCTCGGCGGCTTCCTTGGCCTTCTGCGCGGCTTCGGCTTCAGCGGCTTCACGCTCCTGGCGCTTCTTGCCGGGCTTGGCCTTGTTCGGGTTGTTGCGGGCTTCGCGCTTTTCGAGGCCGGCGGCATCGAGGAAGCGCAGCACGCGGTCGGTCGGCTGGGCGCCAACGGACAGCCAGTGCTTGACGCGGTCGGTGTTCAGCACCACGCGCTCGCCGGAATCCTTCGGCAGCAGCGGGTTGTAGGTGCCGACCTTCTCGATGAAAGAGCCGTCGCGCGGGGCGGTCGCCTGTGCCACGACGATGCGGTAGTACGGGCGCTTCTTAGAGCCGCCGCGGGCCAGTCTGATCTTCAATGCCATCTGATTTTACTCCTGTGGGTCTAGATGTTCGTTGAATGGGTTCGAATCGGGTTGAATCATTTCTTCTTCTTGGCGAAGCCCGGCAGGCCCTTGAAGCCGCCGCCGCCGAGGCCTGGCAGGCCGCCCTTGCCGCCGAGGCCGGGCAAGCCGCCGGGAAGGCCGCCGCCCATGTTGCCAAGACCGGGCAGGCCCTTCGGCATTGGCGGCATCTTGCCTTCGGCAATCTCGCGCAGTTCAGGCGACAGGGTGCTCGGGTCCATGCCGGCAAGCTCGGCCTGCATCTTTTCCATCTCCTCGGGTGAAGGCATGCCGGCGCCGCCGCCCATGCCCATCATCTTGCCGAGCATGCCGCCCTTGCCCTTGCGCATCTTCTTCATCATGTCGGACATCTGAAGGTGCATCTTGAGCAGCCGGTTGATGTCCTGCACGTCGACGCCCGCGCCCCTGGCGACGCGCTTCTTGCGCGAGGCGTTCATCAGCTTGGGGTTGCGGCGCTCCTGCTTCGTCATCGACGAGATCATGGCGAGCTGGCGCTTCAGGATGGCGTTGTCGAGGTCGACGCCCTCAAGCTGCTTCTTGATCTTGCCCATGCCGGGCATCATGCCCATCAGGCCGGACATGCCGCCCATCTTCTGCATCTGGCGGATCTGGTCGGCGAGGTCGTCGAGGTCGAACTGGCCCTTGCGCAGCCGGTCGGCCATCTTCTGCGCCTTGTCGGCGTCGATGGTCTGGGCGGCCTTCTCGACCAGCGAGACGACGTCGCCCATGCCGAGAATGCGCGAGGCTATGCGCTCGGGGTGGAAGTCCTCCAGCCCGTCGAGCTTTTCGCCGGTACCGAGCAGCTTGATCGGCTTGCCGGTGACGGCGCGCATGGACAGCGCCGCACCGCCGCGGCCATCGCCGTCGATGCGGGTGAGCACGAGGCCGGTGATGCCGATCTGGTCGTCGAAGGCGCGGGCGAGGTTGACCGCGTCCTGGCCGGTAAGCGCATCGGCCACCAGCAGCGTCTCGACCGGCTTGGCGATGTCGCGGACGGCCTGCACCTCGGCCATCAGCTCCTGGTCGATGAACAGGCGGCCGGCGGTGTCGAGCATGACCACGTCGTAACCGCCCTTGCGCGCTTCCGAAATGGCGCGCTTCGTAATGGCGCCGGGCTGCTCGCCCTTGACGATGGGCAGGGTGTCGACGCCGATCTGCTCGCCGAGGATGGCAAGCTGCTCCTGTGCGGCGGGGCGGCGGACGTCGAGAGAGGCCATCAGGACCTTCTTCCTGTCGCGCTCCTTCAGCTGCTTTGAAATCTTGGCGGTGGTGGTGGTCTTGCCCGAACCCTGCAGGCCGACCATCAG
>JAHEBA010000158.1 GCA_024642465.1 Alphaproteobacteria bacterium
CTGTCGAACTCGTCCGGATGCACCCAGCGGGCGTCTGAAACATCGTCTCCGGCGCGCGGTTCCCCGTCCTGCCAGCGGCACAGAAAACACGAGATCAGGTAGTGGAACAGCACCTGGCCGGCATCATCGCGGTGGATGATGTCGATGGCGTCGAGTATCCGCTCGACGGTTGCAGTGATGGCGGTTTCCTCGGCCAGTTCGCGCAACACCGCGGTCCGCGCCTTCTCGCCCGGCTCGACATGGCCGCCCGGCAGGCTCCACATGCCGTAGCCGGCCGCCTTGTTGCGCTTGACCAGCAGCACCTTGCCGTCGCGGGCAACGAAGGCCGAAACGCCGGGCTGGGGCTTCACGATGGCGCGGGTCATGGGTGTTCATTTCCGGTCAAGGCCGTGGCACAGTGGCCCGCGTTATGTGCGGTCTGTTCAGCTTTCGCAAGTCTCCGGAAGAGGTGAGGGCGTTGTTCGGTTATCCCGAGCAACCCAACTTTCCGCCGCGCGACCACGTTGCCCCCGGCCAGCCCATCGCGATCGTGCGCGGCGAACGCGACGACCGGCACTTCGCGCTGGTGCGCTGGGGCTTCGTGCCTTCGTGGACGAAGGAGATGAAGCCGGGCAAGCCGCTGATCAATGCCCGCTCCGAGACGGTGTTTGAAAAGCCCTCGTTCCGCCACGCCATCCGCCGCCGCCGTTGTCTGATCCCGGCAGACGGGTTCTGCGAGTGGAAGGGCGACGTGCCGGGCCGCAAGCAGCCGTTCCATATCACCAGGCCTGGCGAAGAGCTGTTCGCATTCGGCGGCATCTGGGAGCACTGGATGGCGCCGGACGGATCAGAGCTGGAAAGTGCGGCCATCTTGACCACCGCGCCCAACGCCATGATGGAGCCGATCCACAACCGCATGCCGGTCATCATCGAGCCCAAGGACTTCGACCGGTGGCTGGATCATTCGCGGCCCGACGGCAAGGACATCGTGGACCTGATGAAGCCCATCCGGGATGATTTCTTCGTGGCCCGCGAAACCGGGATGCCGAGGCCGCAGCGCCGCAAACCCGAGCCTGCCGAGAAGCCCATGCCTGAACCGAAGGCAGACGATCAGCTCAAACTGTTTTAGCTGAAGCAACTCCAGGAAAAGAGGATACCGGTTTTCCGTCCGGAGTTGCGTCAATCATGAATCAACTTCCGCGCCATGCAGAGACGTGGCTCAACCTCGTAGCCCAATGCCTCGTAGAAGCCGCGTACCGCTTCGTTCTCGGCCCGCACCAGCAGGTTGAGCTTCCACACGCCGCGTTGCGTCAACCAGTGTTCGGCGGCCCGCATGGTAGCCTTGCCGAGGCCCTTTCGCTGATAGCCGGGGTGGGTGGCGACGTAATAGACGATGCCCCGGTGGCCGTCATGGCCCACCATTACCGATGCGATCACCAAGTCGCCGTCCAAAGCCACCAGTACGTCGGATGCCGGGCCTGAGCGGGCAAAGGCAATGTCCTTTTCCGGGTCGTTCCAGGGGCGCACCAGATCGCAGGCCTTCCAAAGCTCAATCAGGCTGGCGACTTCCCCGTCGCGCACCGGCCGGTGTTCGATGCTGGCCATGTCAGAGTACCTTGCCCGGGTTCATGATGCCGTTGGGGTCGAGCATCTGCTTGATTGCCCGCATCATGCCGATTTCGACCGGCTGCTTGGTGGCCGCCATCTCGTCACGTTTTAGGGTGCCGATGCCATGCTCGGCGCTGATCGATCCGCCCAGGGCCCGCACGATGGCATGCACCTCGTGCGCCACGTGCTCCCAGTGGGCGAGAAATGCCTCGCGGTCAGCGCCCACTGGCTGGGAAATGTTGAAATGGATGTTCCCGTCGCCGATGTGGCCGAACGGCACCGGGCGGCAACCGGGGATCATCTGCCTGACCTTTTCGCTTGCCGAATCGAGGAACTCCGGCACCTTCGATACCGGCACCGAGATGTCGTGCTTGATGGAGCCGCCTTCCAGCCGCTGCACCTCCGACATCATCTCGCGCAGCCGCCACAACTCGGCGGCCTGCTGGCCGCTGGCGGCAATGGTGGCGTCCGCCACCAGGCCTTCCTCGAATGCAACGGCAAGGATGCCGGTGGCGGCTTCCTCCATCTCCGGCGCATCATTGAAGCCTGCCAGTTCGAACAGCACGTACCATTCGGATGGTGCTTCCAGCGGATCGCGGCAACCGGCGTGGGCGATCACCATGTCGAGGCCCGAACGCGGCAGGATTTCGAATGCGACCACGGCGCTTCCGCTCATCTTCTTCACCAGCGACAGAAGGGCCAGTGCGTCGCCCGGCGATGCAATCGATGCGAACACGGTTGCCCGGTCGCTCGGCTTCGGCAACAGCTTCATCGACGCTGCGGTGATGATGCCGAGCGTGCCTTCCGCGCCGATGAACAGGTGCTTAAGGTCGTAACCGGTATTGTCCTTGCGCAGCGTCTTCAGCCCGTTCCACACCTCGCCGGACGGCAACACGACCTCGAGCCCGAGGCAAAGGTCGCGGGTGTTTCCATAGGCGATCACGTTGATACCGCCGGCATTGGTCGACAGGTTGCCGCCCACTTGCGCCGTGCCTTGCGAGGCGATCCACAGCGGGAACATCAGCCCCTTGCGCTCGGCGGCCTCCTGCGCGTGCTGCAGGGTCACGCCCGCTTCCGCAGTGATGACGGCATCGGCCTCGTCGAGGTGTCTGATCCGGTTCATCCGCGACAGTGACACTACCACCTCTGGCCCCAGCGGAATCTGCCCGCCAACAAGGCCCGTATTGCCGCCTTGCGGTACGATGGCCGTGCCGGTCTCGTTGGCGAGTTTCAGAATGGCCGAGACTTCTTCGGTCGATCCCGGCTTCAGCACCAGTCTGGACTTGCCGATGAACTTGCCACGCGGTTCGCTCAGGTGAGGTGCAATGTCGGCTTCGTCCGTCAGCGCATTGTGGGCGCCGACAATGGCAGTGAACCGGGCGATGAGGTCGGGGTCGAGCATGGGGGCACGATAGTGAGAGCGGAAGCGGGCGTCTAGCGTGGTGCAGCGGCGCGGTTGAGTCGGTCATTGATGGCCGCGCCAAGTCCTTCTGCAGGGATTGGTGCGACGGCGATGGTGGCGGCGCCGGTGGCGTCCAACGCGTGCAGCATGGCGAACAGGTTGGCGGCGGCTTCCTTCAGGTCGCCGGAGGGTGACAGGTTCATGGTCCCATCCACCGTACCGAAGCCGAGCATCGCTTCGCCCTCCCGCGCCGCGGTGGCGTTGAGCCGGACGCCAGCTTTTGGCGCATAGTGGCTTTCAAGCTGGCCGGGCGCGACGGGGGCATGGGCGTCGCTGCTGCCGGTGCGTACCGGTTTGCCCAGCGCCGCCTCCAGCTGCTCGCGCGAGATGCCACCGGGCCTCAGCAGCTCGGCGTCGTCATCGAGGCAGGAGACGATGGTCGACTCTACGCCAACCTCGCACGGCCCCATGTCCAGCACCCCCCAGATGCGGCCTTCAAGGCTCGCCAGCACGTGTTCCGGCCGGGTTGGTGAAATCTGCCCCGACCGGTTGGCAGATGGCGCGGCCACGGGCACGCCCGCCGCTTCCAGCAGCTTTCGCGCCCCTTCGTGGCCCGGCACCCGGATGGCGATTGATGACAGGCCGGCACTGACCAACTCGCTGACCGGACAGTCTTGCGTCTTCTCAACCACGATTGTCAGCGCGCCTGGCCAGAACGCTTGCGCCAGCTTGCGGGCATTGGCGTTGAATTGCCCAAGCCGCATCGCCGCTTCCATCGTTGGGACGTGCACGATCAGCGGATTGAAGCTGGGCCGGCCCTTGGCTTCATAGATCGCCGCCACAGCCCGGCCATCGGTCGCGTCAGCACCGAGGCCATAGACGGTCTCGGTGGCGAACGCCACCAGCTCGCCGCGCTTCAGCGCGCCTGCAACTAGTCCAATGTCGGTCGTGACGATGGTCATTTCGGATAGTAGAAAGAAACTCAAGTTCCGGTCAGGCGTTTGCCTTGCCGTGACTGCGTCCACGCCGTCAAGCAAAACAATAAGGAAACACAGGGCATGTTTACCCCGCACACCGCCACCCTGCTCGATACGCTCAACGATGTTGCCGATCTGGACCGCCTGATCGCAGACGGCACGTTTGGCGATCTTTCCAGCGACGTGGTGTCGGCGGTGCTGGAGGAGGCAGGCCGTTTTGCAGGCGAGGTCATTGCCCCGCTCAATCAGGCCGGAGACCGGCATGGCTGCAAGCTGGACACGGCCAGCAGCGCCATCACCACCGCGCCGGGCTGGAAGGACGCCTACAGCCAGTGGGTCGAGGCCGGATGGGGCGCCTTGCCTGCGCCGGAAGCCTTTGGCGGGCAGGGCTTGCCGACATTGGTCTCGCTGGCAGTGCAGGAACTGTGGAACACCGCCGCCAATGCCTACGGCATCGGCACCCTGCTCACGCAAGGCGCGGTGGAAGCCATCGAGGAACACGCAACGGACGAGTTGAAGCAGCTCTACCTGCCGAAGATGGTCTCGGGCGAGTGGACCGGCACCATGAACCTCACCGAGCCGCAGGCGGGGTCCGACCTGTCCGGCGTCAAGACGCAGGCCCGGCCCAACGGCGATGGCAGTTACTCGATCACCGGCACCAAGGTCTACATCACCTATGGCGAGCACGACCTGACGGACAACATCATTCACCTGGTGCTGGCGCGCCTTCCCGATGCGCCGGAGGGTACCCGCGGCATCTCGCTGTTCCTGGTGCCGAAGTTCCTGCTCAACGGTGACGGCACGCCGGGCAAGCGCAACGACGTCAAGTGCATCGGCCTCGAACACAAGCTCGGCATTCACGGCTCGCCAACCTGCACCATGCGCTATGGCGATGAGGGCGGCGCCATCGGCTGGATGGTCGGCGAGGAAAACCGCGGCCTCAACTGCATGTTCACGCTGATGAACAATGCCCGGCTTCATGTCGGTATGCAGGGCGTGGCCATCGGCGAACGCGCCTACCAGCAGGCGCTGGCCTTTGCAAAGGAGCGCCGCCAGGGCCGCCGCAAGGGCGCGCACGAACCGATGCCCATCATCGAGCACCCGGACGTGCGCCGCATGCTGATGGACATGAAGACGAAGGTGCAGGCTGCGCGCACCATC
>JAHEBA010000003.1 GCA_024642465.1 Alphaproteobacteria bacterium
GCCGACGACCGACCGCACCAAGGGCATCGAGGAAGAAGAAAGCCGCATCCAGGTCGAGACGCTGGCGCACAACGCCGCCGACTTCGGCATCGAGTACTTCTCCGAGACCGACCAGCGCCAGGGCATCGTGCACATCATCGGCCCCGAGCAGGGCTTCACGCTGCCCGGCACCACCATCGTGTGCGGCGACAGCCACACCTCTACCCATGGCGCCTTCGGCGCGCTCGCCCACGGCATCGGCACCTCCGAAGTGGAACACGTTCTGGCCACCCAGACGCTGATCCAGAAGAAGGCGAAGAACATGAAGGTCCAGGTGGACGGCAAGCTCGCCAGGGGCGCCACCGCCAAGGACATCATCCTCGCCGTCATCGGCGAAATCGGCACCGCCGGCGGCACCGGCCATGTCATCGAGTTTACCGGTGAAGCCTTCCGCGACCTGACCATGGAAGGCCGCATGACGGTCTGCAACATGACCATCGAGGGCGGTGCCCGCGCCGGCATGATCGCACCGGACCAGAAGGCCTATGACTACCTCAAGGGCCGGCCCATGGCGCCGAAGGGTGACAAGTGGGATGCCGCCTTGCGCTACTGGGAAACCCTGTTCACCGACGAGGGAGCCCACTTCGACAAGGTCATCACGCTGGATGCCGCCTCGCTGCCGCCGATCGTGTCCTGGGGCACCTCGCCGGAAGACGTCATCTCCGTGACCGGCGCCGTGCCGGACCCGGCCGCCATCGCCGAGGAGAACAAGCGTGCTTCCAAGGCGCGCGCGCTCGAGTACATGGGCCTCAAGGCGGGCACGAAGATCACCGACATCGGCCTCGATGTCGTGTGGATCGGTTCGTGCACCAATGGCCGCATCGAGGACCTGCGCGAGGTTGCGCGCATCGTCGAGGGCAAGAAGGTTTCGGACCGGCTCGACTACGCCATGATCGTGCCGGGCTCCGGCGTGGTAAAGGCACAGGCCGAGGCCGAGGGCCTGGACAAGATATTCCTTGCCGCCGGCTTTGAATGGCGTGAGCCGGGCTGCTCCATGTGCCTGGGCATGAACCCGGACCAGCTCAAGCCCGGCCAGCGCTGTGCTTCCACGTCCAACCGCAACTTCGAGGGCCGCCAGGGCTTCAAGGGCCGCACTCACCTGGTGTCGCCCGCCATGGCGGCGGCGGCAGCCATCGCCGGCCACTTCGTCGACGTAAGGACGCTGGGCTAAAGCATCATCCGGCCGGAGTGAAACGAGGACCGGCAAGATGATGCGGCTGAAAAGCAGGTCAGGCCGGAAATTTACCTAGCGTCCGGAATTTCGCTTGCAGCGCGGTCCGTTTTATGGTGTAGCAACCGTTAACCGGACCGCAACAACAGCTGTGTAAACAGAAGCGGTCGTCGTCCTGCGGGGACCGGTCGTAAAGTGTTAAAGTTCAGGGGGATGTTCGATATGTCTACGGTTACTGCAGACGCAAGGTTCCTGCGTCGCGTGCTCGGTTTTCTCATTGCAGCCACGCTGGCCTCCGGCGCCGTGATGGCCTACGCCGCCGCCCACCTCGGCTGATCGGCCCCCTGCGGCACGAAAGCCTGACTGCATTTCAGTGCTGGCATTGCCGGGCATAGACTGGCAAAATTGTTCTCATGACATCCTTCTTCAACAGCGACAGCCGCTGGGCGCACATGCGTGCGCCGACGGCAGCTGACTTGGCCCTGCTCGCGCGCAAAGTATGGGACGCTGTCCCTGCTTCCCTGCGTGACCTGACCGGGGAAATTGCCATCGTCATCGAGGAGTTTCCCGATGACGACACCATGGACGAGATCGGCGCGGAGACGCCGTTCGACATCATGGGCCTGTTGCGCACCACCGCCGGGGATCCGCCGGTCATGGTGATCTATCGCCGTGCCGTGCTGGACTACTGGGTCGAGACCGGCGAGGAACTGTCGGCTGTTCTCACCCACGTCATGGTGCACGAGACGGCCCATCAGCTTGAGTTGTCCGACGAGATGGTGGCCCAGCTCGAAGCCGAACTGGAAGCGGCCATCCCCAGTCCGCGCACAGTGCAGTAGCAGCCATGTCTACCCGCAAGCAACGCGACGACGATGCCGTTGCCAGCGCCCGGTCCGACCTGAAGCGGCTGGGCGAGCAGTCCGAGAAGCTGCTCGGCGCACGCCAGGGTGAGGACGAAGACGACGCCAACGACCCGGTGGTCATCTGGGGCAAGCGCATCGGCCGCACCGTGGCCTACCTGCTTGGTGCCTATCTCATCTTCTGGTTTCTCGCCCGCTACGGCGTCATCTGAACCACTCATCCGGAACAACCCAAATGACTGAGACAAATGGCAGGGTATGCCTCGTCACCGGTGGTGCGCGCGGCATCGGCCTCGAAACCGTCAGGACCTTCCTTGATTACGGCTGGCGGGTCGCCATGCTGGACAACAATGCCGAAACCCTTGCGGCTACCCGCAAGGCGTTGCCGTCAGAGGTGCTGTGCATCGACGCCGACGTGTCCGTGCCTGACGACGTCCAGCGTGCCGTCGACCAGACGGCCGAGCATTTCGGCCGCCTCGATGCGCTGGTCAACAATGCCGGCATCGCCGACTTCGGGCCCATCGCCCGGACCAGGCATGAGATCTGGCAGGCCATCATGGCCACCAACCTCACCGGCCCCTTCCTGATGGTTCAGGCCGCAGCGCCGGTCATGTTGCAGACCGGCGGCGGCGCCATTGTCAACATTGCCTCCATCTCCGGCCATCGCGCCTCGACCCTGCGCACCGCCTATGGCACCTCCAAGGCCGGCGTCATCCATCTCACCAAGCAGCAGGCCGCCGAGCTCGGCAACCAGGGCATCCGGGTCAATTGCGTCTGCCCCGGGCCGGTCAACACCACCATGGCGATGAAGGTCCACGACGACGCCATCCGCCAGAGCTACCACGACAATATTCCGCTCAACCGCTACGGCACCGAGCGCGAGATCGCCGAGGCCATCCATTTCCTAATCTCGGACAAGGCCAGCTACATCAACGGCCAGGTGCTGTCGGTTGATGGCGGCTTCGAGTCGACCGGCATCGGCCTGCCCGACCTGCGCGCCAAGCAGACTAACTCTTGACCGCGCCGGGATCACGCGGCACACATCACCCACCGAAATCGTTCATCCTTCGAGGACCTGCCACATGGACAAGTTCACCACGCTCACCGGCGTCGCGGCGCCCTTGCCGATCACCAACATCGACACCGACATGATCATCCCGAAGCAGTTCCTCAAGACCATCAAGCGCACCGGTCTCGGCAAGTCGCTGTTCTTCGAGATGCGCTACGATGAAAGCGGCAAGACGAACCCGGATTTCGTGCTCAACCAGCCGTCCTGGCAGAAGGCACAGATCCTCGTCGCCGGCGACAATTTCGGCTGCGGCTCCTCGCGCGAGCACGCGCCGTGGGCACTGCTCGACTTCGGCATCCGCTGCGTGATCTCGACCTCGTTCGCCGACATCTTCTACAACAACTGCTTCAAGAACGGCATCCTGCCGATCAAGCTGCCGCAGGAAGACGTCGACAAGCTGATGGACGATGCACGCCGCGGCGCCAATGCCACCGTCACCGTCGACCTCGAGGCGCAGGAGATCAAGGGTCCCGACGGCGGCGTCGTCAAGTTCGACATCGACCCGTTCCGCAAGCACTGCCTGCTCAACGGCCTCGACGACATCGGCCTGACGTTGGAAAAGCAGGACGCCATTTCCGCCTACGAGAGCAAGCTAGCCGAATCCCGCCCCTGGGCTTAGTATCCCCAGCCATCATTCCGCCAACGGCGGCTGATACAGGACCGGACATGAAGCTTGCACGAACCGCCGCCATTGCCCTTGCAACTGGACTGCTGGCGGCCGCGCCTGCCCTCGCCCAGGTCTCGCAATCCTGCATCGCCGGACTGAAGTCCAGGGTCACCCGTGCCGGCGTGCCCGCATCACTGGCAGCAAGGGCACTCGACGGCGCCAGGTACAACGAGAAGGTGGTGCGCTTCTCCCGCACCCAGCCCGAGTTCCGCACGCCGGTGTGGGACTACATGACCTTCCTCGTCGACGAACCGCGCGTCGCCGACGGTATGGCCAACATGCAGAAATGGGGCAAGACGCTTGAAGCAGTGGAGAAACGCTTCGGCACCGACCGCTACATCATCGCCGCCCTGTGGGGCATCGAGAGCGACTACGGCCAGATCAAGGGCGAGTTCTTCCTGCCCCACGCCATGGCCAACCTCGTCTGCGCCAACCGCAAGAAGGACCTGTTCACCCGCCAGCTCATCGCCGGGCTGAAGCTGGTGCAGTCCGGCGACGTGAAGTACGACGACCTGTATTCCTCCTGGGCCTCCGCCTTCGGCCAGACCCAGTTCATCCCCGAAACCTACCAGCGCCTGGCCGTCGACTTTGACGGCGATGGCCGCCGCGATCTCGTCAACTCGGTGCCAGACGCGCTCGCCTCCACGGCCAACTTCCTGGTCAAGGCCGGCTGGCGCTCCAGTGAACCATGGGGCTTCGAGGTGAAACTGCCTGCCGGCTACAAGGGCCCGTCGGGCCGCAAGCGCCGCGCCAGCGTGCAGGACTGGGCCAGGCGCGGCATCACCAATGTCGACGGCTCGCCGCTGAAGAGCAACTTCCAGGCCGGCCTGCTGCTGCCGGCAGGCGTCAACGGCCCGGCCTTCCTGGTGGGCCGCAACTTCGATGCACTCTACTCCTACAATGCAGCTGAATCCTACGCGCTCGCCATCGGCCACCTGTCCGACCGGCTGAAGGGCCGCGGCACCATTGCGGCGCGCTGGCCCACCAACGACCCCGGCCTCACCCGCGCCCAGCGGCTGCAGTTGCAGATCCTGCTGCTCAAGGCCGGCTACGATATCGGCGAGGCCGACGGCAAGATCGGCCCCGTCACCACTGTCGCCATCAAGGGCGTCCAGAAGAAGAACGGCATGAAGCCGAACGGCCGTCCATCGATGGCCGTCTACAAGGCGCTGGGCGGCCGCTAGGCTACAGCCTCACGGGCCATGCCATGATCTCCACCAGCCCCTTCCTTGTCCTCCAGCTGCGCCCGGAAGCCGAAGCGGCGGACAACGAGTACGAGGCCTTCCTCGAAAAGGGCGAACTGGCCGAACGCGACACGATCCGCGTCCGGCTTGATCGAGACCCGCTGCCTGACGGCCTCGACCTCAACGCCCTGTCAGGCATCATCGTCGGCGGCGGACCGGGTTGTGTTAGCGATCCGGCGAACAAGAAGTCGGATGCCGAGCGCCGGATCGAGGACACCATCCTGTCGCTGATGCCCGCCGTGACGGAACATGACCTGCCGTTCATGGGCTGCTGCTATGGCATCGGCATCCTCGCCCATCACCTGGGCGCTGCCGTCGGCAAGGACCGTTTTGCCGAACCCGTTGGACCATCCACCTGCAGCCTCACGCCAGAAGGCAGGTCCGACCCGCTGCTCGCCGGCCTGCCCGAGACCTTCGAGGCGTTCGTCGGCCACAAGGAGGCCGTCCAGGATCTGCCGCAGGGCTGCGCCCACCTTGTGTCCTCCGGCCCCTGTCCGTTCCAGATGATACGGTTCGGAAACAACGTCTACGCCACCCAGTTCCACCCGGAGCTGGACAGCGCCGGGCTCGAGGTCCGCATCAACATCTACAAGCACCGCGGCTACTTTGCGCCCGAAGAGGCCGATACCCTCATCGCACTCGGTCACGCCTGCAAGGTGCACGTACCGGAAGCCATCCTGCGCCGCTTCGTCACCCGCTACCGCAGGCAGGCCTGACGAAATTTTTGCCGGCCACGATTCCGGCGCAATTCCTCCGCCATTCCGCCGCCAGTCAGGAGCAGCGTCACCGCTGCACGGCAAGACGGCAGTGCAAACATTCTCTAGAGACAACGAACCATGGAAAACGGATATCTGGGTGGCGGCATCCTTGCCGGCACGTTCATTCTGATGGCACTGGCCTATTGGCAATTCCGCCAGGCCAGACCGCCACGCTTCTTGGACAACGAAGCAAGCGCGATGATTTCGGGTTATGTGCTGACCGCAGCAATCGCCATCGGCATCACGCTGTTCTTCAGCAACGCCTATCTTACCGACACGTTCAGCACGGTCGTCTCGAGCGGCATCGTCCTCGCGGCCTTTCTCGCCCTGGCGTTGACCATCGCGCGCAACCGCACGGCACCCGCCACCACCGGATTGGAGCCCTACACGCCGGCACCGTTCACGCCGGAAACGCCGCCCGCCAATGCCAACAAACCGGCTTCCGGCCGCAGCAAGTCACGGCGCAAGGCGGCTTGATCTGCCGGACCTCGCCGCAGGTCTTGGTCAACTGCCCTGCCGGTCATCCCCGCGAAAGCTGGGGACCCGATCCACACTGTCACGTGCAGCACCGTGCCCCGGACCTGTTCCGGGGTCCGGTCTGACGTGCCAGGCGCCGGCACAAGGCCGGGACGCAATCCCCTTGACATTCTGCTTAAATTCCTATACATGTATTCCTACCTTGCCCACTCCGGTTCGTCCGCGGGAGAGTGCACCCTCGTCAGGTCACGCGGTGGGCGGGGGCATCTAGGTCCTGTTGTGAAGGGCGCCTGACCGCGCTCCCTGGCTTCAGGGCCGGCTGACACCGACCCGATCCGGAAGGATCGCGTAATGCACAACCTGTCTGCTTCGTGCCGGACAGCAATACGAAACGCCGCAATCCAGGTCATGGAGAACGGCGCGAGGACCGGCAGGTCCGAGTAAAGCTGTTCGGCCAAAAGGGACGGAGAGAGCGGAAAGCCGGCAGCGCCTCGTGTGCGGAGCGCCATGCGCGCTAC
Source organism: Alphaproteobacteria bacterium (assembly GCA_024642465.1). Taxonomy (GTDB): domain Bacteria; phylum Pseudomonadota; class Alphaproteobacteria; order Rhizobiales; family Aestuariivirgaceae; genus Anderseniella. The sequence goes on from JAHEBA010000003.1 coordinate 6,804, forward strand.
AGATTTTCATATGAGTTGAGCAGAGCGCATGGTGCTCCGCCCTCCACCACCATGCCACGGCTGCAAGAGCAGCGCGTGAACGCCAGTCCGTGCCGTCGAAGACCAATTTCACAGCATAACTCTTGCCAAGCGGACGCTGTGCCTTTAGGCAAACGCCGGAATTTCCCATCCCAGCATAAAGGTTTGCGACCCATGGCAACGTACAAGCTCTTCCTCCTCCCCGGCGACGGCATTGGCCCCGAAGTGATGGGTCAGGTCCGCCGCGTCATCCAGTGGTTCCAGGACAAGGGCGTTGCGTCGTTCGAGCTGGACGAAGGCCTTGTTGGCGGTGCCGCCTACGATGTGCATGGCGAGTCGATTTCCGAAGACGACATGAAGAAGGCCATGGCGGCCGACGCGATCATCTTCGGCGCCGTTGGCGGCCCGAAGTGGGACGGCATTCCCTACGACAAGCGTCCGGAGGCTGGCCTGCTGCGCTTGCGCAAGGACCTGGCGCTCTATGCAAACCTGCGCCCGGCCATCGTCTATCCGGCATTGGCAGACGCCTCCTCGCTCAAGAAGGAACTGGTCGAGGGCCTGGACATCCTGATCCTGCGCGAACTCACCGGCGGCGTCTATTTCGGCGAGCCGAAGGAAATCACCGACCTCGGCAACGGTCAGCAGCGCGCCGTCGACACCCAGGTCTACGAAACCTACGAGATCGACCGCATCGCCCGGGTCGCCTTCGAACTGGCCCGCACCCGCGACAACCGCGTCTGCTCGATGGAAAAGCGCAACGTCATGAAGTCCGGCCTGTTGTGGAACCAGGTCGTCACCGCCACCCAGAAGGACGGCTACCAGGACGTCGAACTCTCCCACATGCTGGCCGATGCCGGCGGCATGCAACTGGTCCGCAACCCGAAGCAGTTCGACGTGATCGTCACCGACAACCTGTTCGGCGACATCCTGTCCGACGTTGCCGCCATGCTCACCGGCTCGCTCGGCATGCTGCCGTCCGCCTCGCTGGGTGCAGCCGATGAGAAGACCGGCGTGCGCAAGGCGCTGTACGAGCCCGTGCACGGTTCCGCTCCCGACATCGCCGGCAAGGGCCTGGCCAACCCGATCGCGATGATCGCCTCGTTTGCCATGTGCCTGCGCTATTCGTTCGGCATGGGGGACTGGGCCGGCAAGGTCGAAGCCGCCATCGCCAATGCGCTCGACAAGGGCTATCGCACCGGCGACATCATGCAGCCGGGCATGAAGCAGGTCGGCACCGTCGAGATGGGCGACGCCATCCTTGCCGAACTGGAGACCCTGGCCTGAGGCGAAGGCCTGAGACGAACCGTTGATTGACTGTTCACCGAAAGCTGTTAAAAGCCTCGTCCGTATCAGGAACCCGAGCGCGATCCATCGTCCGATGCCGTTTGTGACCGACATGATTGCTTGCCATTCTGCTGCCTTCGCCGGCGGCAGGGTTTCGGCTGCCGTCACCAAATGCACGACGCTGAAAACGGTGAAAACCACCGTCTGATCGCGCTTGCTCCCGGCTCACGTCTCCCGCGGGAGGCGCGCTGAAGCGAACAGCCCGGAAAGCCCTGGCAGGACCCCAGGCGGGAGCGGGCCTCAACAAAGAAGAGATCATTGCGATGAGCTACAAGGTTGCGGTCGTCGGTGCCACCGGCAATGTCGGCATGGAGATGATGAACATCCTCGCCGAACGCGAGTTTCCCGTGTCGAAGATGCATGCCATTGCCTCGCGCCGCTCGATCGGCCGCGAAGTGTCATTTGGCGACACCACGGTGAAGTGCGAGGACCTCGAACAGTTCGACTTCTCCAAGGTCGACTTCGTGCTGATGTCGGCCGGCGGCGAAACCTCCAAGGCCTGGTCGCTGAAGATCGGCAAGACCGGCGCCATCGTCATCGACAACTCGTCCGCCTGGCGCTACGACCAGGACGTGCCGCTGATCGTGCCGGAAGTGAACGCCCATGTGCTCGAGGAGTACATGGCCCGCAACGACCGCAAGAACGTCATCGCCAACCCCAACTGCTCCACCGCGCAACTGGTCGTGGCGCTGAAGCCCCTGCACGACGCCGCGAAGATCAAGCGCGTTGTCGTGGCCACCTACCAGTCCGTATCGGGCGCCGGCAAGGAAGCCATGGACGAGCTGTGGAACCAGACCAAGGGCATTTTCGTGACCGATGCGCCCACGCCACAGAAGTTCACCAAGCAGATCGCCTTCAACGTCATTCCGCACATCGACGTGTTCATGGATTCAGGTGACACCAAGGAAGAGTGGAAGATGGTGGCCGAGACCAAGAAGATTCTCGACCCGAAGATCAAGCTCACCGCAACCTGCGTGCGCGTACCGGTGTTCGTCGGCCACTCCGAGGCAGTAAACATCGAGTTCGAACGCCCGATCTCGGCTGATGAGGCCCGCGATCTGCTGCGCGAGGCACCGGGCCTGATGGTGGTCGACAAGCGCGAGAACGGCGGCTACGTGACCCCGGTCGAATGCGTCGGCGACTACGCCACATTCATCTCGCGCATCCGTGAGGATGCCACCATCGAGAACGGCCTGAACCTGTGGTGCGTGTCCGACAATCTGCGCAAGGGCGCGGCGCTCAACACCGTGCAGATCGCCGAAACGCTGATCAACCGCGGCCTCGTCAAGCCGCGCGCCGAAGCCGCCTGAGCCTCGCCTTGAAAGCTGAACCCCGGGCCGTTGTGACCCGGGGCTCGCATCTGCTTCAGTCAGATCGCGTTGGAACGTACCGGCTGCAGGTCGATCGACCACGGCGCCTCGTCAGCCGCATCGCGCAGCGTCACCGTCATCACTTCGGTCTTTCCGTCAATCTTCACATGGCCAAAGAACTGCAGCCCGAATGACGGCGGCAGGTTCACCTGGCCCTCGTCCGGCGCCTTCACGTACTTCACTTCGGGTCCGAACGTGTGTCCAGCTTGTTCGGCCCGAACGACCCTGCGTGCAACGGACCGGATACGAACTCCCAGAACGGCAGGAAGTCCTGGAACTGCGCCTTGTTCGGGTCGTAGTAATGCGCCGCGGTGTAGTGCACGTCAGCCGTAAGCCAGACCGTGTTGTCCAGCTTGTTGGCCTTTATGAAAGACAGGATCTCGGCAATGTCGAACTCGCGCCCGCGCACCGGGCCATCGCCATTGGCGCCGTTCTCGAAATTGTCGCCGTCGCCCACCACCAGGCCGATCGGCATGTCGGAGGCGATCACTTTCCACGTCGCCTTCGACGCCAGCATCTCGCGCTTCAGCCAATCGAGCTGTTAGCGGCCCAGGAACGACGTGTCGGCAGAGCGCTCGGCCTGATCGTTCTTCGAGTTCTTGCCGCGATAGGTGCGCATGTCGATCATGAAGATGTCGAGCAACGGTCCATAGGAAATCTTGCGATAGACCCGGTAGGGCTCGTGCGGATTGGGCCGGATCGGGTTCATCTCGTGGAACGCCTGCGTGGCGCGCGCTGCCAGCAGCGAGGCGGACTTGACCGTGTAGCGGTCGTCCGAGATCAGCATCTCGCCCGGGTGCCAGTTGTTGGTCACCTCGTGGTCGTCCCACTGCACGAACATCGGAACCTCGGCATTGAACGCCCGCACGTGCTCGTCCAGCATGTTGTACTTCCACTGGGCGCGGAACTCGCTGAGGGTCTCGGCCACGTTGGCCTTTTCCTCCATCGTCACCGACTTCCAGATGCCGCCGCCTGGCATTTCCTTCTCCGCCGTCACCGGCCCGTCGGCATAGACGGTGTCGCCCGAATGAATGAAGAAGTCCGGGCGGTGACTGGTCATGGTGGCGTAGGTCTTCATGCCGCCGCGGTCCACGTCGATACCCCAGCCCTGGCCGGCAGTGTCACCGGATCCACACGAAGGTCACGTCGCGCTTGCTGGCGGGCGCAGTACCGAACCGCCCGGTCATCGCCTCGCTGGCCGTGGTGAAGTCGTCGAGGCTCAGGAACTGCACCCGGTAGAAGATGTCCTGGTCGGACGGCAGGTTGTCGAGCAGCAGCTTGCCGGCAAAATCCCGCTCGGCAATCACGTCAAGCGGCTGCACGCAGGTGGCGTTGGCGAAGTCTTCTGTGGTCGACTATTCGACCGTCATCCGGGCGGCACGGTCGGCGCGCGCCCAAACCATGCCCGAACTTGCATCGACGTCGCCCGACTGGAGGCCATGGCTGATCACCGGCCGGTCGGCGGCGCGGCTGATGGCAGGGACTAACAGAGGCCGCCGGCGGCGAACGTGGCGGATGCGGCCGCACCGGCGCGCAGCACCGAACGGCGCGACAAAGATTTCGATTGCAGCTTGATGGGCATTGGGTCAGGCCTCCGTTGAATGTGACCAACAGGAAGGCCCGCTTAGCAGCCCCAGGTTTCAGGCATTCGACCGTCGCGTGACAAATCGGCTGAAACTGGATGTCGGAATCATTGCAGACCGGTGACGGCAAGCCCCCTCACCGATGCCGCAATGTCAGCCATACACCTTCGCCATCAGCGCCGACAACCGCTCGGCGAAGCCCGCTACATCGTCCGGGGTTTCGCCTTCGAGTATGACGGCCTGGTCCAGCAGAAGCTGCGCGGCGTCGGACACATCCTCGCCCTTCGCCTGCCGTTCCGCCAGCGTGACGATGAGCGGGTGCGACGGGTTCACCTCGAGCACCGGTGCGGAAATCACGCCGTGGCCCTGCTGACGAGCAAGATACTTCTCGAGCGTCCGGTCAAAGCCGTGCTCGCCGGCCACGATGCACACCGCCGATGAGGTCAACCGGGCCGACTTCACCACGTCCTGCACCTTGTCTCCGAGCGCACCCTTTAGCGCGGTCAGCAGGCCGGTCGTGCTGGCATCATCCGCCTTGGGCTTGTCCTTCCCGCCATCTGCCAGCGGGATTTGCTCCAGGTCAGCTCCGCCTTGCGTCACCGACTTGAACGGCTTGCCCTCATACCCCAGCGAGGTGCGCACCCAGAACGCGTCGATCGGATCGGTCAGCAGCAGCACCTCGACGCCGCGCGCCTTGTAGCCTTCAAGTTGCGGGCTGGTTTCGGCCTTGGCGGCATCCTCGCCGGTCAGATAGTAGATCGCGGTCTGGTTTTCCTTCAGCCGGCCTACATAGTCGGCCAACGAGACGTTCTGCTGGCCTTCGCTCCGGGTCGATCGGAACCGGCAGATCTCGTACAGCGCATCGCGCCGCTCCATGTCCTCGTAGAGGCCTTCCTTGATCACCGGACCGAAGGCGCTCCAGATCTTGCCGTAAACCTCCGGCTGCTTGTCGGCGCATTTCTTGAGCTCTGACAGCACCCGCTTGGTCACCGCCGCCCGGATGGCATGAACGGTCGGGTTGTCCTGCAGCATCTCGCGCGAGATGTTCAGCGGCATATCCTCGCTGTCGATCACGCCGCGCACGAAGCGCAGGTAGGACGGCAGCATCTCTGCCTCGTCGGTAATGTACACCCGCCGGACATAGAGCTTCTGCTTGCCTTTGCGCTCCGGGTCGAACAGGTCGAACGGCTTCTCGCCCGGCACGTACAGCAGCACGGAATACTCGTGGCGGCCTTCCGCCTTGTAGTGAATGGTCAGCGCCGGCTCGGCATACATGCCCGATACGTGACCGAAGAATTCCTTGTGCTGATCGTCGCTGACCTCAGACTTGGGCCGCGCCCAGATCGCCGAACCGGAATTGATCTGACGTCCCTCGAGATAGATCGGGTGACTGACGTGATCGGAATAGGTGCGCACGATGTGCTCAAGCCGCACGTCTTCAAGGAATTCCTTGGCGTCCTTGCGCAATGTGAGCCTGATCGAGGTGCCCCGCACCGGCGCATCGTCGCCGTCATAGGGCGCGACGGTATAGGTGCCGGAGCCATCCGAACTCCACACGTTGGCTTTCCTGGTGCCAGCCTTGCGGGATACCACATCGACCCGCTCGGCAATCATGAAGGCGGAATAGAAGCCGACGCCGAACTGGCCGATCAGATGGACGTTGTCGCCATCAGCCGATTCCGCCTTCTTCGACTTGGCCCCCTCCATCTGCTCCATGAAAGCCTGCGTACCCGAGCGTGCAATGGTGCCGAGATTGTCGGAAAGTTCCTTCGCATCCATGCCGATGCCGGTATCGGCGATGGTCAGCACCTTGGCCTTCTTGTCGAGCGTGATGTCGATCCTGAGCTCGCCGCCCTCGGCCATCAGCTTGTCGTTCTTCAGCGCTTCGTAGCGAAGCTTGTCGCAGGCGTCAGACGCGTTGGAAATCAGCTCGCGCAGGAAGACCTCGCGCTCCGAATAGACCGAATGCACCATCAGGTGCAGCAGCTTCGCCACCTCGGCCTGGAATTCCTTGGGCTTGGAAGTGGCAGTTTTCTCGTCGGTTTTGGACATCAGTGGAGAACTCCTCGGCAGCCTCGACCGGCCAGGGTTGATTCGAGTTCTCCGGATATTGGGAAAATGTGCCCGCAGATCAAGTACGCTGCCTGCTTCCGGCCTGGCCGTGCAAAAGAAAACGGCGGCCTCAAGAGGTCCGCCGGATGTCAGGTTGACTGTCATTTCGCCGGATATTCAGTACCGGAGAACGCTACCGCAACTGACTCACTCACTAACTGAAAAGAGGCCCGGCTCCTAATTCGCCACGGGGGGCTGGGGGGCTGAGATATCCGAAACGATTCGGAACCGGGCCTTGAGGCAACGATTGAATAGTGCCTCCGGTTCCGGACGATTCTTTGAAGGAAACGTGGCTGGAATTGGGCATCTCGCCCGGATCGGCCGCTATTGTCTGTCGCCGGGTGACCCTGCCTGAGGGTTGAACCGACTGTAAAATGACGCCAAGATGAAGCTATGTGAGTGAACTGCAACCGGGATCAGCGAGTGAGCGAAGAACCGGAGATTGTAGCCCTGCGCACCCCTGCAAGCAGGCAGGAGAGCAGCAGGGCTCAACCAGAAGCAAACCGCCAGCCTGTTCCGGCCGCGCTGGCGCAGGTCGCGTTCAACCGGACCGAACTTGCCACCATCCTGCACCTGTATGGCACCAAGGTCGCCGCTGGCGAATGGCGCGACTATGCCATGGACTTTGGCCGCGAGCGGGCCGTCTTCGCGGTATACCGGCGCACCTCTGAACTGCCGCTCTACCGGATCGAGAAGAACCCGAAGCTGGCTCGCAAGCAGGGCGCCTACGCAGTCGTGGCGGCAGGCGGCCAGATCCTGCGCCGTGGTCACGACCTGGCCCAGGTGCTGAAGGTGCTGCTGAAAAAGCCGAAGCTGGTTATCGCCTGAACCTCAGCCGGAAGCGCATCGCGCCGGTGGTGACGTTGACGCTGCCGGTCTGGGTCTGTGTGCCGACCGGCGACAGCCGGATGCCGTCCGGCCCGCCATCGACCACATTGGCGCCGACGCCGCTGCCCAGCGCAGCCTCGAAAGTGATACCGCCATAGGAGCCTTCCAGACCGCCGCGGCGGACGTGGCCGGAGCGGGAATAGACATCCCAGTGCATGACCGTGCGGGTGAACACGCCCCACTCGATACCGTACTTCCGCAGCGTGCCGGCATAGTGCTGGGCGCGGCGGCCCCGCTGGCGCAAGGTGCAGTTCATCGGGCGCGCCGACCCGAAGTGCAGGGCTGCATCGGGCTTTGAGACAATGCAGGTCAGGCGGCCCGCCCGCATGAAATCGGCATGTGCGCTGGCCGGAAGCGCCATCAACGCAGCCAGTGCGATTGCTGCAACGAACAGTCTCATCGTGTTGCCTCGACCAAACAAAAAACCCTCGAGAGACTGACTCATCCCACGAGGGTTTGTAAATTGTGTGGCGTTGCCGCCTGGAGGCTTATTCGGAACGCATGATCCCGAGAATGTTCAGGATGTGGATGAACAGCGTGACGAAGCTGCCATACAGCATGAACGCGCCGAAGATCGACTTCGAGCGGGCAGCGGCGGAGCCGTCTCCCTCGACGTACATTTCCTTGATCAGCTGCGTTTCGTAAGCCGTAATGCCGGCAAACAGCAGCACGGTGACGCACGACACGATCAGGCTCATCATGCTCGACTGCACGAGGAACACGTTCACCAGCATGGCGATGATGATGCCGATGGTGGCGATCATGAAGAACGCCCCGAAGCCCGACAGGTCACGCTTGGTGACGTAGCCGGCAAGGCTGGTAGCGCCGAACGTGGCAGCTGCAATGAAGAAGGCACGGACCACCATGCCCGGATCGATGGCCATGTAGGCCGCGATCATTGGCGCGATGCCAAAGCCCCACAATGCACAATAGCCCCAGAACGCGCCCTGCGCTGCAAAGCTGCTGCTGGAGAAGATCATCCGCGGGGCCAGGAAGCCCATGCCGAGAATGCCGATGAAGAACACCCACTTGAGCGAAACTGCCGTCGCCAGCAGAGCCGGCGAGGAGGCCACGAACATGGTGATGATGGCCGTCGCGGCCACGCCAAGCGCCATGTAGTTGTAAACGCCCAGCATGTACGAGCGCAGGCCCTGGTCAATCTCCGCAGCGCGGGCCCGTGCCGGCGCAGAAGACTGGTAACGGAGGTCTGCCATTGAAAAACTCCCTCAGAGGTTGGTTGACGCTGTCGAATATGGGGGCAAACGCCAAAGCTGACAAGCACACTCAAGATTACACTTCGGTTAGGTTAAGCGTCATCAGCCCGGAGTGAAGCGAGGACCGGCAAGATGACGCTCTCAGATCCCCGCCGCCTTGTCCATGAAGCGGGCCAGCTTGATATCGAGATCCGTCACGCCGCCGGCATCATGGGTCGCAAGCGTTACGTCGACGGTCTTGTAGACATTGAACCACTCGGGATGGTGGTCGAGCTTTTCCGCCTGCATGGCTACCCGTGTCATGAACCCGAACGCCTGGTTGAAGTTCCTGAAGGTGAAGGTCTTGCAGATCGCATCGCGGCCCTTCACTTCCTGCCAGCCATCCAGTTCGCCCAGTTGCTGGACCCGCGCCGGGCCTTGAAGTTTTTTCGCCATTGCCGATGATCTCCCTTTCGTCTTGACCAACGTCCATCTTGCACCACGCGTTCCCGGCCATGAAGTCCATCCTGTTCGTCTGCCTCGGAAACATCTGCCGCTCGCCCATGGCCGAGGGTGCGGTGAGGAAGGCGCTCGACGCTGCAGGGCTTGTCCACGTGACAACTGACAGCGCAGGCACCAGCGGCTGGCACGCCGGCGGCCCGCCTGATCAGCAAGCGATCAAGGCGGCCCTGATGCGCGACATCGACATCGCCCACCGGCGCGCCCGGCAGGTCGAGCAGGAAGACTTTCACCGCTTTGACATGGTGCTGGCGATGGACGGGGCGACTTACGCCCGGCTCAAGACCATGCAGCCGGAGGGCTCTGCGGCGCAGATCCGCATGTTCATGGAGTTTGCCGGCGAGGTGCCGGTGCGCGAGGTGCCCGACCCGTACTACGGCAGCGAGGAAGGCTTCGAGCACGCCCTCGACCTGATCGAACTGGCCGCCCGGGGCCTTGCGGCTCACATTGCCCGGGCCAGCGGGTAGATCTCTTCGCGCCCGTATGGCCCGCCCCCGCGCGAGGCGCGCGAGGAGAACAGCACGAAATCGTTCACCTCGAACGGCCGCGACCGATACAGGTTGTGGCTGTGCGCATAGTCCATGGTCTGCAGCCGGTCGGCCTGCTTCAGCCGGGCAAGCGTCACGTGCGGGGTGAACTTGCGCGGCTCCGGCGGCAGGCCGAGCGACTGGCACACGCGCTCATGCATCGCCTGCAGCCGCCTGAGGTCAGGGCTTTCCTCCACCTTAACATAGAGCGAATGCGGCTTCTTCGAGCCGAACACGCCCATGCCCGCCAGCGAGATGGTGAACGGCGGCATTGCCACCACCCGGCTCAGCTCGTCCGACAGGTCATGCGCCATCCGCTCGGGAATGTCGCCGACGAAGCGCAGGGTCACATGGTAGCTTTCGGGATCGATCCAGCGCGCGCCTTCAATGCCGCCACGCATGATGGAAAGGTCCAGCGCCACATCCGGTGGCAGTTCCACGCCGGTAAACAGTCGAGGCATCTCAGGGCCCTCCCGTCAAATCAGCGAAGCAGCGAATCAAATCGCTCCATCAAGGCTAACCGCCGTTGCATGACGTTCACAAGACATTGTGACGCCGTCACGGCTTGATCGCGAACAACAGCTGGCCGACCTGTGGCGTCATGCGGTCGATGATGATCTCCACGCCCTTTGCGTTGGGGTGCATGCCGTCAGCCTGGTTGAGCGCCGGGTCACCCGCCACGCCGTCGAGGAAAAACGGGTAGAGAGTCACGTCATGTTTGGCCGCGAGTTCTGCATAAATAGGGTTGAATTCGCGGCCATAGTCCTCGCCCATGTTGGGCGGCGCGATCATGCCGGCCAGCAGGACGGGAATGTTGCGCTCCTTAAGCCGGGTGAGAATGGCGTCGAGGTTTGCCCGCGTCTCGGCCGGGGCAATGCCGCGCAACGCATCGTTGGCGCCCAGTTCGACGATCACCAGCGAGGTGCCGTCCGGAACCGACCAGTCCAGCCGTGCCAGACCACCCTTGGACGTATCGCCCGACACCCCGGCATTGACCACGCTCACGTCATGACCGTCCGCCTTCAGCCGCGCTTCCAGACGATCCGTGAAACCGTCGCCCGCGCCAAGGCCATAGCCGGCGGTCAGGCTGTCGCCCAGCGCCACGATGGTGGCAGGGCCGGCAGCCATTGCCGGGACGGCCAGCACCGCCAGCAGCATCACCAAAGCACAAAATTGTCTCATCGCGCCGGAAACCTTTGTCAAATCGCTTCGTTCACCTACATAGAAAGCGCATCACCCCACGGCAAGCCGCCGTACCACCCCGCAACAACATGTGAACGAGAACAAGCCGAAATGGATGCCCGCACCCCTGCCGCTGAACGTGCCGCCAAGCCGGAAGCCGGCAGAAAGCTGGTCATTGAACTCGACCGCCTGGAGGTCACGCTGCCCTCGCGCGCCGGGCCGGTCGACATTCTCAGAGGCATCGGCCTCCAGATCGACCAGGGCGAGGCAGTGTCGGTGGTCGGACCATCGGGCTCGGGCAAGACCACGCTGCTGATGGTCATCGCAGGCCTCGAGGGCGCCACCGGCGGCAAGGTCAACGTGGCGGGCCACGACCTTACCGCGCTCGGCGAGGACTACCTCGCCAGCTTCCGCCGCGACCAGATCGGCATCGTGTTCCAGTCGTTTCACCTGATTCCCGCCATGACGGCGCTGGAGAACGTCGCCGTGCCGCTGGAGTTCCGCGGCTCTGGCGACGCCTTTGCCGAGGCGACAGCGAAGCTTGAACGCGTCGGCCTCGGCCACCGGCTCGACCATTATCCCGGCCAGCTTTCCGGCGGCGAGCAGCAGCGCGTGGCCATCGCACGTGCCCTGGCCGCCGGAGCGAAGATCATTCTTGCGGACGAGCCCACCGGCAACCTCGACCAGGAAACCGGCCAGGCCATCATGGACCTGTTGTTCGATCTTCAGCGCACCAGCGGCACGACGCTCATTCTCGTCACCCACGATCCGAAGCTTGCAAAGCGTTGCTCGCGCAAGGTCGAGATCCGCGATGGGCTGATCCACAAGGATACGGGAGCCCGCAAATGACCCAGACGCTGGCGCTTGCCCTGCGGCTCGCCCGGCGCGAACTGCGCTCCGGCCTGCAAGGCTTCCGCATCTTCCTAGCCTGCCTGGTGCTGGGCGTCGGCGCCATCGCCATCGTCGGCGCATTGTCGGCAGCGCTTGAGCGCGGCATCGCCAACGAAGGGCGCTCGCTGATGGGCGGCGACTTGGAGTTCTCGGTGCTGCACAACCAGCCGACGCCGCAACAGCGCGCTCTTATCGAGGGTGCCGGCCGGGTCAGCCGCGTCGCCACGCTTCGCGCCATGGCGGCGGTGCCGGACAAGGCCTCGGCGCTGGTCGAGGTCAAGGTGGCCGACGATGCCTATCCGCTCTATGGCGACCTGGTGCTGTCGCCGCCAATCGCACTGACTGAAGCCTTCAGGCGCAATGCAAATGGCATTCCGGGCACGGTGGTTGAGCAATCGCTGCTTGACCGGCTCGGCCTCAAGATCGGCGACGAGATCAGACTCGGCACCGCCACGTTTGCGGTCGACGCCGTGATCGTGCGCGAGCCGGACCGCATCTCGGACGGCTTCGTGCTGGGTCCGCGCATGATGATCTCCACCGATGAACTCGACGCCACCGGACTTGCCCAGCCCGGCAGCCTGATCACCTGGCGCTACCGGGTGGCGCTGCCCGGCCCGGCAAGCGACGAACAGGTCAAGGCGCTGGTGGAGCAGGCCGAACCGGTGTTGCAGGACCAGGGTTGGCGGGTACGCTCGCGCGAGAATGCCGCCCCCGGCGTGCGCCGCTTCATCGACCGGCTGACGTTCTTCCTGTCGCTCGTCGGCCTGACCGCACTCATTGTCGGCGGCGTCGGCGTGGCCAACGCGGTGAAGGCCTTCCTGGAACGGCGCACGAAGAACATCGCCACGCTGAAATGCCTCGGTGCACCGGCCCGGCTGGTGTTCTGGACCTACTTCGTCGAGGCGCTGATCGTCGCAACGCTCGGCATCGGCATCGGCTCCGCCCTCGGCCTCGTGACCCCGCCACTTGCGGGCGCACTGCTGTCGGGCCTGCTGCCGGTACCGGTGGCTGCCAGCCCGGAAATCTGGCCCGTCGTCCGGGCCGCGCTGTATGGCTACCTGATCGTGGTCGCCTTCGCCGTCTGGCCGCTGGTGCGCGCCGGGCGGATTCCACCAACCGCCCTGTTCCGCGACCTCACCGCCCACGTTGCCGCATGGCCGGGCGTGCGCACCCTTGCCGTGATCGCGGCTGCCCTTGCCGGCATCTTCGTGCTGACCTTCACCGCCTTTCCCGACCCTCGCGTGACCTGGGGTTATGCCGGCGGCATCATCGCCAGCTTCCTCATTCTGGCCGGCATGGCGCGGCTGTTGATGTGGATTGCCGCACGGCTAAAGCACGCCCGCTCGGCCACCGCGCGCCTTGCCATCGCCAACCTGCACCGGCCCGGCACGCCAACCCCGTCGGTGGTCATGTCGCTGGGCCTCGGCCTCACCCTGTTCGTCACACTGGCGCTGATCGACACCAACGTCTCGAAGGAACTGCGCGACAACCTGCCGGACCGTGCGCCAGCCTTCTTCTTTCTCGACGTGCACTCTACCGAAGCTGACGGCTTCACCACGGCGCTGAAGCAGGCAGGCGCTTCAAGCGTCGGCACTGCGCCGATGCTGCGCGGGCGCATCGTCAAGGTGAACGGCGTTCCCACTGCTGATGTGAAAGTATCGCCCGACGCAGCCTGGGCGCTGCGCGGCGACCGCGGCATCACCTACTCGGCCACCGCACCGGACAACGCCAAGCTGAGCGAGGGCCAGTGGTGGGCACCGGATTACACCGGCGAGCCGCTGGTCTCCTTCTCCGCCGACATCGCCGAGGGTCTCGGCATGAAGCTTGGCGACACGGTCACGGTAAACGTGCTGGGCCGCGAGATCACGGCGAAGGTCGCCAACTTCCGAGAGGTGGACTGGCGATCGCTGCAGATCAATTTCGTGATGGTATTCTCGCCCAACGCCTTTGCCGGCGCGCCGCACATGTATGTTGTAACCGCGCAAGCCGAACCGGCTGCCGAGCCCGCCATCCTGAAGGCCGTGTCCGGCCCATACCCGACCGTGACCTCGATCCGCGTGCGCGATGCGCTTGACGCCATCAACACGCTGATGGGCCAGCTCATCACCGCCATTCGCGGCGCCAACGCCATGACCCTGCTGGTCGGCATCCTGGTGCTGGGCGGCGCGCTTGCCACCGGCCTGTCGGGCCGCATCTACGATGCCGTGATCCTCAAGACCTATGGCGCCACGCGGTCGCAACTGCTGCGCTCACTGGTCATCGAGTACGCAGCACTGGGCCTCGCCACCGCCGCCTTCGCCATCGTCGCAGGATCGTTGAGCGCATGGGCCATCATCACCTTCATCATGCAGCTCGACTGGCAGTTCTCGTTCGTCACCGCCGCGGCCACCGCCCTGATCGCGCTGGTCGTTACCGTGACTGCCGGGCTCATCACCACATGGTCGGCGCTCAGGGCCAGTCCCGCCCGCGTACTTCGGGTAGACTGATCGCACGCGATTGCATACCGTCGCCAACACAACGCATATCCGGGAAACCCAAATGGTCGTACTGAACAGGATCTACACCAAGACTGGCGACGACGGCACGACCGCCTTGTCCACCGGGCAGCGGCTGCCGAAGTTCCACGCCCGAATCGCCAGTTATGGCACCGTGGACGAGGCCAACTCGATCCTCGGACTGGTTCGCCTGCACACGCGGGAGGCCGGGCTGGAGAAGCTGGACGAGATGCTGGCCCGCATCCAGAACGACATGTTCGACCTCGGTGCGGACCTGTGCACGCCCGACACCGGCGAGAAGGCGGAATGGGAGCCCTTGCGCATCAAGCAGGCCCAGGTCGACCGGCTGGAGGCCGAAATCGACGACCTCAACGGCGAACTGGAGCCGCTGCGCTCGTTCGTGCTGCCGGGCGGCCACCCGGCTGCCGCCTTCCTGCACCAGGCCCGCACCGTTTGCCGCCGCGCCGAGCGCCATATCGTCGAGCTTGCCACCATTCCCGGCGAACACGTGACCGCTGAGGCCGCGACCTACCTGAACCGGCTGTCGGACTTCCTGTTCGTGGCCAGCCGCTGGGTCAATGCGCGCCACGGCGGCGACGTGCTATGGCGGCCGGGCGCCACCCAGTCATCGTCCTGACCGGCATCGCACGCGAGGGGAAAGGCCTGCCATGTTCGTACCGCTGCATGACGACAATACCCTTCGCGTGATCCGCTTCCAGTTCGTGACCGGCGCGATCATCTTCGTGAACATCGCCGTGCACCTGCTGCTGACCAACGGCAATCTCGGCATGAGCCCTATTGCACTGGCGACCGCCTTCGGGCTCGTGCCGGCCGAGATCGGCCACATTGGCGCAGGCGCCGCAACGCAGGCAGGCGGCGCGATGGCCCTGGCCGTGCCGGAACCCCTCACCCTGATCACCTACACCTTCATCCATGGCGGCTGGCTGCACCTTGCCGCCAACATGGCCTTCATGTGGGTGTTTGCCGACAATGTCGAGGATGCCTTCGGGCATATCGGCTTTCTGCTGCTGTATTTCGTGTGCGGCATCATTGCCGCCGGCGCCCATATCGTTGCCAATCCGGACTCGACCGTGCCACTGGTCGGCGCCTCGGGCGCAGTCTCCGGCATTCTCGGCTCCTACATGGTGTTGTTTCCCAAGGCGCACGTCTGGGTGCTGTTCATGAAACTGCCGATCCCGTTCCGCATCTCCGCCTTGTGGGCTTTGGCCATGTGGATCGGCTTCCAGGTGCTGGCGCTGTACATCGACGACGGCAAGAACGAGGTGCTGGTTGCCTGGTGGGCGCACATCGGCGGCTTTGCTGCGGGATTCCTGATCACCAGCCTGTTCCGGCGCACGCTGGCTGCCCGCCTCGCCTGACTGCACGGCGAGGGTGCCAGCTCCGGTCAAAAAAGGGACCAGAGGTCGCAATTGGCCGTAAATCGACGAAATTCGCATTGACGCAAGCCTTGGGGCACCCCTAGGGTCCGCGCGCGAATTGCAAAGAGCATGTCCGTGACGGCAAAGAAATCCCGGTCCTTCGCCCTATCTTGCGGGACCATCACGACTGGAGCGGCAACCGTTCGGCATGAACGGCAAAAGTCGCTCTGGCACTTATGAAGTCGAGCATCTCTATCAGATCAGTCAATTCAGCCTGATCTGAGGATGCTCTAACAAGAGAGATTGCTTGCGATGAAAGTTCTGGTCGCTGTCAAGCGGGTCGTCGACTACAACGTCAAGATCCGCGTCAAGGCCGACGGGTCGGGTGTCGACCTGGCCAACGTGAAGATGTCGATGAACCCGTTCGACGAAATCGCCGTGGAAGAGGCCATCCGCCTCAAGGAAGCCGGCACCGTCAGCGAGATCATTGCCGTATCGGTGGGTCCGCAGCAGGCCCAGGAAACCATCCGCACCGCCCTTGCCATGGGCGCCGATCGCGGCATCCTGATCAAGCACGACGACTATGTCGAGCCGCTGGCCGTCGCCAAGCTGATCAAGAAAGTCATCGAGGAAGAACAGCCCGGCCTCGTCATCCTCGGCAAACAGGCCATCGACGACGACTGCAACCAGACCGGTCAGATGCTGTCTGCCCTGCTCGGCTGGTCCCAGGCAGCATTTGCCTCCAAGCTCGAGATTGCCGGCGACACCGCCACGGTGACCCGCGAGATCGACGGCGGCCTGCAGACCATCAAGTGCAAGATGCCGATGGTGGTGACCACCGACCTGCGCCTCAACCAGCCGCGCTATGCCTCGCTGCCGAACATCATGAAGGCCAAGAAGAAGCCGCTCGACGAGAAGGTGGCCGCCGACATGGGCGTCGACCTGGCGCCGAAGCTCAAGGTGGTGTCCACCACCGAACCGCCGGCCCGCCAGGGCGGCAAGAAGGTCGGCTCGGTTGCCGAACTTGTCGACAAGCTGAAGAACGAAGCTGGAGTTATCTAAGTCATGGCCATTCTCCTCATTGCTGAACACGATAATGTCGGCCTCAAGGATGCCACTCACAAGGCGCTGACCGCCGCCACCCAGATGGGCGGCGACGTGCACGTGCTGGTCGCCGGCCACAAAGCCGACGGCGCTGCCAAGGAAGCCGCAGGGCTTGCCGGAGTGAAGAAGGTGCTGCACTGCGATGCGCCCGCCTTCGAACGCCCCCTGGCCGAAAGCATGGCCGCCCTGATCGTCTCCCTGATGGCAAACCACGACGCCATGGTTGCCCCCGCCACCACCAGCGGCAAGAACATCAGCCCGCGCGTGGCGGCCCTGCTCGACGAGATGCAGGTTTCCGGCATCATCGCGGTAAAGTCGGCCGACACGTTCGAGCGCCCGATCTATGCCGGCAATGCCATCCAGACCGTGCAGGCAACCGGCAAGAAGAAGATCGTGACCGTGCTCACCGCCTCGTTCGAGGCGGCAGGCACCGGCGGGTCCGCGGCAATAGAGAAGGTCGATGCGCCAGCAGACTCGGGCCTCACCTCCTACCAGGGCGAGAACCTGTCCAAGTCGGATCGTCCGGAACTTACCTCCGCCTCGATCATCATCTCCGGTGGCCGCGGCATGCAGAACGGCGAGAACTTCGCCATGCTGGAAAAGGTCGCCGACAAGCTCAACGCCGCCGTCGGCGCCTCGCGCGCTGCTGTGGACGCGGGCTACGTGCCGAACGACTACCAGGTCGGCCAGACCGGCAAGGTGGTTGCCCCCGACCTTTACATCGCGGTGGGCATTTCCGGCGCCATCCAGCACCTGGCGGGCATGAAGGACTCGAAGGTCATCGTCGCCATCAACAAGGACGAGGAAGCCCCGATCTTCCAGGTGGCCGACTATGGCCTGGTGGCCGACCTGTTCCAGGCCGTGCCCGAGCTTGAAGCTGAACTGGCCAAGGCCGGCTACTGACGCAAGGCTTCGGCCTCGGGGCACGGGCCCCGGCAATTACACCCGTCCTGCGGAAACGCGGGGCGGGTATTTTGTTGCGCTGCGATATTGCATGTTGCCGCCCGGGCGCGTGCGCGATAGTCTCCCGCGACCATCGAAAGCAAGAGAACAATTCGATATGACCATCAAGAAAGTAGGCGTCATCGGCGCCGGCCAGATGGGCTCCGGCATTGCCCATGTATGTGCACTGGCGGGCTATGATGTCGGCCTCTACGACATCTCGAAGGATGCCATAGAAAAGGGCCTTGCCACCATCAACGGCAACATGGCGCGCCAGGTGCGCTCCGGCAAGATTTCCGAGGACGACCGCAAGGGCGCGCTGGAGCGGATTAGCCCGGCAGCGAAGTACGAAGCTTTCGGCGACTGCGACCTGATCATCGAATCCGCCGTCGAGGACGAGGCGGTCAAGCGCAAGATCTTCACCGATTTGTGCCCGCACCTGAAGGAAAGCTGCCTGATCGGCTCGAACACGTCGTCGATTTCCATCACCCGCCTTGCCGCCGGCACAGACCGGCCCGAAAAGTTCATGGGCATTCACTTCATGAACCCGGTTCCGGTGATGGAACTGGTCGAACTTATCCGCGGCATCGCCACCGGCGACGAGATATTCCAGGAAGTGCGCGAATTCACCGGCACATTGGGCAAGTCGGTTGCCGTTGCCGAAGACTTCCCGGCCTTCATCGTCAACCGCGTGCTGCTGCCGATGATCAACGAAGCTGTCTACACGCTGTACGAAGGCGTCGGCTCGGTCGAAGCCATCGACAAGGCAATGAGGCTGGGCGCAAACCACCCGATGGGCCCGCTCGAACTGGCCGACTTCATCGGCCTCGACACCTGCCTGTCGATCATGCAGGTACTGTACGACGGCCTTGCCGACTCCAAGTACCGGCCCTGCCCGCTGCTGGTGAAGTACGTCGAGGCTGGCTGGCTGGGCCGCAAGACCCAGCGCGGCTTCTACGACTACCGCGGCGATACCCCGGTGCCCACCCGCTGACCGTGCTCCCGCTGCTCGCTGACGGTGTTTGCCGAACGCTGCGAATTGTGTTCAACTTGCCCTTGAGACAGGGACAGGTACGACAGGGACAGGTACGGGGGTACGCGCATGTCTGACGACACCACTTCGGGCGGCGGCATCGTCAAGATCGTTGCCGCACTTGGCTGGGTTGCCGTGATCGGCGGCGCCGGCCTGATCGGCTACGGCATTTATGCCTTGCTGCAGAGCGACTTCGGCATGGCCGCCGGCGCACCGCTGATGGCGGGAGGCGCAGTCACCACGGCACTCGGTCTGCTGGCAATCGTCAACGCCACCATGGCCCGCGCGATGATCGACACTGCCAACAACACGGCCCGGCTGCTGGCCGCAGGCGGCACCGCCGCCGCAACCACTGCCGCCGCCACCGCAGCACCTGATGTGCCGGACTTCACCGCCAAAAGCTCTGCGCGCGACGAGGATGACGCCGAGGATTTCCCGGCGCTGGAGACCGGTCAGGCCGGCCGTGACGAGGGCATCTCGGACGACGAAACGCCGGACTTGCCGCCGTTCGAGCCGGCTACACGTGCTCCGGCGGCACCTGCGCCTGCACCCGTCACGCCCGACATGTCCGACCCGCGCCTTTGGCCGCTGGCGGTCGATGAGTTCGACCTCGACGGTCACCTTGCCATGACGCTGGAAGACGGCTCGATCGCGGTGGAAACGCCGGCGGGCTGGGCGCGGCTGCCCAACCTCGACGATGCCCGCACCTGGCTGTCGCAAGGCGGCTGACGGACCGGCCTCAGCCGCCGGTTTTCTCGGCGATTGCCGCCTCGATCAGCTTGCGTGCCTCAGGCGCCGTCCAGTGGGCAGGTCCGAGCAGGCGGCCAATCTCGCCGCCGTTGCGGTCGATCAGGATGGTGACCGGCAAGCCGATGGCGCCCAGCTTCTTCATGATCCGCGTGGTCGGCTCGACATAAAGCGCCAGGTTGTCGGCACTGACCTCCTTCAGGAAAGCGGACGAGGCTTCGGCGCCCTTCAGGTCGACACTGATCGCCACCACCTCAAAATCATCGCCGCCATAGTCCTTCTGCAGCTCGGCCAGGTCCGGCATTTCCTTGCGGCACGGCGCGCACCACGTCGCCCACAGGTTGACCACCACCACGCGGCCCTTCCAGCCGGTCAGCGACAGCTCCTTGCCGGCACCGTCCTGAAACGCGCCAGACTCAACCGCCGGCCGGCCGTCCTTGAACACGAACGCCGCAAGGGTGCCCGTCGACATTGACTTGTCGAGCGTCACCTCGCCCGCCTGTGCCGGAACCGTACCTACTGGCGCATTGCCATGTACCCCGAACATCGCGTAAACCCCGGCCAGCGCCGCAACGGCGCCGGCTGCAACGAGGCCGGCCAATCGCTTGCGCGGACGTGGGCTGCTGGCGGACGGATCTGGCTTGGGCATGGTCATTCCGTATTCCTCTGGCGGTTTCTCAAACTGAAGGCGGATCGCGATATGACAAACAAAATGTGGGGCGGCAGGTTCCAGTCCGGTCCCGGCGAAATCATGGAAAAGATCAACGCGTCGATCAGCTTCGACCAGCGCCTGCACGCCCAGGACATCGCAGGCTCCATAGCACACGCGACCATGCTGGGCGAATGCGGCATTATCCCGAAGGCCGATGTTCGCGAGATTGTGAAAGGCCTGAAGGCCATCGCCAGGGACATCGAGGCCGGAAACTTCACCTTCTCCACCGCGCTTGAGGACATCCACATGAACGTGGAATCGGCCCTCAAGGACCGCGTTGGCGCGCCCGCCGGCCGCCTGCATACGGCGCGCTCGCGCAATGACCAGGTGGCGACCGACTTCAAGCTATATGTCCGCGACTGTCTCGACATGTTCGACGCCCAGCTGGCCGGCCTGCAGAAGGTACTGGCTGAAAAGGCGCTCAAGCACGCTGCAGACATCATGCCCGGTTTCACCCATCTGCAAACCGCCCAGCCGGTCACCTTCGGCCATCACTTGCTGGCGTATGTCGAGATGCTGGCGCGCGACCGCTCGCGTTTTGCCGATGCGCGCAAGCGGATGAACGAATCGCCGCTGGGCGCAGCAGCGCTGGCCGGCACGTCGTTCCCCATCGACCGGGCGATGACGGCCAAGGCGCTCGGCTTCGACCGGCCCACCCGCAACTCGCTCGACTCGGTCGCCGACCGGGACTTCGTGCTGGAAATGCTGGCGGCGGCATCGATCTGCGCCATGCACCTGTCGCGATTTGCCGAGGAACTGGTGATCTGGTCAACGCCGCAGTTCGGCTTCATCAAGCTGTCGGACCAGTTCACCACCGGCTCGTCGATCATGCCGCAGAAGAAAAACCCGGACGCAGCAGAACTGATCCGCGCCAAGCCAGGCCGCATTCTGGGCGCCTTCACCAGCCTGATGATTGTCATGAAGGGCCTGCCGCTGACCTATTCGAAGGACATGCAGGAAGACAAGGAACCCGCATTCGATGCCATCGACAACCTGTCGCTGGCCATTGCAGCAATGGCCGGCATGGCCGCCGACATGGAGCCGGCGACCGCTCGCATGGCCGCCGCCGCAGGCTCCGGCTACTCCACCGCCACCGACCTTGCCGACTGGCTGGTGCGGGTGCTGGCGATGCCGTTCCGCGAAGCACATCACGTGACCGGAACCCTGGTCGCCAGGGCCGAAGCCGCGGGCATTGGCCTCGACCAGCTCAGCCTCGGGGACATGCAGTCGGTCGAACCGCGCATCACCCGCGATGTGTATTCGGTGTTGACGCCTGAAGCCTCGGCCGGTTCGCGCACCAGTTTTGGCGGCACCGCACCGGCCAATGTCAGGCGTGAGGCGAAACGCTGGTTGAAACTTCTCGGTTGAGCATTGCATTAACCGTCCGGCGAGTGCGGGCGGCCTGTAGCCATTGCCGTCACGCACCGGTGGCACTATGTGTCCATAAGGGTCACTTTGACGGGCTGGAGGCAAGTTCGACATGCGCTGGTTGATCATCTACCTGCTCGCAGTGGCAGTGATCTGGCTGTTCGTCAGGAATACCTTCTGGCGGCGCGGCCTGCTGGCGTTGGTGACCGCCGGCTTTGCGGTTCTGATGATTGCGCTGGCGCTCACCGAACAGCAACAGGGCGCGCTGGCACCCACCCAGACTGACCGGCAACTGAGCGAGGTGCGCCAGTCTGAAGCCTTGCGCTATGGCGCGCTGAAACCGTCGGACATCGCCATAAGCTCGTCGAACCTCACCAGCACCGAAGTCGTGGGCACCGATCCAAGCGGCCGCGAGGTGCGCCGTCCGGATCCGTTCCGGTGGCAATTGACAACCCGAATTTCGAACCGCTCCGAAACCTATACCGCCCGGGACGTGGGGTTGCGCGTGCAGCTTTATTCGTGCCCGCCGTTCTTCGCCACGCCGCAGGCCGAAGTGACGCTTGAAGCCCTGCGCGCGGCGTGCTCGCGCGTGGGGCAACGTACCGTCGGACTGGAGAAGATTTCACTCGCACCGGGCGAGTCTCATGACGACGAGCGCATCATCGACTTTCCCAACCAGCTCGTGGCGAGTAATCCGCGTTACTGGATCGAGGTGCAGACGGTAACCGCCGAGACCGGCCGCTGACCGGCCACCATGCACATGCTGCACATCGCGCTTTGCCACCGCCGCCGGATTGCGCTACAACACCGCGAACTGTTGATCGACTTGGCCGGGCCCTGGACGAGATGAACTTGCGCAATTTCCTCATTATTTCCGTGCTGGCGGCAACGCTTGCCGGATGCGGCACGCGAGGAGCGCTCGAACCGCCGCCGGGCGCCGCCGAACCTGACCGGGACAAACCGGCTGCCATCGACCCGCTGATCAAACCGTAGTGACGCGGCCACTGCCTGCCGCCTTGCCCCGAGGCTGCCCGACCTGATCGTTAGCGTTCCATCCGGATTTCCCGACCAATGCATCATTTCAGCTATCGCGATGGCGTCCTGCACGCCGAGGACGTTTCACTCGCCGAACTCGCGGTCGACCTGGACACGCCGTTCTACTGCTATTCCACCGCGACGCTGACCCGGCATTTCCAGGTGTTGAAGAAGGCATTTGCCGGTCTCGACATAATGATCTGCTACGCGATGAAGGCCAACTCCAACCAGGCCGTCATCAAGACCCTGGCCGATCTCGGCGCCGGCATGGACGTGGTATCGGAAGGCGAATTGCGCCGCGCGCTGGCAGCAGGCGTACCGGCAAGGCGCATCGTGTTTTCCGGCGTCGGAAAGACAGCCGCCGAAATGTCGCTTGCCCTGCGCGAAGGCATTGCCTGCTTCAACGTGGAAAGCGAGCCTGAACTGGAGCTGCTTTCGACCATCGCCCAGCGGCTGGGCGAGACCGCCAACATCTCGATCCGGGTCAACCCCGACGTCGACGCAAAGACCCACGTCAAGATCACCACCGGCAAGTCGGACAACAAGTTCGGCATCTCCATGACCCGTGCGCGCGAGGTCTATGCCCGCGCCTCGAAGCTTGCGGGCATCCGCATCACCGGCGTGGACATGCACATCGGCTCGCAGATCACCACGCTCGAGCCCTACCAGCAGGCTTACCGGATTCTCGGCGGGCTGGTTGAGGAACTACGCGCCGACGGCCACCCGATCACCCACGTCGACATTGGCGGTGGGCTTGGCGTGCCGTATCGCGGCACCAACGACGTGCCGCCGCATCCGGACGAATATGCCGCCCTGGTGCTCGACACGCTGGGGCACCTTAACTGCAAGTTCGTGATGGAGCCCGGCCGCATGATCGCCGGCAATGCAGGCATCCTGGTGTCGCGGGTCATCCACGTGAAGGACACCGGCGAAAAGCGCTTCATCATCGTCGATGCCGCCATGAACGACCTGATCCGGCCAACGCTGTATGACGCCTATCACGAGATCATTCCGGTCAGCGAAGCGCGCAACGCAACCCTGAACAGCCTGGCCGACATCGTCGGACCGGTGTGCGAGTCGGGCGATTACCTGGCCCAGAACCGGCCGTTGCCGCAACTCGAGCCGGGCGACCTGATTTCGGTCATGACCGCTGGCGCCTACGGCGCGGTGCAGGCCTGCACCTACAATTCGCGGCTGCTGGTGCCGGAGGTGCTGGTCAACGGCCCGCACTACGCCATCATCCGGCCGCGCCAGACCTATGACGATCTCATCGGTCTTGACCGTCTGGCCTCCTGGCAGCACTGAAGGCCGGCTGGAGAAACTTCGTGCTGCTGCCGGAACCGGGACGATCACATTTTCGTTTACCGCCCGATGCGGCGCCTGAATGCAGTCCCTTGTTTTTGCCGCACTGTGTTAGGATCATCGCCGGATGAGTGCGAACCCGGAACATATCCTTGCCCGCAAGGTCTGGCTTGCCCGCCTGGCAATCGCATGGGAGCGGCTGCTGGAGGCAGTGTTTCCGGCCATGATGATCACCGGCCTCGTGCTTCTGGTGATGTTGTCCGGTCTCGTTGCGCCGCTTCCCGCATGGGCGAAGATCGCTGCCGCCGCCGTGGCCGGCGCTGCATTGCTGTGGTCCCTGCGCCCGCTGGCGCGCCTGTCATGGCCGGACCAGCACGACGCCGTCGCCCGCATCGAACGGCGCTCCGGCGTCAAGCATCGCCCCGCCACCAGCTTCACCGACACGATGGCCGGCGAGGCATCGGCCACGCCAGAGCAGAAGGCCCTGTGGCAGGCCCACCGCGAGCGCATGGCCCGCGAGATGGAAAAACTGAAGGCGGGCAGTCCCCGCTCGCCACTGCCGCGGCTTGACCAGAACGCCATGCGTAACGCACTGGCCGTGGCCCTGATTGCCGCCGGCGTGCTCACCGCGGGCAGCTGGCGCGAGCGGGTCATGGAGACCGTGTCGCTGACGGCACCCGTTCCGGCTGCCTCGCTGACACTCGATGCATGGCTCAACCCGCCGGCCTATACGGCACGCCCGCCTGTGCTGCTCACCCGCCCAGTGACGGCCACGGACGCTTCCGGCAACGCAGTCGCCACGCCACGCGTGTCGGTGCCGCAAGGATCGGAACTGGTCGCCCGCCTTGCCGGAACCGGCGACATGGTGGTCACGCTGCTCGACCCCAATGCCAGTGACGAAGACGGCAAGCCCAGGGTTCTCGCCACCATCGCGCCCGAACCCGCCGCCGAGGGCACTCCCGCTGCCACCAGCCAGGAATTGCGCGCGACCATCGACCGCGCCAACATCGTCTCCATCAGCGCCGGCGGCCGCGACATGGGCGCATGGCCGGTCGACGTCATTCCCGACAACCCGCCGGTGGTAAGCGTGCCATCGGCCGTGGAAGTCACCCCATCCGGCGGTTTCGCACTGCCATGGAAGGTATCGGACGATTACGGCGTCACGTCGCTGGCCGCGCGCCTGAACCTCAGCGAAAGCCAGTTCGATGATCACAGCCTGCCCCCGCAGGACAACGAGTTTCTGAAAGACGCGCCCGATTTCACGGTGTCGCTGCAGAAGATCAATCCGCGCCAAGCCGAGGGCAAGAGCTTCCAGGACCTGACCGAGCACCCCTGGGCGGGGCTTGAGGTCGAGCTGGTGCTCGACGCGACCGACCAGGCGGGTCAGACCGGCTCCAGCGAGGTGCTGAAGTTCAAGCTGCCCGAGCGACCCTTCACCAAGCCGTTGGCCCAGGCGCTCGTCGAGCAGCGCCGCAACCTGTTCATTTACCCCGACATGGAGCGCGACGTCGTTCGCGCCCTGCTGGCCATGATGGTGTGGCCTGAAGGCCTGATCGAGAGTTCGGGGGTATATCTGGGCATCCGCACCGCCGCGGCACACCTCTACCGAGCGCGCACCCATGAAGACGTGCGCCAGGTGACCGACATGCTCTGGCAGATCGCCCTGTCGATCGAGAGCGGCAACCTGCCGGACGCACTCAAGAAGCTTCAGGCCATCAAGAAGGAGCTCGAGAAGGCGTTGGCCGAGGGGGCTTCGGAAGAACGCATTGCAGAACTCATGCAGCAGATGCGCGAGGCCATGAACGAATATCTGCAGGCCATGCAGCAGCAGATGCTCGAGGAGATGCGCAAGAACCCGGAAGCCTTCAACCAGCAACAGCAACAGAACCAGCAGGCCGAACAGTCCATCCGCTCCCGCGATCTGCAGCAGATGATGGACATGATCGAGAAGCTGGCCAAGTCGGGCGCGCGCGATGCCGCCCAGCAGATGCTGTCGGAACTGGAGAACATGCTGCAGAACCTGCGCCCCGGCATGCCGCGCCAGGCCAATCCGCAACGCAATTCGCCGATGGGCCGGATGCTCGAGCAGTTGTCGGAAATGATGCGCCGTCAGCAGCAGCTGATGGACCAGACCTTCCGCATGCCGCAGGACGGTCAGCCCCAGTCCGGCGACCAGAACCAGGGCCAGATGCAGCCCGGCCAGCAGGGACAGGAGCCCGGCGGGCGCGGCCAGACCGAACAGCAGACGCCCGGCAATGGCCAGCTCTCGCAGCAGCAGCAGGACCTCGCCCAGATGCTGGAACGGCTGATGGAGCAGATGCAGCAGCAGGGCATGCAGCCCGGCGACGGGCTGGGCAAGGCCCAGCAGGAAATGGGCGAAGCGGCCGGAGAGCTGGGTGAAGGCCAGCGCAACGAAGCACTCGGCAGCCAGGGCGAGGCAATGCGGGGCCTGCGCGAGGGAGCGCGCAACATGGCCCAGCAGATGATGCAGCAGGGCACCGGCAACGAGGGCAACATCGGCCGTCATGGCGAAGGCCGCGATGCCGACCAGCGCGACCCGCTCGGCCGGCCCATGCCGTCGCAAGGTGAAGAGTACGGCCAGCGCGACAACATGCTGCCCAACGAGGCCGCCGTGGAGCGCGCCCGGCGCATCCTCGACGCACTGCGCTCTCGCGCCAACCAGCCCGACCGCCCACGCTTCGAGCTCGATTATATCGACCGGCTGCTCAAGGGCCTCTACTGACCAGCCTTTACGCGCAAGCGCTGCGATCCGGCATGTGATGAAATGCACATCCGCCTGTGCCGATCGCCCCTAATGTCACTGACAACAAGAGCGCGGTACCTTCCCCTCCCCTCCCTGCAAACCGGGTTCCTGGCTCTCTGATCTGACCGGTACTCCCTGACCGGAAAGATATCGACAGTGGCAGGCCGCCCCTCTCCTGCCCCATGTCACCAGCGAAAAGGGCAGCTTCTCCCGAAGCTGCCCTTTTCCACTTCTCAGGATTTCACCTCAGGTTTTCACCACGTGGCCCACGAAGGGCAACTCGCGGAAGGCATGCGCCATGTCCATGCCATATCCTACGACGAAGCGGTCCGGGCAGTCGAAGCCCTTGAAGTCGGCGTCCAGTTCCGCGGCCCGGTGACCCGGCTTGTCCAGCAGCACCGCCGTCATCACCTGTCTCGCGCCACGGGCGGCAAGCAGGTCCTTGGCATAGGCCAGCGTTCGGCCTGACTCGAGAATGTCGTCGATCAGCAACACATCCCGCCCGCGCACATCCGTCTCGATGTCCCGCAGAACCTCGACCCGGCCCGATGACGATGTCCGTGCCCGGTAGCTGGCCAGCATCATGAAGTCCACTTCCGGCGAAAGGCCGGCACCATGCATGGCCCGCAACAGGTCGGCGGCGAAGATGAAGCTTCCCTTCAGCACCGGCACGACCAGCAGCTTCTGCGGCTGGCGTGCGGCAACGCCGGCGGCAATGTCCTTCACCCGCCCGGCGATTTCCGCCTCGCTGAACAGGACCTTGATCCGGTGGCCGTCAATTTCGATGGAGCTCATGGTGGCTGGAAGTTCAGCCCAATTCGCCCGGCTTGGCAAAGCGGATTTCAACGCTGTCCACGCCTTCCGGCGGCGCGGCAAGCCGGGTGACGAAGGCCGACGCCACGCCAGCGCCGATCGGACCCTTGCCCGCACTGTTCAGCGTCCAGGCATGAAGTTCCCTGCCTTCGGCATCCATGAGGATGAACCGCAACGGCGGTACCCGCTGGTCTTCACCGGTAATGTTGGAAATCTGGCCGCGAAGCGCCAGCACCGGCTGGCCGCCCACGATCATGTACTGCTGTTCGACCCCGGAAATCGCCAGGCCGTAGATGTTCACGTTCTTGCCTGCCAGCGAATAGATCTTCGCCGTTGCCGGAGCCGCCTGCACGATGCGCTCGGGGAACGTCACCATGCCGCCCAGCACCAGGCAGATGCCGGCGGCAAGCCCGGCCCAGCCGCGAAGCTGAGCCATCCGCCGCTCCCGCTTCGCCTTTGCCTTCTGCTCGGCCATGCGGGCCGCACGTGCAATCTTGCGCGCCTCAGCCATCACGCGCGCATCGCTGTCATCTTCGCCCTGAGCCGCCACACGCTCGTCGGCATTCACCGCTACAAGGTCGCTCACGTCGGTACCATGGGCCTCGATCCAGCCATGGCCGCACGCGCCGCAGCGCATGATGGTCGCATCGCTGCCTACCGGCTTCGGCAGGTCGTACTCGGTTGCACAAGAGGGGCAGGAGACTATCATTCGCTTCACTCTCGAACGCTGATTCGGGCCGGTCCGGATCCGTCAGCGGCCTGGTCTGCGGCAGGAACCACAAGTTGGCCGGGAACCGGGAATGACCGATTGCAAGAGTAAAGCCGGATTACGGTTAAGACGGCGTAAATGGCGAACATCGCGCTCAATCCGCTGACAGGAAAACCAGTTGTCCATCGTGCGTTTTGAAAATGTGGGGCTGCGGTACGGAAGTGGTCCGGAGGTTCTGAAGGACCTGAACCTGACCCTGGAAACGGGCTCGTTCAGCTTTCTCACCGGCGCGTCCGGCGCGGGCAAGACATCGCTCATGCGCATGTTGTTACTAGCGCTGAAGCCCACCCGCGGCATGATCACCCTGTTCGGTGAAAATGTCGGCGCACTGCCCCGCTCGCGCCTGCCGGACCTACGCCGCCGCATCGGCGTGGTGTTCCAGGAGTTCCGCCTGCTCGATCATCTGACCACGTTCGAGAACGTGGCCCTGCCATTGCGCATCCGCGGGGCGAAGCTGAACGACTACCGCGACAATGTTATGGAATTGCTCGACTGGGTGGGCCTCGACCACCATGCCAATGCCTATCCGCCGGTGCTGTCAGGCGGCGAGAAGCAGCGCGCAGCCATCGCCCGCGCCGTGGTGTCGAGCCCCGAGCTTCTGCTGGCCGACGAGCCTACCGGCAACGTCGACCCGGCGCTGGCGCTGAGGCTCATGAAGCTGTTTCGCCAGCTCAACCAGTTCGGCACCACCGTCCTGATTGCAACCCACGACACCCACCTGCTCGAAACATTTGACGTGCCGGTGCTGCAACTTGCCGACGGGCGTACGGAGTGGTTGCCATGAGACCGCAGGCAGCAGCGGGCAGCAGACCTTCCTCGGCGACCAGGCCCGCGCTGGTGACCGGCCGGGCCAAAGTCATTCCGGAGGCGACCGCGCCGCACATGACGCTGATGACCGCCATGGCGGCCATGTGCTACCTCGCGGTGCTTGCCATCGGCGCCCTGCTGATGACATCGGCTGCAGTCAACAGCTGGACGTCGCAGGTTGCCAGCGAAGTGACGGTTCAGATTTCGGGCGCCGACGGGGTCGATGTCGACGGTGACACCGCACGCGCGGCCCGCATCCTGCGCGACACCCCCGGCATCAGCGGTGCGACCGTGGTTCCCGCAGCCGAAGCGCGCCGCCTGCTTGAGCCGTGGCTCGGCAAGTCGGCCATTCTGGACGATCTGCCGATCCCGCAACTCATCAACGTGAGTATCGACAAGGCCAGCCCGCCCGATCTCGAGGGCTTGCGCGCGCGCCTGGCCGCCGAAGTTCCCTCGGCCACGC
Organism: Alphaproteobacteria bacterium; assembly: GCA_024642465.1. Lineage (GTDB taxonomy): Bacteria > Pseudomonadota > Alphaproteobacteria > Rhizobiales > Aestuariivirgaceae > Anderseniella. The sequence goes on from JAHEBA010000003.1 coordinate 36,164, forward strand.
TGGACACCCACCGGCGCTGGCAGGCGGAGCTGATCTCCATGGCAGGCACGCTGACCTGGCTCGCCATTGCGGTGCTCAGCCTGATTGCGTCTGCAGCCGCGGTGCTGGTGGTCTACGCCACCCGTGCCGCAATGGAAGCGAACCGCGAGGTTCTCGAAGTCCTGTACCTGGCGGGCGCGCGCGACAGCTTCATCTCGCGCGAGGTGCTGTGGCGGTTCTGCCTGACCGGACTGAAAGCGGGCCTGATCGGCGCCTTGCTCGGTTTCATCACCTTCATCTTGCTGGGTTTCGGCAGTGGCCGGCTTGCAGGGCCGGTGAAGGATTTCCTCTATGATCCGCTTGGCGCCAGTAGCACAAGCTACCTCGCCATCCTGGCGGTTCCGGTGGTCGCGACCGTGATCTCGCTGATCACGGCGCGCCTGTCCATCTCGCGCGTCTTGAAGGCAATGTTCTGAACAGGCATAAGGCACTGGATGTCCGTCTGTATCCGGGGCAACACGAACACGGACAACATGATTGCGGGGGGAGGGAGCTGCAGCAGGCGCGCTGTGGATGCGTAGACACATGACGGAAGACAGGCAATCTGCCGAAGTTTCCGGTCCACTGCCGGACCAGCCGCGCGGTGGACGGCGGGTGCTGCTTCGCAGTGGCCTCATTGCGGTATGTGCGATCCTCGTCATCCTGGGCGGGTTCGCCGAGTTCTGGCGTCAGTCGGCCAGTCTGAAGGGACCGGACAAGGCCGATGCCGAGGGCATCGTGGTGCTGACCGGGGGTCCCGAGCGCATATCCACCGCAATCCGGCTGCTGGAAAACAAGGCCGCCAAGCGCCTGTTGATCTCGGGCGTCCACCCGCAGACCACCGCCCGCCAGTTGCGTCAGATCACCGGTACGGAGCGCGACCTGTTCCGTTGCTGCATCGATCTAGACAAGCGCGCCGCCGATACCCGGGGCAATGCCGTCGAGGCCGCTGAATGGGCCCGCGACAAGGGCTTCACCCGGCTGCTGATCGTCACCAGCGATTATCACATCCTGCGCGCCATGAAGGAATTCTCCCGGGTCATGCCCGAGGCAGAACTCATGGCATGCCCGGTTGCCGGCAGCGATGGCCATGACCCGCTGCACAGCACCGCCTCCCTAAAGCTGTGGTTTTCGGAATACCTGAAATACCTGCTTGCGCTGGTGCGCATCCAGATCGGAAACTGACTTTCCTTCCCGGCAGGCTCACCAGGAGTCGATCCTTGTCCATGCTCGCTTTTCGCTCACTGCTGTTCAACCTGGTGTTCTACCTGAACCTCGTCGTCTTCCTGGTGCTGGGGTTCTGGTACATGTTCACCCCGCGCAAGTGGTCGATGTGGGCCTTGAAGCAATGGGCAAGGGCCAGCCTGTGGTGGCTGAAGGTCATTGCGGGCACCCGCATGGAAGTGCGCGGCCGGGAGCACATTCCGCAAGGCGCTGCGTTGCTGGCCGGCAAGCACCAGTCGTTCTGGGACATCTTTGCCCTGCTGCCGCTGCTGGCCGACCCTGCCCTGGTGCTGAAGAAGGAACTGACCTACATCCCGCTGTTCGGCTGGTTCTGCCTGAAGTTCCGCATGATCGCGGTAGACCGGTCGGCCGGAACCGCCGCACTCAGGAAGATGGCCGCAGATGCGAAGCAGGCCGTGTCGGAGGGCCGGCAGGTGATGATCTTTCCCGAGGGCACCCGGTCGGCGCCTGGCGCTGCGCCGGACTACAAGCCAGGTGCGGCAGCGCTCTACATGCAGATGGACGTGCCCTGTACGCCTTTTGCCCTGAATTCCGGGCTTTACTGGCCACGGCGCAAGTTCATCCGGCGGCCGGGCACCATCGTGGTCGAGTTCCTGCCCGCCATCGAGCCCGGTCTGGACCGGCGCGCTTTCATGACCCGGCTGCAGGATGAAATTGAAACCGCAACGCAACGTCTGTTGCGCGAGGCGGGTCATGACGCCAAATAGATGGCATCTGTTCTCTTTTTGTTTTATGATGGCAACCGGAGATCCGGACCATGACCGACAGCGCACCAGACCCCATCGCCCATGAAATCTGGGACATGAAGTACCGCTTCAAGTCCGCAGACGGCACGGCCATCGACCAGACCGTTGACGACACCTGGACCCGGGTGGCCAAGGCGCTTGCCCAGCCTGAAGCCGGCCACAATCGCGGGCGCTGGGAACGCACCTTCCACGAAGTCCTGTCGGGCTACAAGTTCCTTCCCGCCGGGCGCATCATTGCCGGCGCCGGAACAGGCCGCAAGGTGACGCTGTTCAACTGCTTCGTCATGGGCACGATTGAAGATGACATGAGCGCCATCTTCGACGGCCTGCGCGAGGCGGCGCTGACCATGCAGCAGGGCGGCGGCATCGGCCACGACTTCTCCACGCTGAGGCCCAGGGGCGCGCCGGTGAAGGGTGTCGGCGCGGATGCATCGGGCCCACTGAGCTTCATGGACGTCTGGGACGCCATGTGCCGCACCATCATGTCGGCAGGCTCGCGCCGTGGCGCCATGATGGCGACCATGCGCTGCGACCACCCGGACATCGAGGACTTCATCACGGCCAAGCAGGATGCGCACCGGCTGCGCATGTTCAACCTGTCTGTGCTGGTCACTGACGCGTTCATGAGCGCGGTGAAGGACGATGCTGACTGGGACCTGGTGTTTGACGGCAAGGTTTACCGGACGGTGCGTGCCCGCGACCTGTGGGACCGCATCATGCGCGCCACCTACGACTATGCAGAACCCGGCGTGATCTTCATCGACCGCATCAACGCGCAGAACAATCTCGGCTACTGCGAAACCATCCACGCGACCAACCCCTGCGGCGAGCAACCACTGCCGCCCTACGGCGCCTGCCTGCTGGGATCGATCAACCTGGCGGCGCTGGTCTGGTATCCGTTCGAAGAGCGTGCCCATGTGTGCAAGAAGGCACTGGCGGACATAACCACGACGGCAGTCCGCATGCTCGACAACGTGGTCGACATCTCCAACTATCCGCTGGAGGCACAGGCGCATGAGGCCCGCTCCAAGCGCCGGATCGGCCTCGGGGTCACCGGACTTGCCGACGCGTTGGCCATGTGCGGATTGCGGTATGGCTCGCCAGAGGCGGCCAGGGCTGCGAAAGACTGGATGCACCAGATCGAGCGCGCGGCCTATCTTGCCAGCACGTCGCTTGCCACCGAGAAAGGGGCCTTCCCGCTGTTCGACCGCGATGCCTATCTGGCGTCCGGCCATGTCAGAGAACTCGATGCTGATGTGCGCAAGGCCATTGCCGACCATGGCATCCGCAACGCGCTGCTGACCTCGATCGCGCCCACCGGCACAATTTCCCTGTTTGCCGGCAATGTTTCCTCGGGTGTCGAGCCGGTGTTCTCGCTCAAGTATAACCGCAAGGTCCTGCAGCCGGACGGCAGCCACACCGTCGAGCCGGTGGAGGACTTCGCCCTGCGGCTGTTCCGTCAGAAGCACGGCGAGGACGCTGCGCTGCCGGATGCGCTCGTGACAACCGCTGACCTCAGCCCTCATGACCACATCATCATGCAGGCCGCCTTGCAGGCCCATGTGGACAGCTCCATCTCCAAGACCGTGAACGTGCCGGAGGACATCAGCTTCGAGGCCTTCCGCGACGTGTACATGCAGGCCTTCGACCTTGGCCTGAAGGGCTGCACGACCTACCGACCCAACCCGGTGACCGGGTCGGTGCTGTCGGATGCATCTTCCACCAGCGAGTCGGCCGAGACGCAGCCTGACTTGCCGCTGGCCGCTCCCGCAGCGCCTGGCGAAGCATCCAGCGTGGTCTACATGCGCCAGCCATTGGGCCGCGATCCGGTGCTGCCCGGCTTTACCTACAAGCTGAAGTGGGGCGACTCGGACCACGCCATCTACATCACCATCAACGACATCGTCGAGGATGGCAGGCGGCGTCCGTTCGAGATCTTCATCAACTCCAAGAACATGGAGCACTACGCCTGGACCGTGGCGCTGACCCGGATGATCTCGGCGGTGTTCCGCCGCGGCGGCGACGTGTCGTTCGTGGTCGAGGAACTGAAGGCCGTGTTCGACCCGCGCGGCGGCCACTGGATGGAAGGCCGCTACGTGCCGTCCTTGCTGGCTGCCATTGGCGGCGTCATCGAGAAGCACATGCTGGCCACGGGGTTCCTCAAGCGAGCCGAAAGCATCGCCGGCGACGAGGAGGCAAACGGCCACGAAAGAGCATGGCGCATGGCGGTCGGCGGGCAGCATGCGCCCGGTGGCCAATGCCCGAAATGCGCCGAGGCCTCGCTCGTGTTCCAGGAAGGTTGTTCCACCTGCCTGTCCTGCGGCTATTCGAAATGCAGCTGATCACGTCTGTTTCCCATTGACGATTCCAGATATTTGTTCTACTTTTGTTCTGTAGCTGGAACAGGAGTGAACGCCATGTCATCAAGCCCTGCTTTCGACCTCGCCAACGAGTTCGGCGACCGGTTCTGGTTCTGGACGGGCGCTTCCGGCAAACGCTACATCCACTCCGTCTATCATCCCGAGGACTGCCCGCCGCTGCCGGGCGCGATCTTCATCGAGGTCTGCCGCATGGCGGACGGGTCCCGAAGGGCCCTGAGCGCCGGCCGGTTCTCGCCGCTGTGGGATCTTGCCGCCAGTTCGGCCAACCGGCTCGACGCGGCCTGCCGCGAGGTACACGTTCACCTGTTGGCCGAGGGCGAAGCGGCGACGGCCCGGGTACTGGACGACCTGCGCGCCGGGCTTGGTCTCGACGTGGCGCCCGCCTCGCCAAGACCAGCCGCAAAGGCAGCACCTGTCCCGTCACGGCGCGATGGCGGTTTCGCAGAACAGGTCAGCCTGCCGCTATTCGCCGGCCTTGCGGCCTGAGCCGGAACGCGCTGCCTGCGCCAGCGCGAGCACTTTTTCCAGGTGATGATCGCTCATCCCCTGTTCGCGGATGTGATCAAGCGTCGAGGCAATGTACTCGATGCAAGGGCCAACCTTGCCTTGGCCCTGCAGCACGAACGGCAAGAGCTCCTCTGCCGAGCGCTTCCCGGCATACTGGCTGTGGGTCTGGTCCACCACATAGACCAGCGCATGCACCCGCTCCGGGCCTCCGTGGCGCTTAACCAGCATCGGCCGCCACTTCTCCTTGTAGACCATCGTCACCTGTTCGCGTTCACGAAGATAGGCAATGGTATCCTCACGCCGGTCCGACGAGACCCGGTAGCCGATGCCCCGGCAGCGCCCGCCCCGGTCCAGACCCAGAACCATGCCGGGCTTGTCAGGCGTTCCGCGGTGAACATGGCTGTAAATGCACAGCCGCCGGTGCACCCCGTGCATGACCGCCTCGCAACGCTCCTCGAACTCGAAACCCGGCCGCCACATCAGCGAACCGTATCCGAATATCCAAAGCGACTCACTCATCCTACCTTGTACTCCTGAACCGGCCTGCCCGACCGCTGACGCGCCTGCCTACTACATTCCGCTACGCTGCGACAGCGTGTTAGAACGTGCTGCATCACCGTTGCGATTCGCCGGAGACAGCCGACGCCATGACCGACCCGCTTGCCGTCAAGCGCATCAGCCCGCTGAAGATGATGTCGCCCCTGATCGTGTTCCTGCTCATTGCCGCCGCCTGGAGCGGCTGGTGGTTTTACGCTCGCGGCGAGGCCCAGAAACGGCTCGCGGCGTTCGAGGCGAACACCCTGGCGCTCAATTGCGCCTCGCGCGACTGGGGTGGCTTTCCGTTCCGCATCAACGTCGGCTGCCTCAGCCCGCGCATTGAGACCGGCAAGGTCACGGCCAGCGCAGACAAGCTGCGCCTCATCATCCAAGCCTGGAATCCGGAACACGTCATCGGCGCCGTGTTCGGCCCGGTCACTGTCAACGGCATTCAGGTATCCGGCGATGCGATCCGCTTCAGCCACCGCGTGTCGGACGGCAAGTTGGCGCTGGCGTCACTGCTGGCCGAGAACCAGACCGTCGTCCTGCCGGGCGGTAACAGCGTGACCATCGCCACCGCAGAGGCGCACGCCAGGCCGGAGCCCGCATCCCCGGGAAATCTCATGGTGATCGCCACACTGAAGCAGCTGGCGCTTGAGGAACTGCGCCTCGACAGCTTCACCGTCGACGGCACCATAAAACCGGATGGCAGCTTCGAGCTGATGTCCGAACCATCCGACTATCTCGATGCGATCTGGTTTGCCCAGCGCATCGCCAACCTCGGCGATGCCGAAATGAACGCCGCCCAGGAGATCATCCACCCGCTGCTCAAGGCCAACGACAACAAGCTGCCTGTCCAGCTCAAGGACGGCACGTGGTACTGGGGCCCGCTCGAGATCACCCGGCACTGACGCCCAGCAGCAGGCATGCTCGCCTTCTCAGTCGGCGGCGCCTTCCTTGCCGCCGCCGCGACCGAAGTCGGGCTTTGCCGTATCCTGCCCCGCCTCGATGATGCCCTTGCGGATCGAACGGGTGCGGGTGAAGAACTCCTGCAGCATCTCGCCATCGCCCCAGCGGATCGCCCGTTGCAATGCCGACAGGTCTTCCGAAAACCGGCCCAGCATTTCCAGCACCGCATCCTTGTTGGTCAGGAACACGTCGCGCCACATCACCGGGTCGGACGCCGCAATACGGGTGAAGTCGCGGAAGCCACCGGCCGAGTACTTGATCACCTCCGACTTGGTGACCTCCTCGAGGTCCGCCGCCGTGCCGACGATGTTGTAGGCGATCAGGTGCGGCAGGTGGGACACGATGGCCAGCACCAGATCGTGATGGTCCGCATCCATGATGTCGACATTCGACCCGCACGCTTCCCAGAACGCGCGCAGGCGCTCAACCGCAGCGGGATCGGTCCCTTCCACCGGCGTCAGGATGCTCCAGCGGTTGTCAAACAGCGACGCAAACCCCGACTCCGGTCCGGAGTGCTCGGTACCGGCGATCGGGTGACCGGGAATGAAGTGTACGCCTGCCGGCACATGTGGGCCCACGTCCTTGATCACGCACTTCTTCACCGACCCGACGTCGGTCAGGATGGTGCCTGCTTCAAGGTGCGGCCCGATCTCGCCCGCCAGTGCGGCATAGGTTCCGACCGGCGTGCACAGGATGACCAGGTCGGCGCCCTTCACGGCATCGGCCGCGGTGTCGTGCATCTCGTCAGCAAGGCCGAGCTCCATTGCCCTCGCCCGCGTTTCAGCCGAGCGCGCATGGCCGGAGATCGACTTCGCCAGCTTGCCGCGGCGTATGGCGTGCGACAGCGACGAGCCGATCAGCCCGAGCCCGATCAGGGCGACCTTGTTGAACGGTTCAAACGGCATCGGCACTCCTCAGGACCCACCCGCCATGAATGCCGTCAGCGCGGCAACAAGGGCGGTGCATCCTTCTTCGTCGCCAATCGAAACCCGCAGCGCCTGCGGCAGGCCATAGGCTTCCATGCGCCTCACCACGACATTGCGGGCGGCAAGAAACGCATCCGCCGCCGCAGCCGTCTTGCCGTGATTGCCGGAAAAGTTCACCAGCACGAAATTACCCACGCTCGGCTTCACCTGCAGCCCGATCGACTCCAGCGCCGCCGTAACCTTGGGCAGCCAGACGTCGTTGTGCTCAACCGCCCTGGTCAGGTGAGCCGTATCGCGCACCGCCGCCACGCCCGCTGCAATAGAGGGAAGCGCAACGTTGAACGGTCCGCGAATGCGGTTCAGCACGTCTGCCACGTTGGGCGGACAATAGGCCCAGCCCAGCCGAAGGCCCGCCAGCCCGTAGGCCTTGGAGAAGGTCCGCGTCATCACCACGTTGCGCGACTGCGACACCAGTTCGATGCCCGACTCGTAATCGTTGCGCCGCACGTACTCGGCATAGGCAGCGTCGAGCACCAGCAGGCAGTCCTTCGGCAGGCCCGCATGCAGCCGCTTCACCTCGTCGAACCGCACATAGGTGCCGGTCGGGTTGTTGGGATTTGCCAGGAACACGATTCTGGTGCGCGGTGTCACCGCCTTGAGAATGGCGTCGACGTCCGCGGTCAGGTTCGTCTCCGGCACCACCACTGGGGTTGCACCGTTTGCCTTGATGACGATCGGGTAAACCAGGAAACCATGCTCGGTGTAGATCGCCTCGTCGCCCGGCTGAAGATACCCGGAGGCGATCAGATTGAGCAGTTCGTCGGACCCGGCACCGCAAACGATGTTGGCCGGGTTGATGCCGTGCAGTTCCGCCAGCGCCTCGCGCAGTGCCGTCGCCCCACCATCCGGATAGAGATGCAATTCGTCGGCACACGCGGCATAGGCCTGCTTTGCCGCAGGGCTCGGGCCCAGCGGCGACTCGTTCGACGACAGCTTGTGAACCTTGCCGACCCCCTTCGCCCCGGACTTGCCGGGCACGTAGGCGGCGATGTCCAGCACCCCGCCCCGTGGACGCGGCAGTTGCGCTTGCTCGCTCATTCTTCGCTCATCTCCATCGCGGTCGGATAACGGCCCGCCACCCTGAGGGCAAGTCCCGCATTGCCCTTCAGGCTGACCAGTGGCTGCTCGCTGGTGTTCAGGTAGCCGGGCACCGCCGTCAGGTGCAGGTCGTCATTGATCTTCATGGTCCACACCGGCTTTGGCACAAAGTCGCGCGGCAGCTTGCCGGCCGTCACCACCAGCGTCTGGTCCTCGCCGGTCGGCTCGCTGATCGCAAAGCCAAGCACCACCAGCGCCCGCGACGGCTTGCCGGTATCCGACGGCAGCACGGCAACCGCGCGCGGCCGCACCGGCTCGGCAAGTCCGAAAATCTGTGCGTACCAGTCCGACTTCATCGGCACCACTGCCATGATCGGCTGTTCCGGCGACAGCCCCTCCAGGCAGCCTTTCAGCGACCGCGCCTTCTCCACCGGCATCATCGCGGCGAACAGGTCCACCGCAGCCCGGTGCCTCGCATCGTTCATCACCTCCTGCGTCGTCACCAGCCGCACATCGGCCTGCAGCCGCGTAGACGCAGAAATTACCGTGCGCCACACCCGCTCGACGACGCCGGGCGGCACCTGACCGGCAGCCCTTTCGGCCAGCCGCCGCAGGATCATGGCTTCGCGGCCGGGCCTGTATGGAATGGCGCTCTTCGGCGCGGCTGCCTTGGCGTCGCGCACGCGGGCACTGGCGGCGAAACGCCGGCACAACAGCGCGACGATCTCGTCGTCGATGCTGTCGATTTCCTGCCTGATGCTGTCAAGCCCGGAAGCCTGGCCGGCCTGCTTGTCCATGTTCGGCAATGCCCGTTCACAGTGGTCGGCGCCCCCGCGCCGCGTGAAATCATCCGCAGGTTCTAGAGTTGCTGCCAGGAAAAATCAAAGACAAACAAGATAACGCCAAGCGGTCAACCGATCCGGGTCAGGAAGGCAGGTTGAGACCCGTCCGCGCCGGCTGCGGAATGATGTTGGGACGCAACGCCGGCACCAGCCGCCGCACCTTCTGCTTGCTGCCGGACACCGCGTAGACCTGCTTCACCGCCTCCACCATGATAAGCCCGGAAAAGCCCGGCCCGACCCACGAGCCGGTCCGTTCCCAGATGGTGGCACTGCGCACCATGAACCCGCGCTGGGAGGGCGGCATGAACAGCAGCGACTGCCAGCCCGACGGTGAAAACTGCGCATCGCGCAACAGCGTTGTGAGCTGACCTCGGGAAAACGGCCGGCCATGCCCGAACGGCGTTGTGTCGAACCGCGCCCACAACCCGCGCCGGTTAGGCACGATGAACATCGCGCGACCCTGCGGCGCCAGCACCCTCCACAGTTCGCGCAGCATGTCGGGAAGCTGGTCGGTCAGCTCCAGCCCGTGTACCACCAGCGCAAAATCGACGCTCGAGTCTGCTAGCGGGAGACATGCCTCGTCCACCAGCACCGAGCGTGCGTCGCCCTGTGCTGGCCAGTGCAGAACACCCTGCCGTGCCGGCATCATGGCGATGCTGCTTGCGGCCTCCTCGCCGGCCATGTCGAGATAGGGCGTGGCATAGCCCAGGCCGATCACCCGTGCGCCGCGCAAGCCCTTAAGACGCGAGCGCAGCCGGTGCACGATGATCCGGCGCGTTGCCTGACCAAGCTTGCTGGCGTAGAACTCCCTGAGATCGACGACATCCATGACGGGCGCAACCCTGGTCCATTCCGTTCGTTGAAATCAATACCGGCCAATGTGGTGCCGGACGCGGCTGACCACAATAAGCCCCGGCCGGAACAAATACGAGGTAAACAGTGAGCAAACTCCAGTTCCATCTCTTCCCCTGCCTGTCCGACAATTACGGCGTGCTGATGCACTGCCCACAAACCGGGGCGACCGCCTCAATCGATGCCCCCGAGGCCGCGGCCGTCGACAAAGCACTGGACGCCACCGGCTGGAAACTCACCCACATCCTGCTGACGCATCACCACCACGACCATGTGGGCGGGGTCGAGGAGCTCAAGCGCAAGTGGAATTGCGCGGTCATCGGCAATGCCGGTGAGCCGCATGACCTGCCCGGCCTCACCGGCACAGTAGCGCCAGACAGCACTTACGATTTCACCGGACGCAAGGCGCACATCATCGCCACGCCGGGCCATACGCTGGGCCACATCACCTGGCACTTTGCGGATGACGGCGTTGCCTTCGCCGGCGATACCCTGTTCACGCTGGGGTGCGGCCGGGTATTCGAGGGCACCATGGAGCAGATGTGGGACTCGATGCAGAAGCTCGCCGCGCTGCCGCCGGAAACAGTGGTCTATTGCGGTCACGAGTACACGATGTCGAACGGCAAGTTCGCCTTGACGGTGGAACCGGACAACGAGGCTCTTAAGGCCCGCATGGCGAAAATCGAAAAGTTACGCGCCGAAGGCAAGCCGACAGTGCCGACCACCATTGCCGAAGAGCTGGAGACGAACCCGTTCCTGCGGGCGGGCTCGGCGGCCCGCTTTGCCGAGGTGCGCAAGGCCAAGGACAATTTCTGACCGTGCTGACGGCCGATGACATCATCCGGCGGCTCCGGCTCGAAGCACACCCGGAAGGCGGCCATTTCCGCGAAACCTGGCGCGCGCCAGCAGCCGGCAGTGAACGTGCAGCCGGCACGGCGATCTACTATCTGTTGCGCGAAGGCGAAGTCAGCCACTGGCACCGGGTCGACGCCGCCGAGATCTGGCACTGGTATGCCGGCAGCCCGCTGGAGCTGAACCTGTCACCGGACGGCAACGCCATCCAGCGCCATGTTCTGTGCAACCGGCTGGACAACGGCGAAACGCCCCAGGCCATCGTTGCGGAAAACTGCTGGCAGAGCGCGCGCAGCCTTGGTGCATGGACGCTGATGGGCTGCACCGTCTCCCCGGCGTTCGAGTTTGCAGGGTTCGAAATGGCGCCGGGGGATTGGCAGCCCGGCAACGGTTGAGCGGATCAAACCACCAGGGCGTAGATGTAGGCCGCGTAGCCCGCAAGGAAGGCATAGCCCACGCGCTTGCCGAAGCGCTTCACCACAACGGCCAGCACGAACAGCGCCACCGACACCGCGATCATCACCGGAATGTCGACCTTCACCATGTGCGCAGATACGGGAATCGGCTTGATCAGCGCTGTAATGCCCGCAATGCCGAGGATGTTGTAGACGTTGGAGCCAAGTACGTTGCCGAGCGCAATATCCGAATGCTTGCGCAGCGCGGCCATGATCGAGGTCGCCAGTTCCGGCAGCGACGTGCCGATGGCGACGAGCGTCAGGCCGATCACTTCATCGCTGACATCGAATGCCTGGGCGACAGTGATCGCACCGTCGACGAGCAGCTTGCCGCCGGCCACGACAGCGGCGATGCCGCCGGCAACCATGGCAATGTCGAACCAGATCGACTTTGACGGCTTCGGCAACTCGTCGTCATCCTCGCCGTCAGCAGCGGCTTCTCCGTTTGCCTTGCGGTCGCTGTAGATGAGGTACACCAGGTACGCCGACAGCAGCATTACGAACAACAGCCCGGCGAGCGTGGACAACTGGCCACCCCATACCGCGAACAGCAGCAGCGCTGCCGTCGCCACCATGGTGACGCCGTCGCGATAGATGGCGGCACCCGACACGATGACCGGATAGATGATCGCGCCTATGCCGAGGATCAACAGGATGTTGGCGGTATTGGAGCCGACGACGTTGCCCATTGCAATGCCGGGCGCGCCGGACAGGGCAGCTTGTATCGAGGCCACGAGTTCCGGCACCGAAGTGCCAAAGCCGACGATGATGATGCCGACGACCAGATGCGACAGCCCGAAGCGCAACGCCAGCGCACCTGCGCCGCGCACGAGATACTCGCCGCCGCCGAGCAGGAGAACGAACCCTGCCAGCAAACTCAATATGGTGAAAATCACTGCCCCTGCACCTTCGCGGTGTTTCCGTTTGAACAGCTATGTAGGTGCACGGCACTGCAAATGAAAGGGCAAGCAGACGTGAATTCCGCTTGCCCTCACAAACTTTAACCTTCCGACCGGCACGCCGGTCAGATCATGTACTGCCCGCCATTGGCGGAAATGGTCGACCCGGTAATGAAACCGGAATCGTCGCTCACCAGGAAAAGCACGCACTTGGCAATCTCTTCCGGCTCGCCGAGACGGCCCACCGGAATGTGCGGCAGGATCGCCTTTTCCAGCACTTCCGGCGCGATGGCGCGCACCATCTCGGTGCCGATATAGCCGGGGCAGATGGCATTGACGGTGATGCCCTTCTTGGCGCCTTCCTGGGCCAGCGCCTTGACGAAGCCGATATCGCCTGCCTTAGCCGCGGAGTAGTTGGCCTGACCCATCTGGCCCTTCTGGCCATTGATCGACGAGATGCAGACGATGCGGCCGAAGCCGCGGTCGCGCATGCCTTCCCAGACCGGTCGGGTCATGTTGAACAGCGAGTTGAGGTTGGTGTTGATCACCGCGTTCCACTGTTCGAGCGTCATCTTGTGGAACATCGCGTCACGGGTGATGCCGGCATTGTTGACCAGGATGTCGACCGGCCCGAAGTCGTTCTCGATCTTCCGGATGGCGGCTTCACAGGCATCATAGCTGCCCACGTCCCACTTCATCACCTCGATACCGGTCTCTGCCTTGAACTTCGTGGCCGCCTCGTCGTTGCCGGCATAGCTGGCGACTACCTTGTAGCCGGCGTTCTTGAGAGCGGTGGCGATGGCAGCCCCGATGCCGCGGGTTCCGCCGGTGACAACTGCAATACGTGACATAATGTTTCCTTCCTGAAGTTTTCTTGTTCCGGGGGTGCCGGCCTCAGTCGCGCTCGACGCACATGGCAACGCCCATGCCACCGCCGATGCAAAGCGTGGCAAGGCCCTTCTTGGCATCGCGCTTCTGCATTTCGTGCAGCAGCGTCACGAACACCCGGCAACCGGACGCACCGATCGGATGGCCGATGGCGATGGCGCCGCCATTGACGTTGACGATGTTCGGGCTCCAGCCCATGTCGGTGTTGACGGCGCAGGCCTGCGCGGCGAATGCCTCGTTGGCTTCCACCAGGTCGAGATCCTCGACCTTCCAGCCGGCCTTCTTCAGCGCCGCGCGCGAGGCCGGAATGGGGCCGGTGCCCATGATCGCCGGATCGACGCCGGCATTGGCCCACGAAACGATGCGGGCCAGCGGCTTCAGGCCGCGCTTGGCTGCTTCCGCCTCGCTCATCAGGATCACGGCGGCAGCACCGTCGTTGATGCCGGATGCGTTGCCGGCCGTCACCGAGCCTTCCTTTTCGAAGGCAGGCCGCAGCTTGCCGACGGTTTCAAGCGTCACGCCGTGCTTGATGTACTCGTCCTGGTCCACCACGATGTCGCCCTTGCGGGTCTTGATGGTGACCGGCGCGATCTCGTCCATGAACTTGCCTGCCTTCTGGGCCGCCTCTGCCTTGTTCTGGGAGGCCACGGCGAATGCATCCTGCTGTTCGCGGGTGATCTGCCACTGCTTGGCGACGTTCTCGGCGGTATTGCCCATGTGATAGCCGTTGAAGGCATCCCACAGGCCATCCTTGATCATGGTGTCGATCATCTTGTAGTCGCCCATCTTCACGCCATCGCGCAGATGCGCGCAATGCGGCGCCTGGCTCATCGACTCCTGCCCGCCGGCCGCGACGATATTAGCATCGCCATTGGCGATCTGCTGCATGCCGAGCGCCACCGCCCGCAAGCCTGAGCCGCACAGCTGGTTCATGCCCCATGCCGGGCTTTCCACCGGAATGCCGGCGTGGATGGAAGCCTGGCGCGCCGGGTTCTGACCCGCGCCTGCGGTGAGGATCTGACCGAGGATGACTTCATCGATATCACGGCCTTCAAGCCCGGCACGCTCCATCGCGGCCTTGAGTGCCACCGTGCCCAGTTCCGAGGCAGGCACCGAGCTAAGAGTCCCGTTGAACGACCCAACGGGCGTGCGGGCGGCGGAGACGATAACGATGGCATTTCCGGAACCGGACATAACAGAAACCTCCTGAACGGCGAGTGATGATGACGTTGATCTAGCACAGCCAAACCGCTTTGTGCACTGCACAATTAGTCGTGTGGCATGAACCCCACCCTAACATGTGCAATGCGTGGACAGGCAAGCCCGGCCTGCAACGCCCTTGCCGGATGATGAAACCAATGGCTGCTCGACACAACACCATACTGGTGTGTATGCTGCATTGCATGATTGTCTCGCAACTGCGGCAAGGATGAGCAAACGTGACGAAACAGTCCGCCGGCAGCGACGACGTGGTCGTCATCAAGAAGTACGCCAACCGCCGACTCTACAACACCGCAAGCTCGTCGTACGTGACGCTTGATGACCTGTCGCTGATGGTAAAGGACGGAGTCGACTTCGTCGTCCAAGACGCCAAGACCGGCGAGAACATTACCCGTCAGGTGCTGACGCAGATCATCTTCGAGGAAGAGGCCAAGGGCCAGAACCTGCTGCCGGTTGACTTCCTGCGCCAGCTGATCCGGTTTTACGGTGACAGCATGCAGGCTTTCGTACCGAGCTACCTGCAATTCTCGATGGAAAACCTGACCCGCGAGCATGAACGCCTGCGCGAGCAGATGATGGGTCCGGCCGGCTCCGAGATGCTCAGGACCATGGAAGACCAGGCGCGCAAGAACATGGTGATGTTCCAGGACGCCATGCGGATGTTCAATCCCTTCCTGGCTGGCCAGACGCCCCAGTCACCCGCCAACAAGGCAGAAACGCCGGAAGCTGCCGCAGAGCCTGACACCGCTGCTTCCGCAGCGGCCGGTGGCGATGCCGACCTCGATGACCTGCGTGCGCAGATCAGGTCGATGCAGTCACAGATCGAGAAACTTGCCGGCAAGAGCTGATCGCCGCGCCGCCAGCAAAGCCACATCAGAACGACTGGATTGATTCCAGCTTGCCAAGCGCGGCCTTGAGCAGGTCCGTTTCGGGGCTGTAGAGCAATGCTGCAGAAACCGGGGCAATCGCGTCCTCTTCAATCGCGGCTGGAGCGGTTGCGGCAGCGATGGCCGGCCCGGCAGACAGACCCTCCGGGCTCTCCGGTTGAGCGGTGTTATCCGCGGCTGCGGCCAATGCAATGGCAATCCGTTCCGGCTGCGCCTCACTGTAGTTGACCCGGTCGGCATCGATCGGCGCCAGGGTCAGGTTGAAATGCTCCGGCGCTGCCCCGCCATACAGGTAGCCCTGCAGGTAATCGACTCCAGCCTCCGCAAGCACTGCAGCATCGCGCTCGTTCTCGATGCACTCCGCGACAACCATGACCCCGGCACGATGGGCAAACTCGATGGCTGCCTTCAGCAGGCCCACGTCGCTGGTGCGATTGGCGACGCCCGAGCAGACCTCGGCGCCAAGCTTCACAATGTCGACGGCGTTCAGAAGCGAGATCGACATCCCTTCCGTGAGATAGCCGTTCATGGCGATCTTGCAGCCCAGTTCGCGCAATCTCGCCACGGCATTCGGCCCGCCACTGCCCGAAACCTGTCGATGCAGGGCAGCGTGGGTAACCTCGACACACACCTGACGGGCCACGTTGCCCGACTCGGCAACGATGCTGAGCAGCCGCTCGATAGCGTAGTTGTTGCGCAGCGTGGCATCCGACATGTTGAAGCTGACCATCGCCTCCGGATGGCTGGCAACCAGGTCGAGGCTGGTGCGGCACACGATCGCGTCGATCATCTGCATGAAGCCGAGCTTCTCTGCAATCGGCACAAGGTGACCGGCCGAAATGATTTCGCCCTCGGCAGACTGCATCCGCAGCAGGCTTTCGTACATCACCGGCTTCTGGTCGGCCGCACTGACGATCGGCTGATGCCACAAGATGAAGCGCTCTTCATTGAGCGCCGCAACGATGTCTATGGCGTTCTGGCGGTTGCGCTCGTGCTGCAGCTCTCGGTCGGGCGACGACTTGTAGACCACGAAGGCCGGACCGATGCGCCCAGCCGCCTGGTCAAGCGACTGTTCCGCCATGCTGAAGGCTTCGGCAGCATCGACCTTGTGGTTGTGCAGACTGATCGCGCCAGCGACAAGTTCAACCCAGACCGGGCCTCGCGGAGTTTCGATCAGTTCGTTGCGGATTGCCGCGACGAACCGTTCGCCAGCCGTCATGATCTGTTCACTGGTGCATTCACGCAGAACCACCGCGAATTGCGCCGTCCCCGTGCGGCCCAGAAGGTCAGCACCGCGCATCACCGAGCGCAGACGAACGCCGGTCGCCCGGATCACGTCGGGCACGATGCCCGGACCGTAGGATTCGATGATGTCGCGCAAGTTGGAGATCGACGACAGCACCAGCCCGCAGGATGCCTCTTCCGAGCTCCTGGCCGCTTCAGTCAAGGCCTGCAGGACCGCCCTCTTGGACGCAAGTGCCGTTTCAGGATCCTTCATCTGGTCGCCGGCCTCATCTGCACCAGGCGCAACCGCCCGGCGAATGACGGCGATGACGTCACGGACCTCACCGGCCTCGTCGCAGATCAGCCGGCCCCGCTCCTCAAGAAAGACCGGAGATTGTCCGTGGCGCGGCTCCAAGCAATAGCTCAGGTCATACTCGATGCCGTCACCGTCATCGACCTGCGTCGTCTCGATCAGCGTCGCATCCCTGCGCTCACGGTCCTCCCCGGCTATCATCGCACTGAAATCGCTGCCGTACACCGGCAGGGCCGTCGCATCGACGCCAAGAACTGCCGCCGCAGCCTCGCTCCACGAAATCAGGTCGGTGGGCCGGTTCCACTGAAATGCCACATGGCCGGCATGCAGGGCCGCAATACGCAGACGCTCCGCCTGCGACGCGCGCGCAACAATCCGTCCAGAATGCTGGTTGCATCCGGCGACAATCCGGGATCGGTTTCTGGGAAGACGTGCTCGTTTCCGCTCAATGCCGTCATTGGGAACGGAACTCCATGGTTACGCTGAGAACCCACCTAGACTCAGCGCAACCATAGGGGGGAATGTTTAATGAATGCCGAACTGCTGGTTGATGACTCGCCCGCGTCAATAGCCCAGTGCCAGACCGTCCTTTCTCGGTTCGGAACCCGCGCACAGAACGCCGGTGTCCGGATCGATGGCGATGACCTGCCCGCCGCCATATGGGTCTTCCCTCCGCTCGACCGTGTGGCCAAGCTTCCGCAACCCTTCGGCAACGGCCTCCGGCACCCCTTGCTCCACGCCGAGCACGCCGTCCTCATGGAACGAACGGGCGAAGTCCAGCGCTTCCTGCGGGTCCATGCCATAGACGAACCGGTTCACCATCACCGCAACGTGTCCCATCGGCTGATAGGCCCCGCCCATCACGCCGAACGACTGGATGACCTTGCCGTTCTGGCGCACCATCGCCGGAATGATGGTGTGCAGCGGCCGCTTCGACGGACCGATGCAGTTCGGGTGACCAGGCTTTGCAACAAAGCCCGCCCCGCGGTCCTGGAAGATGATGCCGGTAGCGGGCGTCACCACGCCTGAGCCGAAACCGTGATAGATCGAGTTGATGAACGAGACCGCCATGCGGTTCTCATCCACCACACTTAGGTACACAGTGTCCGAGCCCGGCAGCGGCACCACCTGCTCCGGTTCGGGGATCGCCTTGTCCATCGACACCTGCGCCGCCAGCTTGTCCGCCATCGCGTCGCTCAGCAACTCCTCCACCGGCACCGGCGCGAAGTCCGGATCGGCGATATGGCGGTTGCGGATTACCCAGGCCAGACGAATCGCCTCGGTCTCGAGGTGACGGCGCTCCACGCTTTCGGCTGCATACTTCTCGAGTTCGAACCGCTCAAGAATGTTCAGTGCAACCAGTGCGGTGAGACCCGAACCGTTCGGCGGAATCTCGAGAATTTCCCGGCCACGGAACACCGTTGAGACCGGCGCAACCCAGCTCGACTTTGTAGCAGCCAGGTCTTCCATGTCGATCAGGCTGCCCTTGGCCTTGAGCGTGTTCACGATGTCTTCGGCCACCTCGCCGGTATAGAAGCCATCGCGTCCCTTTTCGCCGATGATCTCCAGCGTGCGGGCCAGTGCGGGATACTTCATCACCTGGCCGGGCACCGGCGCCTTGCCGCCCGGCAGGTAGTGCATCCGCCCGCCTTCGTCCTGGGCGATGAAATCCACAAGACCGGCCCAGTCGCGCGCCGTGCGCGGACCGGTCGGACAACCGTCACGGGCGAGCCTGATAGCCGGCTGCAGTACGTCGCCAAGCGTCAGCTTGCCGTGCTTCGCCAGAAGCGCCGCCCAGCCATCGACGGCACCAGGCACCGTAACGGCATGAATGCTGTCCGTGGCGATTTCGGTGAGGCCGGAAGCCTTGAGCCATTCTGCAGTCGCATGGCGGCTGGCGCGGCCGGACCCGTTCAGGCCGGTGACCGTTCCGTCAGCCTGGCCGATCAGCGCAAAGCAGTCGCCGCCAATGCCCGTCATCGGCGGTTCGGTGATGCACAGCACGGCCGAGGCCACGATAGCAGCATCGGCAGCGTTGCCGCCGGCCCGCAGGATATCGAGCGCCGCCATGGTGGCAGCCGGTGACGAAGTGGCGGCGCAAGCGCTGCCGGCATAAACGGCGGAACGGCCCGGTAAATGAAAATTTCTCATGGCTGCTGTCTTTTCTTCATCTATTGGCAAGGGAGGGCTTTTAGGCGTATCAGGAGTACTCCAAGCTATGCGTATCCCTGACAAGGTCAAGGCCAATCAGCAGGGTTTCACGCTTCGGAAAAGGACGGCAACCGTCGCAAACGTGACAAATATCGCACATAATCCGCGGTATGAATGACAAATCAGAGAAAACTCGCCAGAGTCGTGGAGGAGCCAAGCATGACCAAAGTGAAATCAGACATCGAAATCGCCCGCGAAGCGGACATGAAGCCGATCAAGGAGATCGCCGCCAAGATTGGCATTAAGGAAGCCGACCTCATTCCTTATGGTCATACCAAGGCAAAGGTCTCGGCTGATTTCATCAAGTCGGTGCAGTCCAACAAGGACGGCAACCTGATTCTGGTGACGGCCATCAACCCGACCCCGGCCGGCGAAGGCAAAACCACGACCACTGTGGGTCTTGGCGACGGCCTGAACTCCATCGGCAAGAAGGCCATCATCTGCATCCGCGAAGCCTCGCTCGGGCCGAACTTCGGCATGAAGGGCGGCGCAGCAGGTGGCGGCATGGCCCAGATCGTCCCGATGGAGGACATGAACCTCCACTTCACCGGCGACTTCCACGCCATCACGTCGGCCCACAACCTTCTGTCGGCAATGATCGACAACCACATCTACTGGGGCAATGAACTCGATATCGACGTGCGCCGCGTTGCATGGCGCCGCGTGCTCGACATGAACGACCGCGCCCTGCGCCAGATCACCTGCTCGCTGGGCGGCGTTGCCAACGGCTTCCCGCGCGAAGCCGGCTTCGACATCACCGTGGCTTCGGAAGTGATGGCCATCCTTTGCCTGGCCAAGGACCTGGCCGACCTGGAAGACCGTCTCGGCAAGATGATTGTGGCCTACCGCCGCGACCGCACGCCGGTTTACTGCTCCGACATCAAGGCTGCCGGCGCCATGGCAGTTCTGCTCAAGGACGCCATCCAGCCGAACCTCGTGCAGACGCTCGAGAACAACCCGGCCTTCGTGCACGGCGGCCCGTTCGCCAACATCGCACACGGCTGCAACTCCGTCGTTGCCACCACCACCGCGCTGAAGCTCGCCGACTACGTGGTGACGGAAGCAGGCTTTGGGGCTGACCTCGGCGCCGAGAAGTTCATGAACATCAAGTGCCGCAAGGCCGGCCTGTCGCCGAAGGCAGTCGTGATCGTCGCCACCGTGCGTGCGCTCAAGATGGGTGGCGGCGTTGCCCGTGCCGACCTGGGTGCAGAAAACGTCAAGGCAGTTGCTGATGGTTGCGCCAACCTCGGCCGCCACATCGAGAACATGAAGAACTACGGTGTGCCGGCAGTCGTCGCCATCAACCACTTCATCACCGACACCGATGCCGAAATCCAGGCCGTGAAGGACTTCTGTGCTTCACAGGGCGCAACTGCCGTGCTGTGCAAGCACTGGGCAAAGGGCTCCGAAGGCATCAAGGACCTGGCTACCGAAGTCGTCAAGATCGTCGAGAGCGGCGCTGCTTCCTACAAGCCGCTCTACGAAGACAGCCTCGGCCTGTTCGAAAAGGTCGAAAAGATTGCCAAGAGCATCTACCGCGCCGACGCCGTCGTGGCTGACAGCAAGATCAAGGAGCAGTTGAAGCAGTGGGAAGAAGCCGGTTACGGCAAGCTGCCCGTCTGCATGGCCAAGACCCAGTACTCCTTCACCACCGACCCGAACAAGCGCGGTGCGCCGACCGGGTTCACCATTCCGGTGCGTGAGGTACGCCTGTCGGCGGGTGCAGGGTTCGTGGTCGTCATCTGCGGTGAGATCATGACCATGCCGGGCCTACCCAAGAAGCCTGCGGCAGAAACCATCTGCCTCAACAGCCAGGGCCAGATCGAAGGTCTGTTCTAGGACCCTTCCTGAGAAGGGAAATGGCGGGGCGCGGAGGCAACAGCTTCCGCGCCCTTTCCTTTTAGCGCTCAGACAGCGCCATGTCGGGCTCGCGCCTGTGCGTTCACCTGGGCCGAGCGTTGCCCGAGCACCACGGAGATCATCACCGCCGCCACGATCACCGCACCGCCGATGAAGTCTTGCGGGGCCGCTTTCTCTCCCGCTGTCAGATAACTCCACATCGGGTTGAGCACCGTATCGAGCAGCACGATCAGGCTCGCGACTACCGCCGGAACGGACCGCGCCGAACGGGCAAACAGCCCGATGGGAACCGCGAGCTGCACCACGCCCATGATGGCGAGGATTGCCATCTCGCGGCTGGTCACATCAAAACCGCCGCCCCAGAACCCTGCCACCAGGAACACGCCGATGCCGCCCAGCACCATGGCCGGCACCATGTCGACATTGCGGAACCGCCTGAGCGTATTCACCTGCAACGCCCAGCAAATGGCGCAAGACAGCGCCACCAGGTTGCCGGCAAGATTGCCCGCCTGCATGCCGTCACGCACAATGAACGCAACGCCGCCCAGCGCCATGAACGAGGCAAGCCACGTTGCCTTCGACGGGTTCTCGCCGTTGAAGGCCCGGCTCAACATGGCGGTGAAGATGGGTGCAGTCGCAGTCAGGCAGGCAACGTTCGCCGTCGACGCCATGGTCAGCGCGGTCACGTACAGGGTGGAACCGAGAGCAAAGAACGACCCGGCAGCGATCAGCGCCAGCTTTGGCACTTCGGCCACCCGGGCTGGAAGCTGCAACCGGTACCGGACAGCCAGCCACACCAGCAGCGCCAGCGCCATGAACAACCCCCGCCAGCAATTGATCTGCCAGCCGGTCAGGCCTGGAAGATGACGGACGAATGCGCCGGACAGGCTCCAGCCAACGGTGGCCATGGCTGCAAGCATGACGCCTGTCGAGTAAGACTGCTCCTGAGCCAAGCGTCACCTGCCGTGCGATGATATGTCGATGGCGCAACTATGCTCACAAAAAGCAAAAGGCCGGAATGCAATTTCTGCACTCCGGCCCTGCGTTAATGCTGGCTTGGCTGGCTTGAAGGCTAGGCCCGCAGCCGCTCGTTGTCCGCATCGAACGGGCTTTCCGGAACGATGGTGGCATCGAACAGTTCGCTGAGGATCCTGACCTTGAGCTTGCTGCCTTCCGCCGCCCGGTCCGGCTTGACCATGGCCAGCGCCAGCGATTTGCCGACCCGCCAGCCATAGGCGCCGGTGGTTACGCGGCCAACCAGCGTCTTGCCGTCTGCAGCGTAGATCGCTTCCGAGCCGCGCGCATCGCAGTCCTTGATGCCGTGGACTTCCAGCGTCACGAAGGTCCAGTTGTCACCGGCAGCATGGCGCTTCACCAGTTCGTCGCGGCCGATGAAATCGCCCTTGTTCGGATGCACGAACCGTTCAAGCCCGGATTCATAGGCCGAGTACTCGACCGACAGTTCGCGGCCAATCAGGCGGTAGGACTTTTCGACGGCCATCGCGCCCATGGCGCGGATGCCGAACGGCTTGATGCCGAATTCCTTGCCCGCTTCCATGACCAGGTCGAAGATGACGTTCTGCATCTCGATCGGATGGTGCAGTTCCCAGCCAAGCTCGCCGACGAAGTTGACCCGCAGCGCGTGCGCCTGTGCGATGCCGACATTGATGAACTTGCCGGTTAGCCACTTGAAGTTGTCGTTCGACAGGTCGGTGTCGGTCAGCTTCTGCAGCACATCGCGCGACTTCGGCCCTGCCAGCACCAGCACGCCCATTTGCGTGGTGATCTTCTGAAGGTTGACACCGCTTTCAGGCGCCAGCTTGGTCAGGTAGTCCCAGTCATGACGCTCCCAGGCGCCGGGGCCGACGAGGTAGAAGTCATTCTCGGCCCGCTTGTACACGGTGAATTCCGAGCGCACGCCGCCGTTCTTGGTCAGCAGGTGGCACAGGCCGACGCGGCCGATGCCCTTCGGCACCCGGTTGGCCAGGATCGAGTCGAGCCACTCGGCAGCCTTCGGGCCGATCACTTCGTACTTGGCGAAGGCCGACATGTCCAGCAGGCCGCAATTCTCGGTCACGTTCTTCACCTCGTTGCCGACGTGCTCGAAATAGTTCGACCGGCGGAACGACCAAAGCTCCTTGACCTTCTCGCCGGGCTTCGGCGGCGCGAAGTTTTCCCTGGTAATGATGTCGGGGCGTTCGATTTCTTCCGGGTCCCAGCCATAGTCGGCGGACGGGGCGAACCAGTTCGGACGCTCCCAGCCATAGACCGAGCCGAACACCGCGCCCAGCGCCTTCATCCGGTCATAGCAGGGCGACTGCTTGAGCGGCCGCGCGTCCCAGCGCTCCTCGTCCGGATAGTGCGGCGTGAACACGTTGCGATAAGCTTCCTCGTTCTTCACCTTCAGATAGCCGCGCGAGGCATAGGGGCCAAACCGGCGCGGGTCGACACCCAGCATGTCGATGGAGCTTTCGCCCTCGACGATCCATTCGGCCAGCTGCCAGCCGGCGCCGCCTGCTGCGGTGACGCCGAACGAGTGGCCTTCATTGAGCCACAGGTTGCGCTTGCCCCAGGCCGGGCCGATGATCGGCGAACCGTCCGGCGTATAGCAGATGGCGCCATTGTAGACCTTCTTGATGCCCACTTCGCCGAATGCCGGCACCCGGTGGAAGGCGCTTTCGATGTGCGGCGCGATGCGCTCCAGGTCTTCCTGGAACAGTTCATATTCGGCATCTTCGGCCGGGCCGTCCACATAGCAAACCGGCGCGCCGGGCTCGTAGGGGCCAAGGATCAGCCCCCCGGCTTCCTCACGCATGTACCAGGCCGAGTCGGCATCGCGCAGCACGCCCATTTCCGGCAGGCCATCCTTGTGGCGCTGCTGGATTTCCGGGTGCGCCTCGGTGACGATGTACTGGTGCTCGACGGGGATGACCGGAATGTCGAGACCCAGCATGTCGCCGGTCTGGCGCACGAAGTTGCCGGTTGCCGTGACGAGGTGTTCGCAGGTGATGTCACCCTTGTCGGTCTTCACAAGCCACTCGTCGTTGGCCTTCTGCTCGATGGCGATGACGCGGGTCTGCCGGTAGATCTGCGCACCCTTGTCGCGCGCACCCTTGGCCATGGCTTGGGTCAGGTCGGCCGGCTGTACGTAGCCGTCGTTGGGGTGCTGGATGGCGCCGATCAGCCCATCGGTATTGCACAGCGGCCAGTTTTCCTTGACCTGCTTCGGCGTCAGGATGTTCACGTGCACCCCGATCGTCTCGGCAATGCCGGCATAGTACATGAACTCGTCCCAGCGGTCCTTCGTCTGGGCAAGGCGGATGTTCGACACCTGGCGCAGGCCGACATGCTGGCCGGTCTCTTCCTCGAGCTTCGAATACAGGTCGAGCGAGTATTGGTGCACCTTGCCGACCGAATAGGACATGTTGAACAGGGGCAGCAGGCCAGCCGCATGCCAGGTGGAGCCCGAAGTCAGCTCGTTGCGCTCCAGCAGGACGACATCGGTCCAGCCTTTCTTCGTCAGTGCGTACAGCGTTCCGACGCCGACCACACCGCCACCAATGACCACAACGCGTGCATGCGATTTCATGACCCAATCCTCCGGGCTCGAAAGCAAATTACTGTCCAGCACCATAGTGAATTGGGTTCAACACGTGCGAAGTCAAACGACTTGGCACATCAGAATTGCGACATGAGGACGGTCAGTTGATGCCGAACTCACTGAACGGAATGAAGCCCAGCAGGTCTCCTTCGGCGACTGACGACGCCTCTTCCGGCACCTCGATAAGCCCGGTTGCCTGCCTCAAGCCCGAAATCAGCCCGGAGCCATCGCGCTCGAACTTCCGCAAGACCGGCCCGGACGCTCCGTTTTCGACCCAGCCGCGCCAGAATTCGCGCCGGTCGGTCTTCTTCTTGGCGATTTCAAAGCCCGCGGGCAGCGGATAGCGCTGCGGCGGCTGCCAGCTTGCGCCTTGCAGGCGGGCGAACATCGGCTGCGCATAGAGCAGGAAGGTCACGAACGCCGCCACCGGGTTGCCAGGCAGGCCGAAGAACACGCAGTCGCCCACCTGGCCCATCGCCAGCGGACGCCCCGGTTTCACCGCAAGCTGCCAGGCATGAAGTGAGCCAAGCTTCTGGATGGTCTCGACGATGAAGTCCGCCTCGCCCCGGCTCGCCCCGCCGGTGGTCAGGATCACGTTGCATTCGAGCGCCGCCCGCGTCACCGCAGACTCAACATCCTCGCGCCGGTCGGCGATGACGCCATAGTCCACCACCTCCGCGCCAGCCGTTCTCAGCAGGCCGCGCAGAAGATGATGATTGGAATCGTATACCTGCCCGTCACCCAGCGGGTTGCCGGGCCGCACCACCTCGTCGCCGGTCGAGATCAGCGCCACCTTTAGCGGCTGACGGACCTCGACCAGATCGCAGCCGGTGGAGGCGATTGCCGCTACGTCCTGCGCACGCAGCCGCTCGCCCGGTTGAAGCATGCACTCGCCTGCCTTAACGTCTTCACCCGCCTTGCGCGTATTGGCGCCTGGCTTCAGTCCCTTGGGGATCACGATCGCATCGCCGTCCAGCGTGGTGTCTTCCTGCATCACACAGGTGTCGGCGCCTTCCGGCATCACCGCGCCGGTGAAGATGCGCGCCGCCTGCCCGGGCTTTAGCGCGCCGTCCGGTGAATGGCCCGTCGCCACCCGCATGACCACGTCGAGCCTTGTCGCCCCATCCGCAACAAGATCGCTTCCTGCAAAGGCATAGCCGTCGACGGCAGCATTTTTGAACGCCGGAATGTTGCGCGGCGAGGTGATGGTCTGCGCCAGCACGCGCCCGTGAGCCTGAGACAACTCCACCGTCTCCACGCCCGCCACAGGCGACAACCGTTCAAGGATCAGCGCTACCGCATCGTCGTGGCGCATCCGTTCCTTGTCATGCAGGAAGCAGTCGTCGAGCAGCTTTCGGGTCATATCAGGCTCGGCACCTCGACCAGCTTCATGCGGCCACAAATGAAATCGGCTAGCGCGTACACGTCGTCGCGGCTGTACACCGGCACCGGGCAATCTTCCACCGGCCCATTGGCGGCCACCGCCACAATGGTGTGATCCTCTTCGTAAAGCCGCGGCTTGCCGTCAGCCACGTTGCGCACCTCGATCTTGTCGTGACCGTCGCGCTTGTAGCCTTCGACGATGACAAGGTCGCACGGCTCCAGCCTCGCCAGGATATCGTCGAGCGACGGCTCCGGATCGCCACGCAACTCGCTAACGATCGCCCAGCGCGATCCGGACACCACGGCCACCTGCGCCGCACCCGCCTTGCGATGGCGGAAGCTGTCGCGGCCTTCGTGGTCGATATCGAATGAATGGTGGGCATGTTTTACCGTGGACACGCGAAAGCCCCGGTCAGTCAATTCTGTGACGAGGCGCTCGACCAGTGTCGTCTTGCCGGCATTCTTGAAACCGGCCACGCCGATGACGCGTTGCCTGATCATGCGGCCATTTCCTGCGCGATGCGCTCGGCTTCTTCAACATCTTCCGGCCGGTTGACGTTGAAGAACGGGTCATGCGGCTCGGCGGCGAACTCCACCGTCACCAGCCTGTGCCGCGCTGTCCAGATGTCGACCTTTCGAATGTCTTGTTCCACCAGTGCATGCCGCAAGTCGGCAGCAAGCCGAACCGGCCACAGGCCGAACACCGGGTGGTGCCGGCCATCCGATGCTGCGCACGCCATGTCGGCACCAGCTGCCTCGATCGCCGTCAGCATCCGCGTAACGAAATCGGCCGGGAAGAACGGCGTATCCGTTGCCGCCGTCGCCACCCACTCGGCGCTAGTGTTGTCGCGCGCCCACTCCAGCGCGGCCAGCACGCCCGCCAGCGGCCCGGCAAATCCTTCGACGCTGTCCGCCACCACCGGCAAGCCATATTCGCTAAACCGCGCAGGGTCGCCGTTGGCATTCAGGACGGTCTGCGACACCTGCGGCTTGAGCCGGTCGAGCACATGATCGATCACCAGCCTGCCACCGAGCCGGATCAGGCCCTTGTCGCCACCGCCCATGCGCCGCGCAAGACCACCCGCCAGAATGCAGCCGGTCACCTCAGTCATCGCCGTCGGCTCCCTTGCGGCGGTGCTTGCGGTCTTCCTCTTCGACCTGCGCAAGATCGGCATCGAACACGATCCGCTCCGCCCCGGACAGCGCGAGGAACCGCTTGCCCCGCGCGCGCCCGATGACCGTCATGCCGACCTGCCGGGCAAGGTCCACCCCCCACGCCGTAAAGCCCGAACGCGACACCAGGATCGGTATGCGCATGGCCGCGCACTTTAGAATCATCTCGGAGGTCAGCCTGCCGGTGGTGTAGAAGATCTTGTCGTGCGGCGAGACTTTGTTGAGGAACATCCAGCCGGCGATCTTGTCGACCGCGTTGTGCCGGCCCACGTCTTCCAGGTACACCAGCGGCTTGTCCGTCTGGCACAGTACACAGCCATGAATGGCGCCGGCCTTCAGGTAGAGCGAGGGTGCGGTATTGATCTTCCGCGTCAGCGCATAAAGCCAGCTCGTCCGGATCACCGCGTCCCTCGACAGCTTGATGGTTTCGAAGTTCTCCATCATGTCGCCAAACACGGTGCCATGCGCGCACCCCGATGTGCGCGTCTTCTTCTTCATCTTCTCCTCGAAGTTCGTCTCGCGCACCGTGCGCACCACGATCACCTCAAGGTCTGCGTCGTAGTCGATGGCCGTGATTTCGTCGTCCGGCCTCAGCATGCCCTGGTTCAGCAGGTAACCGACCGCAAGCCAGTCCGGATGATCGCCGATGGTCATGGCCGTGACGATTTCCTGCCGGTTGAGATAGAGTGTCAGCGGGCGCTCGTGCACCACGTGGGCTTCCACATCGGCGCCGGTCTGGTCGACCCCGGTGACCGCACGCGACAGGCGCTCGTCGTCCGGGTCGGGGACGATGGCGAATTCGGATATGTCACGTGGCCGGTTCATGCGTGTGAGTATATCCGCTGCGGCGGGATGTGCAGCACGATCTCGTCTCCAACCGAGATGGCGCCTTCCTTTTCCACCCAGGCAACCAGCCCCCGCTTGTGCCGGGCAACCTTGGGAAACGGATCGCCCTTGCCCGGGTGATGCTTGTTGATCACGTCAGAAACGTAGCGGCAGGGCGCATTCTCACCATCAACGATCAGTGTCGCGCCGGACGAGAACATCATGCGCGTAGACGGCGGCAGAAAAGTGAGATCGGGTATGCCGGATGTCACCAGGTTTGCGCCCAGCCACTCGGGCTCAAGCCGGGAAATCTCCAGCGCCGCCGTGATTTCCGCCAGCTGCTCCTCTGTCAGCACAGACAGCTGCCGCGTATTGGCGATCGGTACACCCCGCTTGTATTGCTTCAACAGCCGCGAGTCCGAGGCATAGGTGCGCCCCGCGTGGCAATCGCCCACAATGCCGTCGAACGAGATGTCGACCCTGTCCTTCCGTGCCTTCTCCAGTCCCGATTTGCGGTCCGGGTTGCTCAACAGCGCAACCACGATCCCGGTCAGTTTCGATTTCTCCAGGATAGCCATGCTTTGTCCTTTGCGATTAGCGCTTCGTGTATAACATCGCGAAGCCTGCAACAAACCGCATTCCTGCTGACGGAACGATGTCAGTTGGCCAACCGCAAGATGACCGCATGACCATCACGGCCCCTCAAGACGCCGAAGCCAGAGCCGCCGTGCTGGGCACCACGCTGGTGGCCTTGTCGGCAGTGCTGTGGAGTGCTGCAGGCCTGTTCACCAAGGCAGCAGCGGTGGATGCCTGGGGCGTGATTTTCTGGCGCTCGGTATTTTCCATCCTGCCGATCCTGCTT
This sequence comes from Alphaproteobacteria bacterium, assembly GCA_024642465.1. Classification (GTDB taxonomy): domain Bacteria; phylum Pseudomonadota; class Alphaproteobacteria; order Rhizobiales; family Aestuariivirgaceae; genus Anderseniella. Next base: position 64,939 of record JAHEBA010000003.1, read on the forward strand.
TACGTGCGCTGGAAGGACGGCCCCGGCCAGCTGGCACAACTCAGGCGGATGGGGCCGGCCGGCTGGGCGGTGGTGCTGGTTGGAGCCGCCGCCACCTATTGCTTCATCACCGCCTTCAAGCACACCTCGATTGCCAACGTGGCGACCTTCTACGCCTGCACCCCCTTTCTCGCTGCGGCAATCGGCTGGCTGCTGTTTCGTGAGCGCACGTCCAGCCTGACCCTTCTCGCCGCGGCAGCAGCGTTTGGCGGCGTACTCATCATGGTATGGGGTTCGCTCGGCACCCCCAACATCGTGGGTGACGGGCTGGGCATCCTCATGGCCATCGGCATGGCCACGCTGATGGTCCTGATCCGCCGCTATCCGAAGGAACCGATGGTGCTGGCTGCATGCGTTTCCGGCGCCATCACTGGCCTGCTCGCCACACTGTTCACCGACCCGATGGCTGCATCGTCTCGCGATCTCCTGATTCTCGCAGGCTTCGGGCTGGCGTTCGCTGCAGCTCACATCATGCTCACTGAAGGCGCCCGCCTCATTCCCCCCGCCCGTACCGGCGTCGTGGGAACGCTGGAAACGCCGCTTGCTCCGGTTTGGGCGTGGGCAATTCTCAGCGAGGTACCCCCGCTCACCACGTGGATCGGCGGCGGCATCGTGCTTGCGACGGTCGTCTGGAACCTGTTGCGCGAGCGATGATTAACGACCTGAACCGTGTCGCTGCCGGTAAAGACAGATCGTGCAGCACGGATTAGGCAACGCCACCATGTTCACCCACGTCATCAAGTCGCTTTTTACCGAAGCCGAAGCGGGCGAGATTGTACGGCAGGCCCGCGAGTCCGGCCTTGCGCAGGCGTCTCTGGTTGGCGGCGCCATGCACCACGATATCCGGCGCGCGCAGATTGCCTGGCTCCATGATGAAGGCCCGGCGGACTGGGTCATGCAGCGGGTCATGTCCGCTGTCGCTGAAGCCAACCGGGAGACGTTCAACTTCCGGCTGGAAGGTTTCGAGGAACGGCTTCAGGTCGCCGCCTACGACCAGGGAGAGCAGGGTCACTTCGACTGGCATTCCGACATGGGCGGCGGGCCACTGGCGGCGCGGCGCAAGCTGACCATCGTGGCGCAGCTGACCCGACCGGAAGAGTACGAGGGCGGCGAACTTCAGCTCAATCCGGCTGGCCAGCCTTTCACGGCCAGCCTCGGCATCGGCGATGCCATCCTGTTTGCAAGCTTCGTGCTGCACCGGGTTACGCCGGTCACCAGCGGCTTGCGCCACTCGCTGACCTGCTGGGTGCACGGGCCGGAATTCAACTGATCCGGCCCGCACTGGTCCTGGTGATTATTCGGCGGCTTCCATGCGGTCGCTCTCGGCAGGCTCCACCTTCACCGCGCAGAATTTGAACTCCGGAATCTTGCCGAACGGATCAAGCTTCGGATTGGTCAGTTCGTTGGCGGCTGCCTCGACGAAGGCGAACGGAATGAACACCGCACCGGGCGGTACCTGGTTGTCCTCGCGCACCATGATCTCGATCTCGCCGCGGCGGCTGGAGATGCGCACCTTGTCACCGGCCTTGATACCGAGCTTGTGGATGTCGCGCGAACTCATCTGCACCACCGGTTCCGGATTCACCGCATCCAGCACGTACGACCGCCGGGTCATCGAGCCGGTATGCCAGTGCTCGAGCTGACGGCCCGTTGACAGGATATAGGGGTACTCCGCATCCGGCTGTTCGTCGGGCGGCAGCACTTCTGCCGGCACCATCTTGCCAAGCCCGGTCGCCGTCGGGAACCGGTCGGAGAACACGATGTCCATGCCCGGATGGTCCGGCGCCGGACACGGATAGGCCACCACGTTTTCGGTGATCAGCCGGTCCCAGGTGATGTTGTCGAGAGACGGCATGGCGAGCTTCATTTCGGCGAACACGTCCGCCGGGCCGGAATACGTCCAGCCAAGTCCGACGCCGCGGGCGATTTCCTGGGTGATCCACCAGTCGTCGCGCGCCTCGCCGGGCGGGTTGATCGCTTTGCGTCCCATTTGCACCTGGCGGTTGGTGTTGGATACGGTGCCGTCCTTTTCCGCCCAGGCGGTGGCCGGCAGGATAACGTCGGCGAACATCGCCGTCTCGGTCAGGAAGATGTCCTGCACCACCAGGTGTTCAAGCTTCGCCAGCGCGTCGCGGGCGTGGTTTGCATCAGGGTCCGACATGGCCGGGTTTTCACCCATGATGTACATGCCCTTGATCTTGTCGTTGTGGATCGCGTCCATGATCTCGACCACGGTCAGGCCCGGCTTCGGATCAAGCTTGGCGTCCCACAGCTTCTCGAACTTCTCGAGGTTCTTCGGGTCGCCCACCTTCGAGTAGTCCGGGAACACCATCGGGATGAGGCCGGCATCGGACGCACCCTGTACGTTGTTCTGGCCACGCAGCGGGTGCAGGCCGGTACCGGCGCGCCCCGTCTGACCGCACATCAGTGCCAGCGAAATCAGGCAGCGGGCATTATCTGTGCCGTGGGTGTGCTGCGACACGCCCATGCCCCAGAAGATGATCGCCCCGTTGGCGGTGGCATACTTGCGCGCGACGGTGCGGATCTCTTCGGCCGAGATGCCGCAGATCTTTTCCATGTCCTCGGGCTTAAACTTCTTCAGGTGCTCCTTGAGCTTGTCGAAGCCTTCCGAATGGGCCTGAATGTACTGCTGGTCGTACAACTTCTCCTCGACGATGACGTTCATCATCGCGTTGAGCAGCGACACGTCTGCGCCGTTCTTGAACTGCAGCATGTGGCTGGCATAGCGCTTCATCGCGGTGCCGCGCGGATCCATGATGATCAGTTCTGCGCCGCGCTTGGCTGCCTGCTTGAAATAGGTCGCCGCAACCGGGTGGTTCTCGGTCGGATTGGCGCCGATCACCACGATGACGTCCGAGTCCTTCACTGCCGTAAACGGAGCCGTTACGGCACCCGAGCCGATAGTTTCCATCAGCGCGGCCACGGATGAGGCGTGGCACAGGCGCGTGCAGTGGTCGACATTGTTGGTGCCGAAGCCGGTGCGCACCAGCTTCTGGAACATGTAGGCTTCCTCGTTGGAGCACTTGGCCGAGCCGAAGCCCGCCAGCGCATTGCCGCCATGGGCATCACGGATATCGCGCAGGCCCCTGGAGGCAAACTCGAGCGCTTCTTCCCAGCTCGCTTCCCGGAAGTGGGTGAGCGGGTTGAGCGGGTCCATGTTGATGCCCTTCTCAAGCCCCGGCTTGCGGATCAGCGGCTTGGTGAGGCGTTCCGGTGAGGCCACATAGTCGAAGCCGAACCGTCCCTTCACGCACAGCCGGTTCTCGTTGGCCGGTCCGCCCTTGCCCTCGACATAGGCAATGTACTCGTTGCCGGACTTCTCGTCGGTGCGGATGTTGTAGGTGATCTGGCAGCCGACGCCGCAATAGGGGCACACGCTGTCGACCTGGCGTTCGGCGCCGCGGGTGCCGCGCTGGTTCTCGTCGACGATCGACTTGGGCATCAGCGCGCCGGTCGGGCACGCCTGCACGCACTCGCCACAGGCCACGCAGGTGGACGCACCCATCGGATCGTCGAAGTCGAACACGATCTTCTCATGCGGCCCACGGAAGGCCATGCCGATCACGTCGTTGACCTGCACTTCGCGGCAGGCGCGGACGCACAGGTTGCAGTGGATGCAGGCATCGAGATTGACAGCCATCGCCGGGTGGGACACGTCCGGCTTCGGCGCATCATCGCGCGGGAAGCGGGACACATCGACGTTCATCGCGTCGGCCCACCTGAAGAACGACGACTGCTGGTCGTGTGCGTCGTCGCGGGCCGGCTGGTCGGCCATCAGCAGCTCGATCACCATCTTGCGGGCCGTGCTGGAACGCTCGTTCTGCGAATTCACCACCATGCCATCGGATGGCTTGCGGACGCACGAGGCCGCCAGCACGCGCTCGCCCTCGATCTCCACCATGCAGGCGCGGCAATTGCCGTCGGCCCGGTAGCCGGGCTCATCGCGCCAGCACAGGTGTGGAATGGAGGTGCCTTCGCGCTTGGCAACCTGCCAGATGGTTTCACCGTCGCGCGCCTCGACCTCGCGGCCGTCGAGCGTGAACTTGATGGTCTTGCCGGACATGTTCATTCCTCCAGAAACCGTTAGAGCGCCAGGCCGGCGTGTTCGCCATGCCCCGAAGCGCTGATATGCATTGTCATCACCGGAATTGGCCTCATCATGACACGTCGTCCTTGAAGTGCGTCATGACGGTGCGGATCGGGTTTGGCGCGGCCTGACCAAGGCCGCAGATCGAGGCGTCCGCCATGGTGCGGGTCAGTTCGGTCAGCAGGGCGTCGTCCCACGGACCTTTCTGCATCAGCTTGACGGCCTTCTCGCAGCCCACGCGGCACGGCGTACACTGGCCGCACGACTCGTCCTCGAAGAACTTCAGCAGGTTCACCGCCGCATCGCGCATCGAGTCCTTGTCGGACAGCACCACGATCGCGTGCGAACCGACGAAGCAGCCCAGCTTGGCAAGTTCGCCGCCGAAGTCCAGCGGCACGTCGCCCTTCGAGGCCGGCAGGATGCCGCCGGACGCACCGCCCGGCAGGTATCCCTTGAAGCTGTGGCCGTCGGCCATGCCGCCGCACGTCTCGATCAGTTCATTGACGCTCGTGCCCGCAGGCGCCAGCACAACGCCCGGGTTCTTCACTCGGCCCGACACCGAATACGAGCGCGGACCCTTGTGGGCATCGCCCTTGCCCTGCGAGGCGAACCATTCCGGCCCTTCCGCCAGGATCTTCGGCATCCAGTAAACGGTCTCGATGTTGTGGACGAGCGTCGGGCGGTTGAATAGGCCGACCTGCGCCACGTAGGGCGGGCGATGGCGCGGCAGCCCGCGATAGCCTTCAAGCGACTCGATCATCGCGCTTTCTTCGCCGCAGATATAGGCACCCGCGCCCCGGCGCAGGTGGATGAAGCTCTTCGGCGCGATGCCTTCGGCTTCAAGCTTCGCGATCTCGTCGAGCAGCACCTGCCGCGCGGCCGGATACTCGTCGCGCAGGTAGATGTAGGCGGCGGACGCATCCACGCCCCAGGCTGCAATCAGCATGCCTTCGAGGAACTGGTGCGGGCGCGCATGCAGGTAGTAGCGGTCCTTGAACGTGCCCGGTTCGCCTTCATCGCCGTTGATGCAGAGGTAGCGCGGGCCCTCGCCGGCGCGCACGAACTTCCACTTCTGGCCCGACGGGAAGCCGGCGCCGCCAAGGCCCTTGAGCCCGGCATCGAGCAGGGTCTGGATAACGTCGTCCGGCGACTTCGATCCGCCGCGAAGCGCTTCAAGCTGCTTGTATCCGCCCTCGGCCTTGTAGTCGGCCAGTGGCTGATAGTCCGGCATCTGCGGCCTGGTTTCCTTGTTGCGGGCCATCATGGTCAGCTTCTCGACCGACACGTTGCCCACGTAATTGTGGCCGACCGCAGCGGCAGGCGCCACGTCGCACAGCCCCATGCACGGCCCGTGCACCACGCGCACATTCCCGGGCGCATTGCCGCCAAGCGCCTTGATGATGTCATGCGCGCCGGCCATCTCGCACGACAGCGAGTCGCACACCCTGATGGTGATCTCGGCTGGCTTTTCCTCGCCCTCCTTCACCACGTCGAAATGGTGGTAGAAGGTTGCAACCTCGAACACCTCGGCCTGCGGCAGGCGCATCTCCTCGGCCAGTCCGTGCAGGTGGCCGGCCGACAGGCAGCCCCACTTGTCCTGGATCAGGTGCAGGTACTCGATCAGCATGTCGCGCTTCAGCGGCTGATGCGGCGCCAGCAGTGCGATGATCTCGTCATGGGCGGCGACATCCAGCACCCGGCCCTTTGGAAATGCCCGGCCCTTGGACTTGCCGCCCCGACCCGGACGGATCGGCTTGAAGCCGTCGCTGCTTGCATGTTTGTTCATGGCTCTTTCCTGCATTCGTGCAAATGGGCTAAACGGCTGTAAGTCGCGCCAACAGCACGCCTCGCCGCAATTGCGCGCAATAATGGCTGTTGCCGGGTCTTGAAGCAACACCCCTAATTCTCATTTGGCAGAATAAAAAGTTATACCTGATGGAGTCCGTCATGATGCCTCAAAGCGACCATGAACTCGACGTTCGCGGCCTCCAGTGCCCTTTGCCCGTGCTCAAGGCACGCAAGCGGTTTCAGTCAGTTAACTATGGAGAATCATTAAAGATTTT
>JAHEBA010000055.1 GCA_024642465.1 Alphaproteobacteria bacterium
GGTCTTCGCCCACTTCCCGTTTTTGCTTCCTCTCCCTCAAGGGGGGGGGGAGAGAGAACAGAAGTCCGCTCTGGGCTCATAGTTGCAAAACGGCGAACTTCACGGCAGCTTTACCATTGTCCAGCACAGTTTCCGGGTCTCGACCAGCCTGACCCTGTAACAAGGGCATACGCGGTGGCTTTGAACAGGTGTAGAACAAACCCGGCATGCAATTTCCGTTCGGCATCCTTGCAATTGCGGCTGCGGTTCTCGGCCTGATCTCGGTGGTTGTTGCGCCGACCGTATCCGTTATCGGGATGATCTCTGTGATCGGCATTCCCCTTGCCCTGCTGGCGGTCATCTTCCCGACGCTATGCCTGGTGGTGGTGCTGGCCTATGTGGCTTTCCGGATATAGCCCGACCAGACGGCCCTCGGCATCGCCCGCTCCTTCCTGATTGCTTTCCTGATCATGCTGGCGGTGCCGCTGGTGTACAATTTTCAGGTAAACTGTGCCGTGGCCGGCCTTGCTTCAGACGACCTTGCAGCCGCCCTGGAACCGTTGAAACCGGACGAAACCCTGGTGGTTTTCACGCGCCACAGATCGTCGCAAAAGTGCTTCAACACCTGTATCGACCTGTTGCTGAGCAAGCAGATCGCGGCTTACGTGGTTGCCAGCCTGCCGCGCGGCAGCGGCCAGCCCGACAGCGTCGCAAAGGCGACCCTGCACCGGCAGGAGCAGGGATCGAACTGTGAAAACAAGATGGTCATCCCGAAAAGCAAGTCCAGCAACGAAAACCGCCCCGGCACCGTGGCGTACGCGCTGCAGGCCGCCGCCGATCAGGGCATGTCATACGCTCGACGGAAGTTGATCTGGCTGATGCCGGCCCGCTGCGGGCCATCGTGCACAAGGACCGCAGCTCACTCGACTACCCCGAGCGCGCCATCTTCATCAAGACCATGATCAGGCCGTCGCAGATTGCGGTCTACGCATACCGGCGCGACACAGGCTGGTCGAAGCTCATGCAGCAGACCAATGTCGGCTACAGCATGCTCGGCCCCGTGCTGGCCCACACCATTCCTTCAACTACCATCTCGTCAACCCGGTCATCGTGGTGGCGCAGGAACGTTCACGAGAAACCACTGAGCATTGACGGGTTTCTGACGGACAAGATGGGCGCGGTGCTTCGCCGGCAGTGAGTTACCTGGATGTGTGGCGGCTTGTCCGGGCAATAATGGCTTCGAGTTCCGGGGCAGACTTTGCCACTGCCATTGCGCCGCACGACATGAGCGCTTCGGCATGACCCGCCTGGCAATGGCTTGCGCCGGTGAAGCCGATCACCGGCATGTGCGCTGCGACGGCCGCTTTCCACCCCCAGACTGTCTTCTTTGACCAGGCAGGTTTACGGGGCAGCGCCCATCCTTTCAGCCGCATGAAGGAACAGGTCAGGTGCAGGCTTGCCATTGGCGACCATCGTTGAACTGAAGACGTCGGGCGCGAAGTGATCATACAGCTCAGCCAGCGACAGGCTGAACTCAAGTCTTGCGGGCGTGCTGCTGGACGCCACGCAGACCGGCACGGCGAGATTTGCGAGCAATTCATGGATGCCGGGATCGGCTGAAGCTCCTTCTCGAACAGCTCGCGCACGGCCAACCGGGTCAGCTCATCGTGATCGGCAGGAAGCCTGATACCCGTCTCCTGTTCAAGCGCCCGGTACATGTCAGCGTCAGAGATGCCGACAAAGCGGCGCAGCAGTTCTTCTTCCGTGATCACGATGCCCGCGCCGGTCAGGCTGGAAGCGTGGGTCTTTGCCACCACGATCTCGCTGTCAATGAGAACGCCGTCGCAATCGAAAATCACCAGGTCGGGAGGACGGGACGCCGCGCCGGTGCTGTTCATCACCGTCTCGCCAGCATTTCCACCCACGGATCAACCGTACCGGCTAGCCCGGCGCCTTCGCCTTCGACCTCCTCGATCACCTCGAAACCGGCAGCCCCAAGATGATCGCGCAGCTCTGCGATGGAGTAGTAGGTGTAAAACCGGCCAAGCTGGTCACCGTGCTCGCCCTCGCCTGTCTTCATGCCGATGTGGAAGACGCCGCCGAGCTTAAGCGCAGCAGCGATGCGGGAGAGGTGGCCGGCAAGGTCGGCCCGCGCCACGTGCAGCAGGCTGAAGTTTGCCCACACGCCGTCGTAGACATTGTGATCGCCAAGATCACCGAACCCGGCCTGCCGCACGATCACGCCTTGATGGGCACGCGCCTTGACCACCATGGCGGCCGATGCGTCCGTGGCCGTAACCTGGAAACCGCGAGCCTGCATCGCCGCCGCTTGGGTACCCGGCCCACAGCCGAGGTCCAGCACCGCCGCGCCGCGGGGCAAACGGCCCATGAAGCGTTTAAGCGCGGGGTCATCGGCGGCATCCGCGAAGGCGTTGGCGTAATCGTCCGCCCGGGCGTCATAGACGGCGATGGTCGCTTCGTCCTTGCTCATGCCGCATCCTACAACGCAAAGGATCAGAATGTCAGTGGCGGCGGCTTTCGCCTGAGACCCGACATTGCGTTGAAGGCGATAGCCGCCATCAGGATGGCGCCACCGATCAGGGTTGCCGTCTTGGCGGTCTCGCCGAGCAGCAGCCATACCCAGATGGGGCCCAGCACAACCTCGGTCATGGCCAGCAGGGCAAGCTCCGCCCCCGGCACCACGCGCGAGCCAAACGTGTAGAGCACCATGCCCAACCCCAGCGCCACGAACCCGAGAAACAGCGCAATGGCGATCTCCTTCACAGGCAGGCCAAACCCCTGGCCCGTGCCCCACAGCACGATGCCGGACAGCTCCAAGGCGAACACCCCGCCGAGAAAGATCACCGGCAGCATATCGCCCGCCCTGCCCCACCTGAGTGTCACGGTGAACAGCGCAAAACCGAACGCCGACATCAGCGCGATGGCGTCGCCGGTCCAGTTGCCGGTGGTAAAGCTGTCAGCCACCATGAAGCCGATCGCCGCAACCCCGATCAGCATGGCGACCCAGGTTGCCTTGCGCACGCTTTCGCCCAGCAGCAGGAAACTCAGCAGTGCTGCGATGAACGGCGACGTGGCGAACAGGAAGGCGGCGTTGGCGACCGAAGTAAGCTGGATCGCGCCGATGCCGCCGGCATAGGCCATCACCAGCGCCAGCCCGCCCGTGACGCCCGGTACGCCGGCATCGAGGATGAGCTTGAACGGCCGCCCGCCAGACCGCCAGGCCATGAGCAGGAAGATCATCGGCAGCATGCCGAGCGAGCGGTAGAACAGCACCTGCCAAACCGTGCCCGACTCGATGAGCCGGATACCCAGCGGAATCAGCGACCAGCACACACCGGCCATCGCCACCATGATGACGCCGGCGACGTAACCGGTATCTGCCGGTCTTGCCGGAATGCGATGCAGTGCCCTTTCAGCCATGGCGCAGACAGTGTGCGGCAGTGGCCATTTCGTCTAGCACATCCGCGACATGCAGCACCGTCGCGAAACGCATGGCTACTTGCAGTAGGTGCCGGTGCCTGACCGGCCATGACGCGCCAGGTCGAAGTGCAGGTGGTTGTTGTGATGCCGGTCGGCCTCTGGCCCGAGCACCGTGGTGAAGTTGCCGCACGCCCGGCCGTGCACCTGCTTCAGGAAGCCTGATTCAGCTCCCCAAGAGCGCCAGCCGCTCTCCACCTCGACGGTGCGCCCCGAGGCAAGCGTGAAGGCGGAAATGTCCAGGGCATTGCCGAAGCTGTGCTCGGAAATCTTGGCGCCACGCTGGTTATTGCGCCCGCGGCAGGCATAGGACGCCGCGACCCGCACCGACACGACCTTCTCGCCGAAGGCCGACTGCGCGGCAGGCTGCACCACGCGGCTGAGCCAGTCGTTCGTTGCGCCGACCATCTGGCATTCGAGCTTCGCCGGCTGCGAGAAACCGACCCCGTTGACCGCGGTCACCTGCCACCCATTGCGGATTCCGCACGCGCCCGGCCCGTCCACCTCACCAAGCGGCGTGGCCTGTGCCACCGAGCGCGGATCGACACTGCACTGGCCGGTTGGCGTCCTTACGCCCTCGGCCACGAAATCCTTGCCGAGGTCGCCCCCGCCCGAACAGGCGGCAACCCCCAGCGCAAGCAGGGCGGCGGCAATGTGTGAGGCATGACGGCGATCCACGATCATCCCCCGACGTGTCCGTTGAAACGATGGCCAAAATAGGCCAGCGTGGTTAACGGCCCATAACCACCTCACGAAGACACCCCAACCATGTACGCGATATATACCAGCCCCGGATCCGGCGGGTTTGCCGCCGAGGCGATGCTTGAAGCGGGCAAGGCCGAATGGCGGCGCCGGATCATCTCGACCGCAAACCAGCAGCACCGCTCGGCCGAGTACCTGAAGGTGAACCCCGCCGGACAGGTGCCTGCACTCGAACTGCCCGATGGACAGGTGATGACCGAGTCTGCCGCCATCTGCATCTACCTTGGCGATGCCCACCCGGAAACGGGCCTCTCCCCCTCACTTGCCAGCCCGGTTCGTGGACCCTTCCTGCGCTGGATGCTGTACATGTCCAGCACCGTCTATCCGGCCGACCTCCGGGTCTATTACGCCAGCCGGTACACCGCCGATCCAGCCGGGGAAGACGCGGTCAAGGCGCGCGCGCTGGAAGAGATGGACGCAAGCTTCGCGCTGATCGACAAGGCGCTGGCCGGCCGTCGCTGGCTGGCCGGCGAGACCATGACGGCGGCCGACATCTACTTGCTGATGATGTGCTGCTGGCACCCGGACGAAAACCACATCGCCAGCCACTGCCACAACCTGCACGCCCTTTGCGAACGGGTGAAGCAGGATGAATTCGTGAAGCGGTCGAACGACTTTCACAAGCTGTGGTGAGGCGCAGGGCTCAGCGCTTCTCGACCACCCAGAACGCAACCGACAGCCCTTCGCGCACAAGGTGCGACGGCGGGCTCAACTGCTCGTGGCGAAACACCTTGCCGCCGCCGGCCTCTGCCCATGCCAGCATGTCGTAGTGGGCGATGCCGAGACGGCGGTGATGAAACTGCTCGCGCAGGAACTCGAGATCGTGCGGCGCGAAGTCTGCCACGATCAACCGCCCGCTGGGTCTCAGGATGCGCAGCGCTTCCAAAATGGCGCCGGCCGGATCGTCGAGAAAGTGCAGCACCTGGTGCAGCGTCACCAGGTCCGCCGAGTTGTCTTCCATCGCCAGGTTGCAGATGTCGCCCTGCCGCACCTGCACCCGGTCCAGATTTGCCTGCCCCAGCGAGGCGCGGGCAAAGCTGAGCATCTCGCGTGACAGGTCGATGCCGATGGCTTCATCCGCCAGTGGAGCGAACAGTTCCAGCATCCGGCCGGTACCTGTACCAAGGTCCACGTACCTGCCTACCCGGCCCTCACCGGCCAGCTTGCGCAGCATCGCCTCGGCCTTGTCCTCCTCGACGTGGTAGGCGCGGATGGCATTCCAGTTCTCGGCATTCTCGGCGAAATAGGCCTGGGCGTCGGCCTGGCGCTGCGCCTTGACCTGGGCAATGCGTTCAAGATCGCGCACCAGCCGCGGGTCTCCGGCATCGAGAAACCCGGCCAGCATGTTGGCCAGTTCGGCATTGCCGGTGCCGGTCTGCAGCCGGAACAGCATCCATGCGCCTTCGCGGTAACGCTGCACCAGGCCCGCTTCCACCATCAGCTTCAGATGGCGGCTGACCCTCGGCTGGCTCTGTCCCAGTATGGTGGTGAGCTCGGACACGTTGAACTCGCCGCGCGACAGGATGAACAGCAGCCTCAGCCGGGTTTCTTCACCCGCCGCGCGCAATCCCGCCAACAGTTCGTCCAGCAACAATGCCATCAACCAGTTCCGTCATGTGCAACGCCGCCAGTCCGGACGGCGCCCCTGCTGCAAGGCTTATCCCGCCCGTTGCGGCGCGGCAAGAGCGCACGCCTCCACACAATTGCCGTCATCTCCGTCATTCTTGACGTGGATAGCAAAACGTCCTTAGCTTCGTGCCAAGTGATTTGCCCGTTCGAATCCGGGCTCATGCCGGTGCTGTCGGCAATTATTTCCTTTTCAAAAAGGTGCGTTGCACATGAATCGCCGTTCGTTCGCCCTGTCTGCAACCCTTGCGGCCCTGCTGTTGCCTGCCGGCTTGTCACCCGCCGCGGCAGCGTCAGACCACCCCGCAGTCAAGTTCACGCGCCAGTTGGCCGACGAACTCATCCGCGCGCAAATGGTGGGAACGGTGCCGCGTTTCACCACGGTGATACGCCGTCATGCCGACATTCCGGGCATTTCCATGTACACGCTGGGCAACTACAGCTCGAAGCTGCCCAAGGGCAAGACCGACCAGTACTACAAGGGCATCACCGCCTACATCGCCCACTATTTCGCCAATCAGACCCGCAAGTACCGGGTGCTGCAGGCCAACGTGACCGATGCGACCAAGGGTGAAGGCGATCTGGTCGTGGTCAACGCGCTCGCCACCCTGGAAGACGGCAACAAGTATCGCGTCCAGTTCATGGTGCGCCCGGCCAGCGGCACCTGGAAGGTCGTTGACGTGAAGGTTGGCGTGCCGGTGCTCGGCTTCGTTTCGCTGACCTACGGCATGCGCGGCGACGTGCAGCGGTTCCTGGCCAAGAAGGGCGGCGACGTCAACGCACTGATCGCGGCCCTCAACCGCTGACAGGCGTCAGCGCACGAATTTCTGCCGCGCTTTCCGAAAATCCTCCGACAGCCAGACCACCATCTGCTGATCCTTGTCATAAGCGCTCAGTGCTACGTCCTGGCCGTGCGCCGCGGCATCGATCTGGCGCTTGATCATGCGCACGGCAAGCCCCGGAAACGAGGCGATACGCCGTGCAAGCTCCATTGCTTCAGCAAGCGCCGTGCCCGGTTCGCAAACCCTGTCGGCAAACCCCAGCCGGTGCGCTTCCTCGCCCGACCACTCCTCACCGGACAGCAACACCCGCCGCGTCGCCTGTACGCCGACCAGCGCCACTAGCCGCGGCACCGAATGCCAGCCCATGTTGTGCGCCACCTGCACTTCGGGAGCGGCAAACCTCGCCTGCCGCGATGCAACCCGGAAGTCCGCCGTTGCCGCCAGCGCCAGGCCGCCACCCATGCACGCACCCTCAACGGCGCAGATCACCGGCACCTCGACATGGGTCCATGCCCGCGCCAGCCTCGGCCCCCGCTCGCTGTAGTGGCGTACCTCTTCGAGCGGCACGTCCGGCAAGCGTTCGAAGAACGGATCGCCCAGGTCCATGCCCGCAGAAAAGATGCGATCCGTTCCACTCAGCACCACGGCCCGCAATGCCGTATCGTCGATAAACGACAGCGCCGCTTCGGCAAGTTCGTCCATGATGGCGAACGACATCGCATTGGCCCGGCCACCGCGGTCGAACCGCACCAGGGCAACATTGTCCGACCGTTCGATGCTTACCGCCTTGCCGCCCATGCAGCCTCCTGCCTTGTTTGTGACGGGCCGATTGCCCATACTAATTTCACCGTCCGCAACCTTGGTGATACGCAACCAGCGAAAGACTGTCCGCCGCCCATGTCAAGCCGCCGAACACTGCTGATCCTGACAAGCATGGCACTGGCAGCTGCCGCCGTCACGCCAGCACTCGCGGCATCGGCAACGGTGAAGCCGGCAGAAGAGCTGGTCAGCAAGGTCGCCAACGAATTTCTCGATGCCGTCCGGGACGGCAGTCACCGCGACGACTTCGCCCGGGTGTTCGACCGGTATGTGTCGATGGAAGCCATCGCCATGTTCGCCCTGGGCAAGCACCGCCGCCGGCTGCCCCCCGATCAACGCAGTGACTACATAGAGCTGGTAAGGACCATGCTTCTCAACACGGTGACCAAGCACGGCAAGCAGGTACGCGGCCGCGCCTTCGTGGTAACAGGATCGCGCGGCAGCGTGGTGTCGGGCTACATCCAGCACGACGGCGACCGCCGCACCGGCGTGGACATGCGCCTCACCGAAGGCCGCATTGCCGACATCCGGGTCGAGGGCATCTGGCTCGCCTTCATCCTGCGACAGGAGTTCAACCGCATCATCGACGGCGGCAACGGCGACATCTCGGCCATTTTCGACTATCTAAAGCGCGGAACAGCATTGTGAGCCACGGCAAGCGCGAGGGCGAAGTTGTGGCCGCAATCGACCCGGCGCACATACCGGGTGATGCGCACGTGGTGTTCATCGGGCACATTCGTTCTCCCTGGCGCGAACGCAGCGATTGCCCGAAGAACCTGCGCCAGGCCCGCGAACGCGCACCTCAGGGATGCCGGCTCGAAATCGGTGAAACCTGGCGGCCAGGCCTGAGCGGGCTGGAAGCGGGCCAGTGGATCAACATGCTGTACTGGATGCACGAAGCCCGCCGCGACATTCTCATTCAGCACCCCCGCCATCGCGATGCGCCGACCGGCGCATTCTCGCTGCGCTCTCCCGTCAGGCCCAATCCGATTGCACTCGCGCTGGTTCAGATCACGTCGCTGGACCTCGCAACGGGCATTGTCGGCATCGACGCGACAGATGCCCTGGACGGCACGCCGCTGCTCGACATCAAGCCGCATCTGCCCACCATCGACCTGCCACCGGCGTGAAGCCCTTATCCGGCAAGCGGCTTGAACGCCTCGGGTGGGTGTGACATACCCCATCCTTACGCTGGCGGTAAGGGGCACGAATGGCGCAGCTTGAGATCATAGGACCTGCAGACCATGCAGGGGTCATGATTTGCCGCATGGCCTGCATCGAGAAGGGCATTCCGCACCAGCACAAGCAGGCAACTGCAAGCTCGTGCAAGCTTGCCCGCGAGAACCCGCTGGGTGCCGTGCCCTCGCTGCGCCACGGCAAGGTGCGCCTGTTTGGCGTTCGTGGCATCACGAGTTACGTGGACAGTCGCTTCAATGGCCGCAACCTGCTGCCGGCAGATCCGATCCGAGCGGCTGAAGTCGAGCAGTGGACTGCAGCCATCCTGCATCGCCTCGACGGGCTGATGGACCGCGCCACCTGCAGCCAGATTGCTGCCGACTCCCACGTCGCTAAATGCCTCGGCATGATCAACGACTGTATTGGCCACAAGTTCTGGCTGGTCGGGCGCGGTTTCACGCTTGCCGACATGGCGCTCATGCCTGCCATCAACAACCTGACCAGGTTGCTGGGCCATGACCAGTTGCTGCGCCAGTTCCCTGCCATCGGCCTGTGGTTTGCAAAGCATTCGCAGCGCCGGTCCTGGCAGGCAGTTTCTCTCGCCGAAGCGACCAGCGGTGCGAATGCTTGAGTTTGCCCTCGCATGCCTGTTTCTGCTGATTACACCCGGCCCCGGCGTGCTGAGCGTTGCCGGCGTGGGCTCGGGCTTCGGATACAGGGCCGGCTTCAGCTATCTGTGGGGCCTGTGCGCAGGCAACTTCCTGGTTGGAATGGCGGTTGCCACCGGCCTCGCCGCGATCATCTTTTCCATCCCCTACGTGCGGGTGACGCTGCTGGTCGGCTCGGTGGCATACCTGACCTGGCTTGCCGCCAAGATTGCTCTTTCGGGCAGCCGGGTTGCCTTTGCAGCGCCATCCCATGCGCCCGGCTTCAGGGATGGGATCGCCTTGCAGGTAATCAACCCAAAGGCCTATGCGGTCAACACCGCGCTGTTCACCGGCTTCGCCTTCCTGCCGGCAAGCTACCCGGCCGAAGTGCTCACCAAGGTCATCATCCTCAACGCCTTCTGGATCCCGATCCACTTCCTCTGGCTGGGTGCCGGCGTCAAGATCAAGCAACTCGACCTGCCCGCCCGCGCCCAGCGCGCCATCAACATGCTCATGGCGCTGGCCATGCTGCTGGTCGTCGGCATTGCGCTGCTGGCCGAGTTCGGCTGAAGCGTTAACAGGGTCCTAAGCCGCGTTAACGAATTGCAGTAACGGCTCTATGCCCAAGCAAACGGATGTCCGTCTAGGGTGGTTTCGTTGCAGACCACGAATGGACCTCGAAAATGCGCTCGACAACTGCTGGGCATGAACGTATCGCGCCACAACGCGAGAACACCAGCCTTTACCGCTATCTCTACATGCTCGTACCGGTTTGCGTGGTCCTGATACCCGCGATGCTGAACTGGATTGCGCTGCAATACGTGGAGAGCGAGAGCAAGGACCGCCAGCAAGAACTGCGGGCCGTGTCGCAGCACGTGCTGCTTGCGGTTGCCGCCATCCCGGCCGGTCACGCCGAAGCAGCGCAAACCCGTATGCACCTTCTGGAGAGTATCGTGATGCGCCCGAACGTCACTTGCGCTGTCTATAGCAGCAGCAATGGCGACGACATGATCTCGGGTGACCGGACCGCCTGCACCGGGCTGGCTGCGTCCAACGCCCAGTCGGCACGCGTTGCCGACTATGGCAGCAGCCTGACGCTGTTCTATACCACCACCGACATCGACCGGACCTACAACATCTTCCTGAGGATCTCCCTCGCCGCGATGCTATCCGGCCTGTCGCTTGCCATCCTGTTTAACGGCCTGTCGCACAACCTGTTCATCCGCCACGAGATCGACATGCGCCGAAAAGCCGAGGCAGCAGCGATCAAGGCGCGCCGGGCCGCCGAGCGCTCGGCCATGAAGGCGGAAGCCGCAAACGACGCCAAGGGCACCTTCCTGGCCACCATGAGCCACGAAATCCGCACGCCACTCAACGGCATCATCGGCATGTCGGGCATGCTGGCCCAGAGCCTCGAGGACGAAAAGCGCCGCAACTACGCCCAGATGATCTCGATTTCCGGCAAGGCGCTGCTTGGCATGCTCAACGACACGCTCGACCTGTCGAAGATCGAGGCCGGCCGCTTCACCCTGCAGCCGGAAGAGTTCAGCCTGGCTTGCCTGCTGCGCGAAGCAACGAGCCTTTATCAGGGGCGTGCCACCGAAAAGGGCATCCAACTCGTGCTGGAGCTTGACGAAAGCCTGCCAGCCACCGTCACGGCTGACCCGGGGCACCTGCGCCAGGCACTCACCAACATCATTTCCAACGCCGTGAAGTTCACCGACTTCGGCTGCGTCGCGGTGCACGCCTTCGCTGCACCGTCGCGCAGCGTACCGGGCCGGCACGAGATCTCCGTCGAGATCAGCGACACCGGCACCGGCATCTCGCAGGCAGACCTTGAAGCCATCTTTGAACGGTTCGGCCAGTCCGGCCCGGCCCAGCGTCAGCGCGAAGGCAGCGGCCTCGGCCTGTCTATCAGCCGCGAGCTTGCCCGCCTGATCGGCGGCGACCTGGTGGCCGACAGCAATGCCAGCGAAGGAAGCCGGTTCACTCTTACCCTGGTTCTCGAAGGTATGGGCTCATACTTCCCTAAAGACACAGCCGGCGCCGACGACAGCGCGTCCGGCAGCGATGGCGAGCCGGTGTTGCTGGTCACCGCCGACAGCGAGTTTGCCTGCCAGCTGCGCAGCCGGCTGTCGATGCGCGGCTACGACGTCGTGATCTGCGACAACTATCGCGACGCCGGCAAGCACCTGACCAGTCAGCGCCTGCTGCTGATTGCAGACCTCGACAATTTCGGCGGCTCATCCGCAGACAGGAACGACTGCCTGTCATTCGCGCAAGGCAATGGCATCCACGTTGTCGGCCTGAGCATCACTCCGGCCCCGCTGCCGGCTGAGGTGACCAGCAGTGCAGATACACTGTTGCTGACGTCGGGGGCATAGGAGCCGCTGCTGGCACACCTCGCCCACCTGTCGATTGACGGCTTCGGCGCCGCTTGAACCCTGCGTCTCAGGCCCCGTCCTGCCCCAGCCCAAGCGCTGTGTGAACGCCGGCTTTCGGCATGGTGGCGGGATCGCGCGGCTGCCACTTGCCACTGCCGGCAAGCGCCAAGAAGCAGGAAAGCGCCTGGTTGAACAGGTCCGGTTCCTCAAGGTTCAGCGCATGGCCGGACGCCGGAAACACCATCAGCCGCGCAGACGGCATGATGCCCTTCAGCCACACGTTAACGTGCAGGCACGAGGTGTCTTCATCGCCCACCATCAGCAGCACCGGCGGCTTCACCGCCGCCAGCGTCTCCGCCTGGTCGCGCAGCGAGGGCCGGCCCACCTGCACCCCACGCAGCATGTGCGCCGCCGCCTGTGCGGGATGCGATGACAGGTGCTCCACGCTCATGCGCCACGCAGCTTCATTCTTGGCCTTGAGCTGAATGCGCGTCGGCCCCTTGCACATTGCTTCAGCGGGGATGGCGCCCTGCTTCTCCATCATCGCGGCAAGACCCAGCGCCTCGGTCACGAACCCGTCGCGCGCCGCCTTGCCTTCGGCCGACCCCGACCCGCCTGCCGCCGCCGTGGCAGACAACAGCCTGCCGCCATGAAACTGCGCCAGCTGCAGCGCGGTGAACGCGCCCATCGACAGGCCAACCACGTGCGCCTTGTCCACGCCGGCGGCATCCAGCACGGCCAAGGCATCGGCATTCATCAGGTCTTGGGCGTACGCCGCCGGATCGTCCGGACAATCGGAAGGAGGGTAGCCACGGCCCGACACGGCAAGACAGCGGTAGCGGTCCTTCAGCGCCGCCACCTGGCCCGCCCATGAACGATGATCGCCGGCAAACTCGTGCAGGAACAGGATGGCCGGCCCGTCCCCGCCGGTGTCTTCGTAGTGGATTGCTACACTGCCACTGATGGCCACCGGCATAGGACCAGCCTCCTGCTCAGGCGCGCGCGAACTGCTTGTACTTGATCCGCTTTGGCATCACGGAATCTTCGCCCAGCCGACGCTTCTTGTCGTCCTCATAATCCTGGAAGTTGCCTTCGAACCATTCGACATGGCTGTCACCCTCGAACGCCAGGATGTGCGTGGCCAGACGGTCGAGGAACATGCGGTCGTGCGAAATGACCACGGCGCAACCGGCATAGTTTTCCAGTGCCTCTTCAAGCGCCGCCAGCGTTTCGGTGTCCAGGTCGTTGGTCGGTTCGTCGAGCAGCAGCACGTTGGAGCCCTGCTTCAGCATCTTGGCCAGGTGCACGCGGTTGCGCTGGCCGCCGGACAGCGAGCCCACCTTCTGCTGCTGGTCGCCGCCCTTGAAGTTGAACGCCGAACAGTAGGCGCGCGAGTTCTGCTCGCGCTTGCCGAGATAGATGATGTCGTTGCCGCCGGAGATTTCTTCCCACACGGTCTTGTTCGGGTCGAGCGCGTCGCGGCTCTGGTCCACGTAACCCAGCTGCACGGTTTCACCGATCCGGACCGTGCCTGAATCAGGCTGCTCCTGTCCGGTGATCATGCGGAACAGCGTGGTCTTGCCCGCGCCGTTGGGACCGATGATGCCGACGATACCGCCCGGCGGCAGCTTGAACGACAGGTCGTCGATCAGCAGCCGGTTGCCGTAGCCCTTGCGCAGGTTCTCCACCTCGATGACCACGTCGCCGAGCCGCTCGCCCGGCGGAATGACGATCTGGGCATTGGTGGACTTGAGCCGGTTCTCGTTGGCCTTGACCAGTTCGTCATAGGCCTTGATGCGCGCCTTGGACTTGGCCTGTCGTGCCTTGGGGCTGGCGGCAATCCACTCCTGCTCGGCTTCCAGCGCCTTCTGCCGGGCGGCGTCCTCGCGCTGCTCCTGGGCAAAGCGCTTGGCCTTCTGCGACAGGTAGGCCGAGTAGTTGCCTTCGTAGGGAATGCCCCGGCCACGGTCGAGCTCGAGAATCCAGCCCGTCACGTTGTCGAGGAAGTAGCGGTCGTGGGTGATGATCAGGATCGCGCCCGGATATTCGCGCAGGTGATGCTCCAGCCAGTTGACGCTTTCGGCGTCAAGGTGGTTGGTCGGTTCGTCGAGCAGCAGCAGGTCCGGCTTCTTCAGCAGCAACTGGGTCAGCGCCACGCGGCGGCGCTCGCCCCCCGACAGCTTGGACACATCGGCATCACCCGGCGGGCAGCGCAGCGCATCCATCGCCTGCTCGACCTGGCTGTCCAGGTCCCACAGGTTCTGCGCATCGATGATGTCCTGCAGCCTTGTCATCTCGTCTGCGGTCTCGTCCGAGTAGTTCATGGCGAGTTCGTTGTAGCGTTCGAGAATGGCCTGCTTCTCCGCAACGCCTTCCATAACGTTGCCCATGACGTCCTTGCTCTCGTCGAGATTGGGCTCCTGCGGCAGGTACCCGCTGGTCGCACCCTCGGCGAGCCAGGCCTCGCCGTTAAACTCCTTGTCGATGCCGGCCATGATGCGCAACAGCGTGGACTTGCCCGCGCCGTTGGGGCCGAGCACGCCTATCTTGGCGTCCGGGTAGAAGCTGAGGTGGACGTTGTCGAGCACCTTCTTGCCGCCGGAATAGGACTTCGACAGCCCGTGCATGTGATAGATGAATTGCCGTGCCATGTGGGGGCGCGCCTCTCGTGTCTTGGATGAGGTGAATTGTCGAGCCGCGTTCTAGCCGAAGGCGGCAAGCGGCGCAATGTGAACCGTCAGTTGGGGGTGCGGTTGATGCCGGTCAAGGCGGTAAACCGCCCTCCCTGCGATACTTCCAAATCTGTTGAAAGATTCGGCCATGCAATACCGGCTTACAGCTCTGATTGCCGCCGCGCTGATGGCCGCCGCCCCGGCCTTGGCCCAAGACCCGGCGCCCGTTGCACCCGAGACGTGCCTCGACGCATCGCAGGCCGTCGAAGCCGCCGATGCCTACGTGGCCTACTGCGCCCGGTGTCACGAGGCTGATGAACTGGCGAGGGCATGGTTCGGGCCTTCTGCTCCCGCCGATCCGGACAGGACCACCGCGCTTGCCCTGTTTCTCGACGGGCATTCGGCCTGCCCTCAGGTCCAGCATGAACTGATTGCCCGCTGGCTTGCCGGGCGGCTTGGCTCAGCCCGATAAAGAAGCCCGGCGCGTCAGTCCGCACCGGGCATCTGGAACTCGCCTGAACGTCCGCCCGATCAGGCCTTGCCCGGCCAGCCATTGGCCATGGCGTTGTTCTCTGCCGACTTCTTGGCCTTGTAGCCCTCGGTCGAGCGGCCCACCTGCCTGCCGTTTGAGGCAAACTGGCGCCAGCGGTGTTCACCCTTCTTGTCCTTGTAGAACTCCCACTTGTCGCCGGCCTTGCTGCCGCGGTTGGCGTTTGACTGGCAGTCCTTCTTGTCCTTGTACCCTTCGGACGACGCGCCGATGATCTCGCCGTTCTTGTGGGTCTTGCGCCAACGCCACTCACCCTTCTTGTCCTGGTAGTACTCGGTCTTCACGTCTGACATCGCCGTTTCTCCCACAACAGTTGGATCGCCGACGTAAGGAAAAGTTGATTCGGCATTGAGAGTCACGCTTCAACACGTAAGTTACGGCCTCAAAAGCCGTCTTTTCACCCGCTTTCAGCCCGTCTCATCAGTTCGCGGCCGGCAATCGCCAGCACAACACCTGCCGCAACCGCGCCTGCCAGCCAACCCGGGCCGGGCATGGTTTGAGGAGGCGACGCTCCCGAAAGCCCCGACCACGCCACCCAACCCGCGCCAATGACGCCCGCGCAGAACAGACAGCTGCCGGCTACAACAAGGACGATTGCAACAAGCCGGATCATGGTTGGCGCGCTCCTACTGGTTGCCAACCGGATCGACGATGCCTGCCGGACATCCGGGATCAGTCGGATCGGCCTGGCCAATGTGGGCTGCCACGTCGGACCCCGGGCCGATCTTGCTGACAAGGCCGATGGTCAGTTCCACGATCAGCCGGCGGGCGCCGTCGTCCTTGCAGGAGATGCGCACCCGGTCTCCGGCGCCAGGGCCGAAGCTTTCATCGAACTTGGCCCTGATCTCGTCGCCGGTCACTTCGCGCCCGATGCTGCCGGCAAACAGGTCCCGCACCGCCGACCGGTTCAGGGCATCGAGCACCAGCAGCGAGTCCTCGAAATATTCCTGCGCCCCTGACCCGTCATAGCAGGTGCCGTGCTTGATCCATTCGTGCTTGTGAAGGCCGGAGCGCGTGCCGGGCATCGCCTCCTGCAGCCGCCGCCAGACGCCATCATCCAGCCGTTCCCACGGCAGGTCACGCCACCGGCTCTGCTCGTCCAGCCGGATCGCGTCATCGCCAACGCCGCAATAGGCGCGCGAGCGCGGTTGCGGCCATAGTCCGTGCAGGGTGAAGTTGGTGGCATCAAACCGTTCCGCGGTCTGTGAGCAGCACTCAGGCAAGCGCAGCTTCGTCTCGCAGAATGCAGGCTGCCAGCTTACAGCCAGCACGTACTCTGCCGGTCCTGCGGCAAGCTGCTGGTAGCCGAACGCACCCGCCAGCAGCGCGGCGAGGGCAACAAGCCCCTGTCTGAGCTTCACGCGCGGCAAGGGTCAGCCCGCCTTCCTTGCCACGAAAACGGCATAGAAATAGTTGCGGTAGACCACTTCGACCTCGCTGAACCCCGCCTGCTCCAGCCACAGCACCTGGTCATCCAGCTCGGCATTGATGTCCATCGCTTCCATGCGCTTCAGCCCGTCCTCAAGATCCTGCTCCAGCGCGCCGGCGGCCAGCACGTCCTTCTTCCACAGCCGCATGTGAATGTCCTGAACCGCCTGCGAACAGGCCTGCACCTGGTCGATATTGACGAAGATGCCGCCGGGTTCCAGCGCCGCACACGCCTTGGCGAACACCTTGCGCTTGTTCTCGTGTTCGAGGTGATGGATCACGAACGACGACACAATGCGGTCCCAGCCATGGCCGAACTCGCCTGCGACGATGTCAAGCTCGCGGAACGAAAACCGTCCGTCGCCGGCAAACTTGACCCGCGCCTGATCGAGCATCTTCGCAGAGATGTCCGCCAGTTCACACTTCACCAGCGGATACGCGTTCACCACCTCAAGCGCAAACCCACCGGTTCCGGCGCCAAGGTCCAGCACGCAAGCGGGCTCATCCGCCTCCAGCTCCAGCGCGGCAACGGCTGCGCCATACAGGTCGTCATAGTCCGGTATCAGCGCATGGCGCGACCGGTCATAGGTGGCAGCGGCGGCATCAAATCCAGTCATCTCGGGCCTCGTCTCGTTCAGGCTTGCAGTTCTATGCAGCGGGAATATGAATATCATCCATGGAATTCCTCAGTCCTCTCATCACCCTCTGGGCCGTGCAACTGCTTGCAGCCATCAGCCCCGGCCAGTCGTTCGTGCTGATTTCCAAACTCGCCCTGTCCAATCCGAGGCCGGTGGCGCTGTCCGCCGTGATGGGGCTGGGCCTCGGCACCATCATCTGGTCGTCCGCTGCCATCCTTGGCGTGGCCATCCTGCTAGAGACCGCCGCCTGGGCCTATACGGCATTCAGGATCGCCGGCGGGCTCTACCTGGTCTGGCTGGCCATCATGCTGTGGCGGCATGCGGCGGCACCGTTGGAGCTTGACGGCGCAAAGGTTCGAAAGCTCACACCCTGGCGGGCCTTCACGCTCGGCAGCGTGACGCAACTGGCGAACCCGAAAGTGATGGTGTTCTTCGGCTCGATCTTCGTGGCGCTGCTGCCCGCCCACGCGCCTGCATGGGTCTACGTCGCAGCCGTGGTTATCGTGTTCATCAACGAGATTGGCTGGTACGCGGTCGTGGCGCTGGTGTTCTCATCCTCCCGCCCGCGCGCCGCCTATATCCGCACCAGGATGTGGATCGACCGGGCAATGGCCGGCTTCCTGGTGCTGATCGGGGCACGGCTCATCGCTGAAGGCTAGAGGCATATTTCGCTGTAAATCGTGCATAACCACGCTCGGTTTCCGTGAGAAAATTCCGCGTCAATTGGTGAAATTCCGGCAACTTGTGAAACGGCACCGCAGGGTACGCATGGTGCTCGGCATGATACGGCATGTTCCACGCCAGAAACCGCACGATCCGGTTGGTGAACGTGGTTCGCGAGTTTTCCAGCATGTTGGCCACCAGCGGGCAGCGGCCATGCTCGGCCAGCAGGTAAAGCCGCAGGAACGGCTGTCCCAGCAGCAGCGCCACCATCCACTCCCAGACCAGCAGCATTGAACCGGCCAGCCACGACCCCAGAGCCAGCGCGGCATAGACCGCCAGCATCGCCTGCGCTTCCCGGCGCACGTTGTCCCGCCCGCGCACGGGCACATAAGCATCCGCATTGCGCCCGGCCGCATTGGTCAGCAGCGTGGTGATGTGCGACTTCCACACCGGCAGGCCGGACACGTGCCGCACGTACTGCCACCAGGTTTCCGGCTTGGGCGAGGCAAGCTCGGGGTCATTGTCCGGGTCCTGCGTGAACCGGTGGTGGGCGAAGTGAAAATAGCGGAACCAGTTGTAGGGCAGCGCCAGCACAAGTGCGCACAGCCAGCCCACGCCCACATTGAGCCAGTGCGAGCGGAACGGCGTCTGGTGCACCGTCTCGTGCAGCAGGGTGAACAGGAACACCAGCAGGATGCCCTGCACAGGCAGGACAAGCTGCCAGCCCGGCACGCCGGCAGCAATCAGCCAGCCGCCCAGCACAATGAGGCCCAGATGACCGGTCAGATGCAGCAGCCCCGGCCCATCTACCCGCGCCGTCAATGCCTCGCGATCCGCCGCGTTTAGGCTGGCTATGAGTTGCTTGTGGTCCATGCAGATAACGTGTGACCGGCAACCCGCATGGTCAATAGGCCGGCCGCGCCGTCGCCTCGACCTTCACCACCGCCCGCAGCATGCCGCTGTCATTCACGGCGTCGGGCAGCATGATCCGTTCGATGCTCTCCTCGAACGCAGCCGATCCACCCCCCATGTCGGTCACCGCAGCCGCTGCCGTCTCGCGCGCCAGCGACGAGGCAAGGTCGATGGCCGCCTGGGCGTTACCCAGTTGCGTGACGCCCTCGGGACCGTGCACGCGGAACACCCCCGCGCCATTGCCGTTCACCTCGATGATCACCGTCCGCGCGATCATGCCGGTCGCAGCCCCGACAGCGTTGGCCACCTCGCAGGCTTCCGGAAACACCATCTCGCAGCCCAGCCGCTGGCCCACTTCCCGGTAATACACCCTGACCGGCCCACCCACAGCGACCACCGGCACCATGGGCGTGATCTGGACCCGCGCCAGCGACCGCCTGCCGATGCCCCGGCACACCACGTCGATCAGCCCGCCTGCCCGGCCCGGCTCGATGGCATGGTGACCAAGTGCCGTTTCCAGCACGGCGCGACCGATCAGCCGCACCGTCTCTTCCCAAACCGAGCGACAGATCTGCTCGACCAGCTCATCTCGCGGCGCCTGCATCAGTACGAAGCGCACCAGCAGCTTTGCCGCCAGCACGGCACCCTCGCGCGACCAGTTGGCCTGCATGTTCAGCACGTGCGCGGCATCCGACGGCGTGAAGCCGGCGAGCTGCACGTGCCCCTTGCGCGCAAGCCCCTCAAGCGCCCGCTGGCTGCCGGAACCCGCCGCCACTTTCGACAGCGGCAACGGCCGTTCGGTGATCGAGGCAAGCAGCTCGCGCTCGCGGCTGTTGAGGCCTGCAGGATCTGCCCCTTCGCCGGAGCAGCCCATCGGCAACATCACGAACCGCCCCGCCATCGAGCTTGACTCAGGCTCCGAGAGAGTTGCCTCAAGTGATTCAAGTACTTCAGGAAAACGGCTTGCGATGAGAGACACCGGCACCGCCCGCCGGGGCCCCACCGTGGGCACGCCCTTGACGTCGAAGGTCACCTCGCTGTCGCCGCCAAGGCCCAGCGTGCGCACGTCGATGGCCTGCACCATGGTGCGCCAACCGCCAACGTCGGCGCCCTGCTCGTTGACCTGCGGACGGCCGTTCTCGAACACGCCGAGGTCGGTCGTGGTGCCGCCCATGTCGGACAGGATGAAGTCGTTGAGGCCCGACAGAGACGCCG
>JAHEBA010000159.1 GCA_024642465.1 Alphaproteobacteria bacterium
ACCAGGCGATCGACGGCGGGATCAAGGTGGTCGAGCACGGGCAACTGTTGGACAAAGCAACGCTGGAACGCATGGCGAAGGAGGGTATCTGGCTCAGCGTCCAGCCCTTCACGCTCTGCAATGAGCCCGGTCTGACCGAGGCACAGAATGCGAAACAGGCCATCGTCTGCAAAGGCACCGGAGAAGTGTACGAGTGGATCAAGGAACTGCCGGACCTGAAGGTCGTCCATGGCACGGACATCTTCATCAGCCCCGGTCCCGGCATCGGCGTCAGTGAGCAGGTCGAACAGATGGAACGTCTGCTTGACTGGTTTACGCCCTACCAGATCCTGAAGATGTCGACCGGCAACTTCACCGAGCTGCTTGAGCTGTCCGGCCCGCGCAATCCCTATCCGGGTGTATTGGGCCGCATCGAGGAAAACGCGCTTGCGGACCTGCTGCTGGTCGAGGGCAATCCTTTGGAAGACTTGAAAAAAGTCACCGACCGGAACAACATCAAGATCATCATGAAGGATGGCAAGATTTTCAAGAACACCATTCAGTAAGGTCCGCAGCAGTTGTAAAACTGCAACCGTCTCGCCGCTGACGCACCACGGGAAGGTGGTGGATTTGTCGGGTAATTAGAGTTGTTCTGACAGGATGACCATGAAACGCTTCCAGCTAGCAGGGGTTTGTTACTCTCTCTGCCTCCTTGCTGCTCCCGCGTTCGCCGAACAGCAAGTAGGACCTTTTCACGTAGACTTCAGCTTTGGAAGTTACTTCGATTCGGCTGTGAGCGGAGGGACCGATTCCGGCACATATTCAAGCTTTGGTGCCAAATCCCACATTCGCTTCGATGGAGAGCGCGCTGGATTGTGGGACGGCTTTTCAGCTGCAGGGGTTCTTCAGTACAGTGGCGGCGAAAACATCAATGATCCCGGTGCAGGCATTTTCCTGATAACAACCAATATCGAAACGGGCTTTCCGAGAGATACCGGTGATAATTTCGACCTGTCACTGGTCGTGTCGCAGGAATTGACCGATACGGTGCGTCTGTCCTTCGGCAAGTTCAATGTAATTGATCTTGCAGAAAAGGCACCACTGCTTGGCGGGAATGGTCGCGGTGGTTTTCTCAATACAGCCATTGCCGCCCCAGTAAGCTTTGTTTTTCCGCCGACCGTTCTTGGCGGGCAACTCTCGATAGCAACGTCACCGGTCAGTTTGTCACTATTCGTTTACGATGCGCGAAATGCTCAGAACACGGAAATTTGGGACAATCCGTTTGCAGAAGGCATCGTGTTTAATGGTACGGCAACCTACAAGACCTTGATCCATGATTTGCCAGGTTTCTACTCGCTTAACATTAACTACAGTACCGACGAGGGAACAGATTACGATTCACTGCTGTTGCCTCCCGACTCGGGTGATTTCAACTCAAAGATAAATGGCCTGACCTATATTGTGCTCAAGGCTCAACAGTATCTTTCTTATGACAAGGAGACAGGCAAGGGCTGGGGTGTCTTTGGTCAGGTGGGGTTTGGTGACGGAAACCCACATCCGCTTGACAATCAGATCTTGGTTGGCGTTGGCGGGGACTCACCCCTTGATGGTCGCCACAATGATCGCTGGGGCTTGGCCTACGGCCGTTACTTCTGGAGTGACGCTCTTTCTGCGGCGGTATCCCAATTGGGCGGCGCGATTAGAGATGAGTGGAGCGTCGAGGCTTTCTACGAGGCTGAGGTCACCGAAAATGTCCGTGTTGGTGGAAACATTATGAGGGTTCGGCCAGGATCAGTGGACGTTGATGACTTCACTCAGGTGGGTTTCCGGATCCGCGCACTATTCTAGCTGGCCGGTGCATCCTCCCGGGCATCAATGGTTTGGCCGTCAGAGCTATTTAAAACACCACACCCTGTAAGTTGGAACAGGCGAAAGCCGTTGCGAAGAGCACGTCCTGACCAGAGAAATCACAATCGTGGATAAAGCTTTAGTCAACATTACATCACTTGTTCAAAAGTGGCCCGACAGCAGGGTTCCAACATTGGACATCAGTGAATTGCGAGTCGGACATGGCGAGCGGCTATTTTTGCGTGGCCCCAGCGGTTCCGGCAAGTCAAGCCTGTTGTCAGCCATTGCAGGCGTAATCGAAATACCTCCGCGGACCGTCGAAGTAGCTGGAAGCGATATTGGCTCGCTGCGTGGGGCTGAGCGAGACAGATTTAGGGCCGATCACATCGGCTTCATCTTTCAGATGTTTAACCTGGTACCTTGGTTGTCTGCGCTGGAGAATGTCCTGTTGCCATGCAGGTTCTCTTCAAGACGGCGCCAGCGTGCCGGAGCGGATCCAGCGCTCACGGCCACGCGGTTGCTACGCGAACTGGGGTTGGGCGATCCTGCATTGATCTCTGCAGCTGCAATGACGATGAGTATTGGACAACAACAGCGGGTCGCGGCAGCACGAGCCTTGATTGGGGCGCCTGAACTCATCCTCGCGGATGAGCCGACGTCGGCGCTTGATGAAGAAGCAAGATCATCTTTTATCGATCTTTTGGTGAAGGAGTGCACATCTGGCGGCGCCGCGTTGCTGTTCGTCAGTCATGATCGGTCTTTGGAAGATCATTTTGATCGCGTTCTGGAAATGCCGGAACTGAACCGGGCGGGGCGACGGTGCTAACGCTTTCGATCAAGAGTCTCTGGAACCGGCGCTTTGTTGTGGTGATGACTGTCCTGTCAATTGCACTCAGCGTTGCCCTTGTGCTTGGAGTCGAGAGACTGCGTTCCGCAGCAAAGTCCGGCTTCGCCAATTCTGCGGCCGGGATCGACCTAATCGTGGCGCCACGTGGTGATCAGGTGCAAATCCTGATGGCGACCGTGTTCGGCATGGGGTCAACTGGACCTGGCATATCATGGACCAGCTATAAGGCGGTAGCGTCCATGCCTGCAGTGGCCTGGACTGTACCGGTATCCATGGGAGACAATCATCGCGGTTTTCCAGTGATAGGAACAACGGCGGACTATTTTGACCACATCCGCCATAGCGGTGGAAAGCCTCTCGACTTCGCCAGAGGAAGGGCCTTTTCGGCGGCCGATGAGGCAGTTGTTGGGGCTGAAATAGCGGCCAAGTTTGGATACGACGTCGGTACCACAATCGTAAATGCCCATGGGGCGGGTGAGGTCGCCTTCGATGTTCATGACGAGGCACCATTCATTATTGCGGGCATCCTAGCACCGACCGGGACAGCAGTAGATCGGTTCGTTCTGGTATCGCTGGGAGGGTTCGACCGGGTGCATGGTGCGCCCGATACAGTGCCCACGGATCCATTCGCTGCTGCCCTGGATGCAGGTCAAGCCGCTGCCCATGGCGCGGCTGAGACCACGGACGATCATAAGCAACACGATGACCAGCATGGGAATGATAATCATGCTGGTGAGGTCGGTATATCTGACGCAAAGGTACGCCAACATGGCAACGTGCACGAGCCCGACAAGATAAACGCTATCTATCTAGGACTTGTCGATCGGAGCACCATCCTCTCGATTCAGCGCTTCGTCACTGAGTACTCGGACGAACCGTTGACGGCTATTCTGCCAAATGTTGCGCTACTGCAGCTGTGGTCGATCACTTCAACGGCAGAGAACGCTCTTCGCCTGATGGCGTCTGCTGTCGCTTTGGCGGGCATTGTCGGCATGGTCGTGATGTTGTCGGCTTCGCTGGACGCCCGTCGACGCGAGTTCGCCATTTTGCGCTCGGTCGGAGCCACGCCCGCACGAGTTTTTTCCCTTATTGTTATGGAAGCGACACTTGTGACCGCGGCAGGTATTTTTGTGGGATATCTGCTGATGTTGGCAGCCTCGTTCATGGCCAATTCGGCACTCGTCGCCCAATTTGGTGTTCGGCTCGCCGTGGGTCTCCCCGGCCTTGGCGACTGGAAACTGATGAGTGCTATCCTTGTTGCAGGGATTCTGGCTAGCACGTTGCCGGCAATCCGCGTCTATCGCATGACGCTCGCTGACGGTTTGTCATTCCGGATATAGCAGGAAAGGATGATGTTGATGCCCACGCTTCAGGCGCTTAGAGTTACTTGCTTGATCATTGTTCTGTCTGTTCCAACGGCAATTGCCGAGACCATCAAGCTCAATTGGGACGATCTTGCGCCTACGGCGGAGAGCTACGAGAATCCTTTTTCTGCTTTGAGCAGCGAGCAGCTGGACGGCTTGCGAACGATCCTGCGCTACCAGGAGAGCCGGAATCAACAAAATGATCCGGACTTGGTCGAACGAGCCGCAGCAGCTCGCAAGCAACTATTAAGCGATGGGCTGGACGTAGACAGGCTGTTCGCCCAGCGTAAGGAGATCATGGAAAAGCGCCGCAGCGCTGCCACGGCAACCAGACCCGAAATTGTCGGCCGCACTGTTCGATTGCCAGGATATCTGCTGCCGCTTGAATTGAAGGATGGCAAGGCAGTTGAATTTTTGCTCGTGCCTAGCGTTGGCGCCTGTATTCATACGCCACCACCGCCAGCCAATCAGATGGTTCATGTGCTCTTCGAAGGTGGCGTAGCAATTGACGGCTTGTACACGCCCGTATGGATTGTTGGACAGCTTGAATCCCGGCTCGCCAATCACGCTGTCCAATATTCTGACGGACAGGCTAAGGTGGAAGTTAGCTACAGCATGCACGCAGACAAGGTTGAACCCTACTGAGGGGATGATGGCTTCCCGCAGTTGAAAAATCAAATCGGTTTTGGAAGTCCCCGGGTTGGAGATCTGGTATTTTGACCTGAAGCTGCGCTGTGCAATGCCTGTAGAACGATTTATCAGGCATTCTCGGATGAGGCAGTTCAGAACTGAAGAGGATGCCCAATCAGCGATTTGGCCCGAGCTCTAGACCCAGCTGCTACAATCTGCGCTGTTCGAACCAGTTGTCGTCGCTCAAGTGTTGGGAACTGGTGTTGTCTTGCGCTCTGGCAAGAGGGTAGTGTCCAGAATCTTTCGCACATTTTGTCAGGCGACGGCTCCGTGGGTTGAGGTCTGCTCCGCATAGAGCGGCGCCATGTTCATGTACTTGCGGGTCGACCATTGGCTGCCCGCGATG
>JAHEBA010000160.1 GCA_024642465.1 Alphaproteobacteria bacterium
ATTCACAAACGCATACTGGAATGGCAGGCAGAACACCCGACGATCACTTGGATTGGCTGGGGTATAGTCTGGGCGATTGTACTCGCCGTGCTGCTTTGGCCGCGCAGCGTAGAGTGAGGAGCAGCCGATCTCGCCCTCGAAAACAAACAGGCGCTCCCCGAAGGAACGCGCGTTAAACTGCAAGCCTGTGATCGGTCGGATGAAACCCAAGACACCGGCATTAGCAACCGATCAGTATTTGCTGAATGTGACACCCGCAACTTGATAAGCATTGCCAGAACGTATGACCGGGGAGCAGCGCTTCGAGCCATTTAACCAGTTACGAAACTTTATGCACAATTGATCTCCGCTTACATGCCAATTGCCCGTATCACGTTCATCCCCCCACTTGGCTGACAAACGCCCTTTATGGCTCATTCTGATTGTCACCGTCGTACCATTGATTTTTGCTTTTGCACGGCCGGGCACAAACTTCTTGATCTGGCTACCAGTAAGCGTATCTCCAGCTAATAATGTACCGGTACTGGCCAACAAAATGCAGGCACTGAATACGGCCACAATAACACCCGTGTTCATCATCTGTGGACACTCTCCAAGCGGCACATTCAAGCAATTATCAGACGAATTCAGTTCAACATCCCATCCACGGGCTAACGCTTAGTTGCGTAGCTTGTTCAATTTTAACCTTTTCTGACGTGAAAATTTGCCTAGCTGGAACGCAGTTGCCGGAAATGGCGGACTTGCGGATTGCAAAGCGAAACAGGCGCTCCCCGAAGGAAACGCCCGTCATAACTGCAAGACTGCGATCGTGGTTAGGCAGCTACTGCTTTCAGGTAGAGCGCTGAAAGCCTTCCAGATAGGCGATAGTGACAGGCGCTTCGGAACGGTCTGTCTTGGGTTCAGCCAGATTGTGCCTGACTGTGGCTACCGGCCGTACGGCTGAACTTGTCCGGGCCAGTTGCATGGTCGAATTGGTTGCCGATTTGGCAAGTGCAGAATGAGTCATCTGGGTTTGTCCTCTCGCTGTAAGTGGCGCTCGCTGACATGCGTTTTGGGATTTTCTGTGACCAAGGACTCCGAAATCGATTTGACACGTTGGTGACGCCCTGAGCGGGCTTCACCAATCAAAAGCCTGACAGCTCGACAAAAAGGCCAGACGTGCCACAGAGGCTCACTGCCGCGCGTTTTGAATTTCCGAGTACATGGGACTCCGATACCGATTTCACGCGCTGGTGGAGTCCTGACCGATGTGCAATTTATCACGTTGCGTGGAATGTCGGTTTTACCCCCAACAACGGACTCTTTTCGTGTGGCACAGGTGAGTCCGCTTTGTGCCACAAGCGGTCATAAACCTCTCATCAGGCATCCGTAGATTCTGTTGTTGTTGCGGAGTACCTTTCTTAAGCAGGAGAAAGGTGTTGGAACGCAAATTAGCTGCCATACTCGCTGCCGATGTTGTTGGCTACTCACGCCTCATGGCTGCAAACGAAGCTGAGACACTGAGTCGGCTGCAATCAATGCTGCGCGAAGTCATTGAACCAAAAATCCATGAGTTTGGGGGGCGAGTTGTCAAACTCATGGGAGATGGCTTGCTGGCGGATTTTTCCAGCACGGTGAATGCCGTCAAATGTGCGGCCGAGTTTCAGCAAGCAATTTCTAAGGGCGAGCAATCTAGACATCAGGAACAGCGCATTTGCTTCCGTGTCGGAATCAATCTGGGCGACATCATCATCGACGGGGACGATATTTTCGGCGATGGGGTGAATGTGGCAGCTCGTCTTGAAGCGCTGGCGCAGCCAAATGGTGTCTGCCTGTCTGGTACCGCCTACGACACAGTCGATGGCAAGGTAGATTTCAAGTTCGAGGACCTTGGAACTAGGGAAGTCAAGAACATTGCCAAGCCAGTGCGCACATATCGTCTGGTGCTGGATCGCTTCAACAAAGCTCCAGAAGCAACCTCATCAACATCTGGGCCTAGGACAGACAAACCATCCATTGCGGTACTGCCATTTGCGAACATGTCAGGCGATGCGGAGCAAGAGTACTTTGCTGACGGGTTAACCGAAGACGTGATCACGGAGCTCGCTCGCTTCAGGTCTCTCGCGGTAATCGCACGCAGTTCCTCGTTCACATACAAGGGACTGGCAATCAACGTAGCGGACATTGGCCAGCAGCTTGGCGTGAACTATCTCGTGGAGGGCAGTGTACGCAAGGCAGGGAACAGAGTTCGGGTAACAGCTCAGCTTATCGAAGTCGGCACCAATACGCATTTGTGGGCCGACCGCTATGACCGCAGTCTTGAGGACATATTCGCTGTTCAGGATGAACTGGTAACGTCGATTGTTGGAAATCTTGGTCTCAGTCTCAACGACGTGGTGACTACCAAGGCCAAGGGCCAGCCAACCGAGAGTTTGAGTGCCTATGAATATTTGCTGCGAGCCCGATCAGCCTGGTGGCATGGTCGCATCAAGGAATCTTTTGAATTTGCCTTAAGGTCGGTTGAGGCCGATCCAAACTTCGCTTCTGCTCAAGCTTATCTTGCCCTTCAGCATGCGTACCAATCTTTCGGCGGTACCCAAGGCTTAACAAAGGACGAGATTGCTGAAAGGGCGCAATTCCATGCGGAAGCAGCTCTCGAGCTAGATGACGCAGATCCGTTCGTTCACGCTTCGGCCAGTATGGCATTCGGGTTCTCACCCAAGCCCAACAAGGATCGAGGCTTCAAGCACATCAATGTCGCTGTATCGCTCAATCCACATGATTGGGAACTGATGTTCCTTCGAGCATGGCAGCTGTCATTCATGGGGCGACAGCAAGAGGCATTGGACGTACTCGACAGGTTTCACGCTCTGAATCCGTTGGGCGGATACATGGTCTCGGAGTGTCTTGCTGACACCTATTACATGATGGGAGAATACAAGGCGGCACTTCAGACCTACAAGGAGCAGATGGATGCGCCACCCCAAGCCCTGCCAGTCTTCGCTGCATGTCATGCTCAGCTTGGCGATATGGAAGCAGCGAAAGCGTGCCTTGCTTTGCTCGAGCGAACTAGACCTGAGGGCTTCAACATCAAGTCGTTTGCCGAAGCGCAGATAGCCGTCTGCGCTCAACCTGAAGACCAAGAGAAATGGCGAACGGGTTTTCGACTGGCCGGCGTCGACGTCTGAAAGGGGCACAAGCGGCCGGTTTTGATTTTTGATGAGAATGTCCGCTGTGCCTCTGAAAGCCGCCGTCTTTCAGGCGGACCCAAGTAGTCTGGAATGTGCCACTAACAGTCATCGTTGCCCGATGAGGCTTTCGGTTGCTTGGCGCTTGAACAGCCGTTCAGCGTTGCCATACGCGATCATCTCACCAACGCTTTTGGGTAACCAAGAAAGCCATAAGCGGCTCGCGGTAATAGCCCGATCGTATCGCTCCCACTGACTATTGACCCACGTGTCCGAGCCGATCATGAAGCGATCGGAGTAACGGATCAGAAGAGCCTCCCAATCAGCATCCAGCCCGCGACCACCAATGATGTCATTGTTTCTGATCGATGTATCGGCATAAAGGCGCGGATAGCGATCCATCATCTTACCAATCTCGGCTGGAAGTGTCGTCATTCCTGCATGAGCCCAGATCACCGTAACCTCAGGTGCAGCGACAAATAAGAACTGAACCGGTTCGGCACCTGAATGAACGTGCAGAGGGACCTTTCGCTTCACAGCTTCATGGGCAATAGATGCAAGTAATTCCAAGTTCGCTCCGTCCATCGTGTGGACATGGAACTCGCCTACTCACCGGATGAAACGTCACGCACGCTCCCGCATCGCGCATTTGCTTGGCAACCTGCTCTCCGATTGAAGCGGGGTAGAATTCGTCCGTATCGCAAAGCACGTAGAAAAACATCGCGCGAATTCGATCCAGCTTGTCCGAGACATCGAACTCTCCGATCGCTGAATTGAGAACAACGAGGCTCATCGGATCAAATTCCTTCGCCCACTCTTGGGCGGTATCATGCAATAGTTTCTCAACATCGCGCTTCGGCATCTGCCCTTCGAATTTTTCCATGAACTGATAGGAGAGCAATGTTCTGATACGGATGTGCTAAGCGGGTAATGACGCATGAAATAAGGTGACCTGACTATGAGACGTGTTTTCTTGTCTGCGGCTTTCGCTTTGGCTGTGACCTTTTTGGCCATTCCTGCTCACGCGGAATGGGGATTTAGCGGTGCCCCAAACCCGAATGCCTTTATTCAATCCAAGAACATGACCCTTGAGCTGCAATGTGACCGTATCCGGTTTGCGCCTGCAGCTTATGAAGACGCTCAGGAAATCCAGGAAAAGCAGGGGCTGTCGATCCGCTTCATGAAGAACGGTTCCACGGAAGTGGGCGCGTTCCAGGCTGGGACTGCCAACTCAAGCATCCAGATCGTCGACAATTACCCGGTCGAGATCAGTTTTTCAGATAAGGCAGACTACGATTTCATTCTTGACCAGATCGCGAGCAATGCTGTGTTGAACCTGTCAAAGGTCGATCAGGATGTGACTTATGGGATCTTCGACCTGAAAGGCTCCGGCGTGGCCATTAAGGCACTGCGCTCCGCGTGTGGGTCGAGCAACGCCGATACCGCTCCATCCATGGAGGCTCCAGAAGGCATAGTCTATTGTGGCGGCGGTGGGGTGAAGCGGCAAATCGAATACGTGATCCTGCAGAATGCCCAGGATCAGTGGGATGCCCGGGTTACCGTCAACGGCGACACCATTCGAGCGATGACCGCCTACAGCTACTTCGGCAGTAACCAGCAACCCCCCAAGGGCTTCGTTGTCGCCCTGCTGGGCGAGGACCGTTCTGAATTTCTTGTTTTCAGAGATGGAGACAAGGACTGGCTGGAGTTCGGGGACTATGAGTACCGCAAATGCAATTGAACGCTCACGCCTGCCAGCAGGACTAAGAGGAAGGGAGCATCAGTACGGCGATTCCTAGCCACATGAGTTTGGACACTTGCTATCTGATCTCTCTAAACGCATCTTTTTCCTGATTTGGTGAGAGGGATATGATGAATGACGCCACACTCTTTAGTTTAGTTGACA
>JAHEBA010000161.1 GCA_024642465.1 Alphaproteobacteria bacterium
GGGTGGTCAGTGCGGCCTATTTGGCCTTGGTCCCCTATGCGCGGCTCAGTGCCGCCGCTGGCGAGATTGACGGATTGCGGCTGCCGCAAGTCATGGCCGATGAGGCTGGAGAGGCGGTGCAGCTCAGCGAGGCAGGTGAGCAAGTCAGTACCGGCTTCGACCATACCAAAATCATTCAAACAGCTTTGGTGCGGCTGCGCGGCAAGCTTGACTGGTCGAGCCTCCCCTTTGCCCTCTTACCCGAGCAGTTCACCCTGCTTGAGCTGCAGCAGGTCCACGAGACGATCCTCGGGCGCGCGCTCAATAAGCCGCACTTCCGCAAGAAGTGGCATAGCAAGATCCTGCCTGATGGCAGCCACCTCGAAGCCACCGGCGAGCTCACCAGCGGACGCCCCCACCGTCCCGCCGAGTTCTACCAGATCAAGGCGGGACAATGATGCGCGGCCGGACCAGTCTGAGCCATCCGCTGCAGATTGCCGAAGTTAGCCCTGCCCTCGGCGAGAGCGTGGGCGGAAAGATCGGGCTGACCTTCTGCCCGGGCAAGAAGCAGGCAAATGCGGTTACAGGAGCGTGGGACCGTGATCTGGCAATCGATCTCGATGCCATTGCGGCCTGGGGCGCCGCTGCCGTCGTCACTCTGGTTGAACCCCATGAACTGGAGAGCCTGCAAGTTGCACCGCTCGGGCACGAAGTCCTGGCCCGGCACATGGCCTGGTATCACCTGCCGATCCGAGACGTGGACGTGCCCGATGCGGCATTTGAAGAGGCATGGGTCAGTTCCGGCGAACAGTTGCGCAGCCTGGTGCGCCACGGCTTTGGCGTGCTGGTGCACTGCAAGGGCGGGCTTGGTCGGGCCGGGACAATTGCAGCGCGGCTTCTGGTCGAGCTGGGCATGGATCATGCCACTGCCATCGAGCAGATCCGAATGGTCCGACCGGGAGCCATCGAGACCGCTGCACAGCTTGCTCACGTCAGGAACTGTGCCCCGGTCGAAGAGCCCCTGCCTGATACCAGCCTCGAGGCTGTGCGTGATCGGGCGGTTGGTGCGCTGCTTGGCCTCGCGGTGGGCGATGCGCTGGGCACGACCGGAGAGTTCAAGGCCCGCGGCAGCTATCCGCGGATCACCGACCTGGTGGGCGGCGGCCCCTTCAACCTACCGGTTGGGGCCTGGACGGACGACACCGCCATGGCGCTTGCGCTCGCAGCCAGCTTGCACGAACAGCGCGGGCTTGATGAAGCCGATCTCATGTCCCGCTTCCTCGCCTGGCGTGAGGGAGGCGAGTACTCGTGTACGGGAACCTGCTTCGATATCGGCGGGACGGTGAGCCAAGCGCTCAGCCGCTTCAAGCGCACAGGTAATCCTGTCGCCGGGGCTACCGATCCGATGTCCGCCGGCAACGGCAGTCTTATGCGGCTTAGCCCCGTCGCGATCCGCTACTGGCAAGATGACAGGGCGCGCCGGGACGTCGCGGCCCGGCAGAGCCGCACCACTCACGGCGCACCGGAAGCGGTCGATGCCTGCGTGGTCTTTGCTGACATGCTCGCCGAAGCCATTGCCGGGAGGCCCCGTCATGAAGTCATGCGGCTGAGGCAAGAGCCCTTTGCAGGCCGCATCCCCGAGGTCCTGGCTGGTTCTTGGCGCGGGCACACCCGCAAGACAATCCGAAGCTCTGGCTATGTCATCGACAGCCTTGAGGCTGCGCTATGGTGCGTCGCGCGCACTGGGAGCTTTGCAGAAGCCGTGCTGCTCGCAGCAAACCTCGGCGGGGATGCCGACACGGTCGCTGCCATTACCGGCCAGCTTGCCGGGGCCATCTACGGCAAGCGAGGCATCCCGGCGCACTGGATCGAGCGGCTCGCCTGGCGCCAGAAAATCGAAACCATGGCGCTAGAGCTCACGAAGCCTGAGGGTTGGTATCCATGGTGAAGCACCAGGTTCTTGCCATTGGTATTTGGATAAGCTGACTTTCCCGCTCAAAGGGGTGCAAGGTCAGCTTTGCGCTCCAGTTTCGGACGTTGGAGACCGACAGCGGCTGACCTGAAAGCGGAATGACCGCTTTCAGGAGTCGATCAGCATGGTCCAATCGTCTGAGTTTGGGTGGAAATTGGACGGTCGGCTCGCGGCCCGCATGAGACTGGCAACAGTCGGTCAAATCCTTAGCGGGTCAATCATCCCCCTTGCCGCCCCAGCGGATCGGTGTGTGCCAGCGTGGCGCTTCTATCTCTCCACGCGAAAGCCTGAGTACAAGTCCGATAATTGTCCCCACCGCAATTGCGAGGGTGAGGTCGACCAATACCGTCAAGGCAGCGGTCCCTAGCAGCAAAGCAAGGTCTGCCTTGGGGAGACGCAACCGATCGCGCCAGCGTTGCGGTTCACTCATCGTCCAGGCTGTCACAATCAGCAAAGCTGCGAGCGCGGGCAGCACGAGTGCACCTGCCAGTGGCGCTGCCATAAGCATGACAAGGAGCACGGCAAGGGCATGAACTATGCCCGCAACCGGTGTGCGTCCGCCTGCATTTACATTAGTTGCCGTGCGGGCAATCGCGCCGGTCGCGGGCAGGCCTCCAAAAAGGGGCGAAGCAATGTTGGCGGTTCCTTGTGCGATCAGTTCTGCATTTGAACGGTGAGCACTGCCAATCATCCGGTCTGCTACGATTGCGGAGAGAAGGGATTCGATACCTGCGAGAAAGGCGATCGTGAGTGCTGATGGCAACAACGCGACCAGCAAATCGGCACTGACCTTCGGAAGCGACGGCATCGGTAGGGTGGTTGGCAGCGCGCCATATCTCGCGCTCACCGTCTCTGCGGGAGCAAAGCCAAGCGCGGTCGCAAAGCTGGCGAGCACCACCACCAGAACCAGCCATGGGATGCGCGGTGCCAAGCGACGCAGGATTAGGATCGCTGCAATCGCGCTGACGCCCAATACGGCGCTTGCAGGATTGATGGATTGCCGCATTGCCCAAAGCCCTTCGAGCTTGGGCAAAAAGTCGGCGGGCAATGTGGGGCCGGTCATTCCAGCGAGATCTTTAAGCTGACTGACCGCGATCACCACCGCAATACCAAGCGTGAAGCCCTCGATAACCGGTTCGGGAACGTGGCGAATTAGGCGCCCCGCTCGGAGGAAACCCGCCAGTAACAGGATCAGCCCTGCCATCAGCGTGGCAATCATCAAGCCGTCATAGCCATGCTCGTGGATGATGGCATAGACCACCACGATGAACGCTCCGGTCGGCCCACCGATCTGCACACGGCTACCTCCGATAGCCGAAATAAGAAAACCAGCGACAATGGCTGTGACTAAACCGGCAGCAGGTGGCGCGCCTGACGCAATGGCGATGGCAATGCTTAGCGGGAGTGCAACAAGGGCAACGGTCACTCCTGCAAGTGTGTCGGCCGCAAACTGGCTCCACGAATAGTCTCGGATTGTGGTTAGTAGCTTCGGTTTCACACCCCCTTAATACACACTGGGCCTGAAAGCAGCATCCACCAACTTGCCCCATATTCTCATACGCCGACGAGCGGTTGAATGTACGTAATTGGGTCGTTAGCGGTCATTCCCGATCTTCAACGTGCGAATGTCCGCAAGCGGGTGGTAAGCGGACGTTTGGACCTTGGTGCTAAGACTGGATGATCTTGATTGCGAATGAGTGCTAAGAGCTCGACATGGCACTCGACCTCGCAATCATATTTTCGGTGATTATTGTCGGGGCAATTCTCTTCCTGCCGAAACTGTCTCGTCTGGATATCTGGCGTGCAACAGTTACACCTCTAGCCTCCATTATCGGCAGCGGATTCTTGGTCCTCGCTCCAATCCTGGTCACTGAATATGGAGAATATGCGCCTTTGGTAATGGCTGGGCTGTGCTTTTGCGCCTACCTTTTCGGTGCCGCAATCCGGTTCAATATCTTTGCTCGCAATTCACCGAATCAGCGAGAGGATCTGGTCTTAGAGCGCTTGGAAATCGCAGCGTCATGGGCGCTAGTCTTCGCCTTCATGATTTCGGTTGCCTACTATCTCAACCTGTTCGGGGCATTTGCGATCAATCAGACGTCATTTGACAGCCCCGTGAATGCAAAGTTGCTGACTTCCGGTGTCTACATCTTGATCCTGACAGTAGGCTGGTTCCACGGTTTTAAGGCGTTGGAAAAAATGGAATACGCTGCCGTTGCGATCAAACTGGCGGTTATTGCTGGTCTTCTGGTTGGCCTAGCTTGGTATTTCGGCCAGAAAACGACCGCAGGTGAACTATATTTCCACTCGGCATCACTTTCAGGTTGGCCTGCAGTGACCCTTGCCTTCGGACTGGTGATCACAGTCCAAGGATTTGAAACCTCGCGCTATCTTGGCCGCGACTACGATCCGGAAACGCGTATCAAGTCGATGAGACTCGCCCAGATAGTCTGCGCGATCATCTACATGGCCTATATCGCTCTGTTCGCCTTCACCTTTGACCGCAGCGAATTTCATCTTAGCGAGACCGCGATCATTGACATGATGGGGTTGATAACTCCCCTGCTAACCATAATGCTCATCATAGCTGCTCTGGCGGCGCAATTCAGCGCCGCTATTGCCGACACCAGTGGGTCGGGTGGCCTTATAGAAGAATTGACTCGCGGACGAATGACGGCTCGGTATGGATACGCCTTGCTCGTGATCGTAGGGTTAGTGGTTACATGGGAAGCCGATGTTTTTCATATCATCGCTTATGCCAGCCGGGCTTTTGCAGCCTACTACACATTACAATCGGCCATAGCCGTGCGGCATGCCTTTATGACCGCTGGAACTCATTGGAACAGGAAGATAGGCTTTAGCTTGCTCGTCGTGATTGGCACTCTAATCGTCTTTTATGGCAACGACGTTGAGTCGAGCAATCAAGGTTGATCCAACGACCGCAATTGGGTCGTTAGCTGCCATCACCGGCAACAAATCGTATAACGGCTGGAATTGGTTGGAAGGCGGACAAAGACCGACCCTGCTTCAAGGGCCGCTTGCAGCAGGGTCGTGCGGCAGGCCGTTAAGGAGACAGTTGCCGCAGGATTAGGGTCGCTGGGATTGCAATCAACCGCAAGT
>JAHEBA010000056.1 GCA_024642465.1 Alphaproteobacteria bacterium
ACAAGCCGGCCGCGCGCGAACTGGCGGCCGCCACGCTGGCAAAGCGCCGCCGGCGCGACCAGATGCTCTATGTCCGCGTCAACGCGCTGGATTCAGGAATGACCCGACAGGATGTCGAAGCCGTGCTGCCGGGCAAGCCCGACGGCCTGATCCACCCAAAGACCGAAACCGGCAAGTGCGTAGAAACGCTGGCCGGCTGGACCGGTGCAGACATGCCCATCATTGCCATCGCCACCGAAACGGCGAAAGCCATGTTCGGGCTTGGCACCTATGGCGGGGTCAAGGCCAACCTGAAGGGCGTTGCATGGGGTGCGGAAGACCTGTCCAACGCACTCGGCGCACAGGCCAACCGGGACGCAGCCGGCAACCTTACTGAACCCTACCGCCTTGCCCGCACCTTGTGCCTCTACGGCGCCCGGGCAGCCGGCGTCGAGCCGGTTGACACCGTCTACGTGGATTTCCGCAACGAGGCAGGCTTGATCGAGGACTGCGAGCAGGCGGTACGTGACGGCTTCACCGCAAAGATGGCCATTCATCCGGCGCAGGTTGACATCATCAACCAGGTCTTCACCCCGTCGGCAGGCCAGATTGCTAATGCCCGCAAGGTCATCGATGCCTTTGCTGCAGCCGGAAATGCCGGCGTGGTGGGGATCGACGGCAAGATGTTCGACATTCCCCACCTCAACCGCTCGAAGAAACTGCTCGAGCGGGCAGCTCAGTACGGACTGGCCTAGATTACCGCCTTGAACAGCGCCTTGGTGTTCTCGGGCGTCATCTTGACCGGGTTGCCGCCAGCTGACGGGTCTTCCAGCGCCATGGCAACCATCTCGTCGATGCGATCCGTGCCAACGCCCATGTCCGCCAACCGCTTGGGGATCTTCAGTTCGGCGTTCAGTGCATCGACGAACTTCGCAAAACCATCGAAGCCGCCGGAAATGCCGAGATAGGCGGCCGCCCGATTGATGCGATCCTCGATCTCCGGCCGGTTCATCTGCAACACGGCGGGAATGCACACCGCGTTGGTGGTGCCGTGGTGGGTGTTGTAGACCGCACCCACTGGGTGAGACAGCGCATGTACCGCGCCCAGCCCCTTCTGGAACGCAACAGCTCCCATGGAGGCTGCCACCATCATCTGGGCGCGCGCTTCGAGGTCCTTGCCGTCCTCGTAGGCGCGCGGCAGGTATTCCTTCACCAGCCGCATGCCTTCCAACGCGATGCCTTGCGACATCGGGTGAAAGAACGGGCTGGAATAGGCTTCCAGGCAGTGCGCAAACGCGTCCATGCCGGTGCCGGCGGTAATGTGCGGCGGCATGCCGACGGTCAGTTCAGGGTCGGCAATGACGACGCTCGGCAGCACCTTCGGGTGGAAGATGATTTTCTTCACGTGGGTCTGCGAGTTGGTGATGACGCTGGCACGGCCCACTTCAGAGCCGGTGCCGGCCGTGGTCGGCACGGCGACGATGGGCGCGATGCCGTCAGCATTGGCGCGGGTCCACCAGTCGCCGATGTCCTCGAAATCCCAAACGGGGCGCGTCTGGCCCACCATGAAGGCGACCATCTTGCCAAGGTCGAGGCCAGAACCACCACCCAAGGCAATCACGCCATCATGCCCGCCATCGCGATACACCTTGAGGCCCGCATCGAGATTGTTCTCGTTGGGGTTCGGATCGACGTCGGCAAAGATCGCCCGGCCCAGACCCGCCTTCTCCATCAAGTCCAGCGTGCGGGTGGTGATTTCCATGTCCTTCAGGCCGCGGTCGGTCACCAGCAGCGGCTTCTTCATGCCTGCCTGTGCGCAAGCGGCGCCGATCTCGGCAATACGGCCTGCCCCGAACTTAATGGCGGTGGGATAGGACCAGTTGGCGGTAAGCGTCATTCTGTTCAAGCCTTTCTGAGGTGGTATGACTTGGGACGGGTCAGAGCCTGGATGCCCAGGATGGAGAGCCCTGCCCCGCGGCCGGTGTCTTTGCAGCCGGTCCAGCACAGGGCGGGGTCGAGATAGTCGCAGCGGTTCATGAACACGGTGCCGGTCTCGATCCGGTCGCCGATCTCTTCCGCCTTGGCGGCATCGGCAGTCCAGATCGAGGCGGTCAGGCCAAACTGGCAGTCGTTCATCAGCGCGACAGCTTCCTCGTCGTCCTTGACGGGCATGATGCCGACCACAGGGCCGAAGCTTTCATCGCGCATGACGCGCATATCGTGGTTGACGTTGGTGAGGATCTGCGGAGTCACATACGCCCCGCCATCGTCTGCCGGCGACTTCGCAATGTGTGCCACCGCCCCGTCGGCAAGGGCTTCCTCGATCTGCGCACGCACTTCCTTCGCAAACCGCACGTTCGCCATCGGCCCGATGGTGGTTTCCTTGTCGAGCGGATTGCCGAGCTTCAGTCCGTTGTTGACCCAGGCAACCGCCTTTTCGACGAAGGCGTCGTAAAGGCTTTCATGGACGTAGATACGCTCGATGCCGCAGCAGCACTGGCCGGAGTTGAACATCGCCCCGTCCATCAGCGTATCGACCGCCTTGTCGAGACCGGCGTCGGCGCGAACGTAGCCCGGATCCTTTCCTCCAAGCTCGGTAGAGACGGGAATGAAGGTGCCGGCTGCCGCCTGCTCCATCGCCTGCCCGCCGCCGACGGAGCCGGTGAAATTGACGAAATTCACCGCCCGTTTGCCGATAAGTTCAGACGTGGTTTCATGATCCAGCACGACATTCTGGAAAACGTCCGCCGGAACGCCCGCAGCGACAAATGCCTCGGCGAGGTGCTCACCCACCTTGAGCGTCTGCGCGGCATGTTTCAGGATCACCGTATTGCCTGCCATCAGCGCCGGAGCAATGGTGTTGATCGCGGTCATGTAAGGGTAGTTCCACGGCGCAACCACCATCACCACGCCATGCGGAATGCGCTTGATCTGGCGCTTGAAGGCGTCCGAGTCCTCCACCTCGATGGGCGCCAGCGCGCTTTCGGCAATGCCCGCCATGTAGCGCACGCGTTCGTTGAAGCCACCATACTCGCCGCCATAACGAACCGGCCGGCCCATCTGGTGAGCGAGTTCGGTGGCCATCCTCTCGGTCTGCTGGCCGATGATCTCGTTGGCCCGCAACACCAGGTCAATGCGCTCCTGGATGGGCCGCGTCGCCCAGGCCGGTTGCGCCGCCCGCGCCCGGGCAGCCGCCGCAAACGCATCGTCCCGGCTCAGCACTTCGCGTTCGATGTAAACCGATCCGTCGATCGGCGAAACGAGCTTTACTGTCTTGCTCATGTTGTCGTTCAGGCCCTTTCAAAGCCGCGTGCGATTTCCCAGTCGGTGACGACCGCGTCAAACGCTTCCTGCTCCACTTCTGCAGCGCGCGTATAATGGTCAACCACCCAGTCGC
This sequence comes from Alphaproteobacteria bacterium, assembly GCA_024642465.1. Taxonomy (GTDB): domain Bacteria; phylum Pseudomonadota; class Alphaproteobacteria; order Rhizobiales; family Aestuariivirgaceae; genus Anderseniella. The sequence continues at coordinate 3,377 of JAHEBA010000056.1, forward strand.
CCATCGTCTTGCGCAGCATGGCAGAGTTGCGAAGGCTCTCGGTTGCGTCGCGCAGCGTATGCGGAATCGATGGCACGTCCTTCATGCCGTATACATCGCCGGTGACCGGCGCATCCAGACTCAACCCTTCCTCGATGCCGGTGAGCCCGGCGGCAAGCTGTGCCGCGCAAGCGAGATAGGGGTTTATGTCGCTGCCCGGAATGCGGCACTCGATGCGCACGCCCTTCGTGCCGTCGCCGACAAGCCGGTATCCGGCGGTGCGGTTGTCGATGCTCCAGGCAACCTTGGTCGGCGCGAAAGTGCCCGGGAGGAAGCGCTTATAGCTGTTCACGTAGGGCGCCAGGAAGAACGTGATGTCCGGCGAATAGCGCAACAGCCCGGCCACGTAAGACTTCATCGTGGCCGACATAGTGAGCTTGTCCTTGGAATCGTGGAAGGCTGGCCCCTTCTTGCCCATCAGCGACTGGTGGATGTGTGCCGCGCTGCCGACCCTTTCATGGTGCCACTTCGGCAGGAAGGTTGCCGAATGGCCACACTGCATGGCGATTTCCTTGACCGCGTGCTTGGCCAGCGTGTGATGGTCCGCCGCCAGCAATGCATCGGCATAGCGGATGTTCAGTTCTTCCTGGCCGGCTTCGGCTTCGCCCTTGGAGTTTTCCACCGGCACGCCTGCCTGGACCAGCAGGTTGCGGATTGGCCGCATCACGTGCTCATCCTTGGTGCTGAGCTGGATGCAATAGTCGGCATTGTAGCCTGCAAGCGGAGCGAGGTCGCGGAAGCCTGACTTGCGGTATTCGTCGAACGACTTCTCGAACAGGAAGAATTCAAGCTCCGTTGCCATCATGGGGTTGAAGCCCATGGCCTCGGCGCGGGCAACCTGTGCCTTGAGGATCTGCCGCGGCGCGTGCGGTACCGGCTCATGGGTGTGGTGGTCGATCAGGTCGCACAACACCATGGCCGTGCCTTCCAGCCATGGCAGCAGACGCAGCGTGGAGAGATCGGGCTTCATGACGTAGTCGCCATAGCCCTTTTCCCACGAGGTTGACGCATAGCCGTCCGGCGTCGCCATTTCGATGTCGGTCGCCAGCAGATAGTTGCAGCAATGGGTTTCCTCGTGGCCCGACTCGATGAAATTGGAGACGTGGAAGCGCTTGCCCATCAACCGGCCCTGCATGTCCACCATGCACACCAGTACGGTATCGATGGCGCCCTTGGCGGCCTGCTTCTTCAAGTCGGCGAAACTCAGCATGTCGTGTCACTCCCGCGAGGGTTCGATTGGCCTTGGACGGCAAACCGGGGCACAAGCGCCTTGTGCCCCGGCTGCCTGATGTTGCGAACTCAGGTGTAACGGTACGGACGGCCAGCCTTGGCCATCACGTCGTTGTATTCCTTGATCTTGGCGACGACCTTGGCCTTGGTTTCGGACTCGGCCGCGATCTCGTCCCAGAACTTCTGCGCCTCGGCCTCGACCGTGGCCCACTCCGCATCCGGAATGGTCGTGAGCTTCATCTTGTCGCCCTTGACGCGCAGGTTGGCTTCGCCGCCCCAGTACCACCACTGGCGATAGTAGTGCGAGCTGTCGAAGCACATGTTGACCAGCTCCTTCAGGTGATCAGGCAGCTCGTTCCAGCGGTCCATGTTGGCGAAGAAGTGCCCGATCCACGCACCGGATATGTTGTTGGTGAGGAAGTAGTCGGTCACGTTTGCCCAGCCCACCGTGTAGTCCTCGGTGATGCCCGACCAGGCGATGCCGTCAAGCTCGCCGGTCTGTACGGCAACCTCGACGTCTTCCCACGGCAGCGTTACCGGAACCATGCCGAAGCGCTCCATGAACCGGCCCGCCGTCGGGAACGTGAAGATGCGCTTGCCCTTGATGTCGGCGAGCGAGTTGATCGGCTCCTTGGTGGCGAAGTGGCACGGATCCCACGAACCGGCAGAGATGTGCTTGACGCCGACCTTGGCGTATTCCTCTTCCCAGATCTGCTTCAGGCCATACTGGTTGAACAGCACCGGCACGTCCAGCGAATAGCGCAGGGCGAACGGGAAGTAGCCGCCGAACACTGTCACCTCGGTTGGCGAGGCCATCGAGTCATCGTCCGACTGGACAGCGTCGATCGTGCCCTTCTGCATGGCGCGGAAGAGTTCGCCTGTCGGCACCAGCTGGTCGGCAAAGAACAGCTCGATCTCCATCTCGTCGCGGGCGATCTTGTTGAAGCTGTCGATGGCCGGCTTGATGACGTGCTCGGCAAGCGCCGGTCCGGCATAGGTCTGCAGGCGCCACTTGATCTTGGACTGCGCATGCACGGCAGGTACCGCCAGCGTTGCAGCACCCGCAACACCGGCCGTCTGGATAAACTTGCGTCTCGTGGTCATTGGCTTACTCCTCCACTTGGGTTTGGATCACAACTCACTCGGCAACTCACACATCCCCCTGGCCTCACCCTATTTGCCGTAGACATACTCCGGCAGCCACAGGGCAATCTGCGGAAACAGCATCACAAGTATCAGCGCCAGCGTCATCACGCCGACAAACGGTACAATCGATCGGTAGATATCGCCCAGTGATATCTCCGGCGGCGCCATCGCGCGCATCAGGAACAGGTTGTAGCCGAAGGGCGGCGTCATGTAGGCGATCTGCGTGGTGATCGTGTACAGCACGCCATACCAGATCAGGTCGTATCCCAGCACGCCCACCAGCGGCACGTAGAGCGGCGCCACGATGACCAGCATCGCCGTATCGTCGAGGAACGTACCCATGACGATGAACGACAGCTGCATCAAGACGAGGATCATCCACGGCTCCAGCTGCATCTTCTCGGTGAACAGGCTCTCGATGGCCTTCACCGCGCCCAGCCCGTCGAACACTGCGCCAAACGCCAACGCCGCCAGGATGATCCACATGAACATGCACGAGATGCCGAGCGTCATGCGCACCGAATTCTCGAATACTACGCGCGTCATCCGGCGCTTCAGTGCCGCCGCGACAAAGGCGGTCATGGCGCCGATGGCCGAGCTCTCAACCAGGCTGGTCCAGCCGTTGATGAACGGCACCATCATGGCCAGGAAGATGCTGATCGGCAGCAGGCCTGCAGTGAGCAGGCGCAGCTTCTCGGCCATCGGAATGTTGCGTTCCTCGGGAGGCAGCGCAGGGCCGAGCGACGGGTTCAACCGGCAGCGAATGACGATGTAGATGATAAACAGCGCCGCCATCATCAGCCCCGGCACCACGCCGGCAAGCCACAACTGGCCGACCGGCTGGCGCGCGATCATGGCGTAAAGTACCAGCACCACCGACGGCGGCACCAGGATGCCGAGCGAAGACCCCGCCTGGATGACCCCGGTCACCATGCGCTTGTCATAGCCGCGCCTGAGAAGCTCCGGCAGCGCAATGGTTGCGCCGATGGCCATGCCGGCGACGGAGAGCCCGTTCATCGCCGAGATCAGCACCATCAGCCCGATGGTGCCGATGGCCAGACCACCGCTCACCGGGCCCATCCAGACGTGAAACATCTTATACAGGTCGTCGGCAATCTTCGATTCCGACAGTACGTAGCCCATGAAGATAAACATCGGCAGCGTCAGCAACGGATACCAGTTCATCAACTTCATGGCGGCGGCAAAGCCGATGTCCGACCCGCCCGTTCCCCACAGCGCCAGCGACGCCACCACGGCGACGAAGCCGATGGCGCCAAATACGCGCTGCCCGGTCATCAGCAGCACCATCATGCTGGAGAACATCAGCAGGGCAATCATCTCGTAGGACATCAGGCCTCTTCCCCCCGGATGCGGAAAATGTCCTTGAAGAACTCGGATACTGCCTGCAGCAGCATCAGCACTATGCCTGCAACCATGATCGCCTTGATCGGCCACATGTACGGCCGCCATGCCCGCCGGCTCACTTCAAGCCGGCCGATCTCTTCCGATCCGGTCAGCAGACCGATGAAGAACTGGAACGGATGGTCGCCCCAGTAGCCCAGCGAGTAGGCCAGTGACGTCATGCCGCCATACAGCAGCACGGCCAGGAACGTGACAAGGCAAACGATGGTGAAGGCGTCGAACCACGCCTTCTTCTTCACGCTCCAGTCGCCATAGAACAGGTCCATGCGCACGTTGGAGCCCATCTGGATCGAGTAAGGGCCGCCGATGATGTAGTAGGCAACCATCGCGAACTGGGCCATTTCCAACGTCCAGTTGGAGGGCGCGACAAGCAGGTGGAACGGCTCGTCGGAAAGCACTTTCGACAGCGACGACCACAGCAGGATGCCGATCAGGACGAAGATGCCATACATGGCCACCCGGCCAATCCGGTAGTTTACCGCGTCCACCCAGCGGATATAGGCGCGCATGAAGCCAAACATCAGCCGCCCGCTCCCTCTGCCGCCGCATGGATGCCGAGACCGGCCAGCGCCTCTTCAAGTACGTCACACAGCAGATCAGCCATACTCGCCTGCTGCTCGCCGGTACCGACCAGATCGTTGCGGATCTCGATCATCACGTTGAGTATGCCGTTGGATAGCCCGTGCTCGATCAGTGTGTGGGTCACGCCGTCGGCAGGGCCATAGGGCTCGTTGCGGCGCACGTCTAGCGAGGTGTGGCTGCCAGCAACCTGCAGCATTGCATCGGCCAGCCGTGCGTCCTCGTCGCACAGGATGCCCAGTTCCACGTCCCGCGCCACGCCCTTGTAGACCGGCGTGAAGGTATGGATCGTCACCAGTACCGTCGGACGGCCAATGCGTCCGGCCAGTACGCCGGCCAGCGCGGCCCGGAACGGCTGATAGACGAGCTCCGTGCGCAATGCGCGCTCAGCCTCATCCAGACCGGCATTGCCGGGGACGTCGAAAACCTCGCTGCGCGCCGGCATGGCGTCGGGCGCATGCGGCGGCCTGTTGCAGTCGTATACCAGCCGCGACACCCGCGCTGACACCAGAGCCGCGCCGAGCCTGCTGGCCATTGCCTGTGCGACCGGCAGTGCGCCCGGATCCCAGGCGATGTGGCTCTCGCGCGCTTCGGTGTCGAGGCCCAGCCCGTCAAGTTCTGGCGGAAAGAAGTTGGAAGCGTGCTCGCAAACCACCACCACCGGCGAACTTCCATCCCGGTTGCGCACCTCAGGCATGGGCGCGCTGAAACCGGCCGGCTGATGACGTGGTTCGGGTTGTGACAACTGCTGACGCCCCTGCGTTCGTTTGTAAAATTTTTTACAGTCACCAGCGTCTTGTCAATATGTTTCCCATCTGGAATTCTTGGGCGTCAGCCCCTGTGGGACGCAATTTCGGCATATGGAGTGCAAAACATCATGACACAGGCGACCGTGGCCGATCTCCTGAGCGACAACAGCGAAAGCCTGACCCGGGCCGAACGTCAGCTCGTCGCAGTGCTGCTGGACAATTACCCCATCTCCGGGCTCGGCACGATCACCGAACTTGCCGCCAAGGCCGAGGTCTCGGCCCCCACAGTCATGCGGCTGGTGCAGAAGATCGGCTTCAGGGGTTTTGCAGATTATCAGGCCGCCCTGCGCCACGAGCTTGAAGCCCGCATTTCCAGCCCCATCGCCAAGCAGGACGGCTGGGCCGCCACGGCCCCTGAAACCCACATCCTGAACCGTTTCACCGAGGCTGTAACGGGCAACATCCGCCAGACGCTGAACCATATCGACCCGGCTTCGTTCGATGCCGCCTGCGGACTTCTGGCCGATCATGACCGGCATCTGTACATCGCCGGCGGCCGCATCACCGGCATGCTGGCAAGCCATCTGTTCCTGCACATGCAGGTCGTCCGGCCCGGCGTGACGCTGATCGAGGCAAGCTCCAACACCTGGCCGCACCACCTGCTCAACATGAAGGAGGGCGACGTGCTCGCCGTCTTTGACATTCGCCGCTACGAGGTGTCCACGTTGAAACTTGCAGAGGTGGCGCCCCAGCGCGGCGCAAGGCTGATCCTGTTCACCGACCAGTGGCGCTCACCGGCAGCCAGGGTCGCCCACCACTGTTTCCCTGTACACATTTCGGTGCCATCGGCTTGGGACTCGACAGCGGCAATGGTACTGCTGGTTGAAACCATGGTCAGCGCGGTCGTCACCGCCACCTGGGACACCGCGCGCGAACGGATGGAGGCGCTCGAAGGCATGTTCGACGCCACTGGCCTGTTCCGGAAGTTCAAATAGGGCTGCGGAAGGCTCAGTCCTGTTTCGGCTTGCTGCGCGGCCGCTTTGCCGGTGCTCTGGACACCTCGCTGAGTTCCACCTTCACCGGCCCCCTGAACGCCACATCGCGGTGCGGATAGGGTATCTCGATACCGGCTTCCTTGAGCGCATCCCACAGTGCCAGGAAGATGTCGCCGCGCACGTTTACCGTGCCCTGCCCGGGGTCGCGTATCCAGAACCGCAGCTTGTAGTTGATCGAACTGTCGGCAAATTCGGTGATGTGACAAACCGGCGATGGCACCGCCTGCACCCGCTTGTGACCGGCAGCGACCTTCTTGGCCAGATCACGCACGTCGTGGGGGTTGGCGTCGTAACTCACGCCGAAATCCAGGTCGAGTCGCACAAGATCGGACGAGTAGGACCAGTTGATCACCTGGCTCGTGATAAGGTCCTCGTTGGGTATCAGGTACTCGCGCCCATCACGCGAGATGACCGAAGCATAGCGGGCCGCCAGTTCGTTGATCTTGCCATAGGTGTCGCCGACGCTGATCACGTCGCCTGGCTTGATCGACTTGTCTGCCAGCAGGATGAAACCGGAAATCAGGTTCGAAACGACCTTCTGCAGGCCGAAGCCGAGACCGAGGCCAATGGCACCGGAGAACACCGCCAGCGCCGTCAGGTCGATACCGACCATCGACAACGCGGCCAAAACCGCAGTCACCAGCAACACTGCCTTCACCAGCTTGCCCAGCAGCACCTGGGACGATGGATTGAGGTCTTCGCTGGCCCGGAACTTGGTGTCGGCATATCGGCCCAGCGCCAGCGCCAGCCATACCAGCACGCCGACCGTCAGCAGTGCCTTGATGACCAGAAGCGGCGTCAGCCGCACGCCGCCGGACAGCTCGAACCCGAAGCTGTCGAGCAGCGTGATGGTTTCGGGCAGCAGGTCGAGAATGCTCAAGGCCGCCACCGACCAGGCAAATGCCGCGGCCAGGTTTGCCATGAACCGGTTTCGGATGATGCGGGTGATGATGGAGATAACGACCCAGGCCGTGGCCAGGTTGGCGGCAATGCCGAGCAGGTAACTGCGCGAGATCCAGGTCACCTCGCGCATGATCCACAACGCCACCCATAGCGAGATGGCGAAGAATATCCACCGCGACCGCCGCAGGAATATCACGATTAGCCGCAGCAGTTGCGGCTTGCCCTTGATCTCTCGCGCCCGCGCTTCCAGCCGTGGCGTCAGCGTACGGTCAAGCACAAGGGCGGCGGCAAACGCAGCCACGATGACGGCGAACTGTATCGATGCCCATTGCAGGCCCGTGGTAGTCGAGGTGATGCCGATCTGGTTCAGCCAGTTGGCGAAGAAATTGATGCCGCGTTCGAACAGGCTGCCGACATCCTCGATGGTCATGCCTTCCGGAGTGGGAGTTGATCCGGACGGGCCGGCGCCGGCGGCCGATCCAGAGCCGGCCTGATCGGCAGCTGTGGTAGCGGGGCCCTGGGCGGCCTGTGCCAGTATGATGGGGCCGGTGTAAATCGCTTCTCTCCCTGTCCCCGAGCCCTAGCCCGGACGTCGCATGCGGAACGCCTCCGTCACGACCGCGTATTCAGAATAGCCCATCCGGGCCAGCGGCTGCATCCCTGCAGTGTCCACGCGCCCGTCATTGATGAAGGCATCGTCGATATGGACCCCGATGACCTGGCCGACAACGATGGCATAACCGCCTTTCTCGTTGTCATGGCCGGGCAAGTCGACCGTCTTCACATAGTTGCATTCCAGTGCAACCGGGCTTGCTGCCACGCGTGGGCACTTGACCAGCTGACCTTCCGCCTTCTCCAGCCCGGCAGCCTCGAACTCGTCCACACCGTATGGCAACGCCGCCGATGAGGCGTTCATCTTTTCGCGCAAGTCCCAGGTCGCCATGTTGCAGGTGAATTCTCCGGTTGCCTCGATGTTGCGGATGCTGTCCTTGCGCCCTGCCGAACCGAAAACGACGTAGTGCGGGTTGTCGGCCATGGCATTGAAGAAACTGTAGGGGGCGAGATTGGCGACACCGTCCGGCGACAGCGAGGATATCCAGCCAATCGGCCTTGGGGCGACAACCGCCTTGAACGGATCGAACTCCTGGCCGTGGTCATTCTTCCGGGCGTCATAGAACATGCGTCAGGGCTCCTCGCTGGTCAGCAACAGGACCGGTCATTCCGGCCTGTCAAAACCTTGATGGCGGCTTGCAGGGTGAAGAGTCAACCACGCAGCCGCGCAAGCAGGCCCTGCAGCCACGAAATGTCGTCGATCACGTGATCGGCAAGCGCGCTGAGTTCGGCATGAGTCGAATTGCCGGACAGCACGCCAACGCACACCCCTGCCCCGCCCGCGCGCCCGCAGTGCATGTCGTGGGTATTGTCGCCCACCATCATCACCGCTCCCGGCTGTAGGCCCACATGACCGCTGAACGCCACGACGGGATCGCCTGCGGGCTTCGGATTGGCCACGCTGTCGTAGCCCAGCACGATGTCGAACACATCCGACAGGCCGAAATGCGCCACGGTTGCCTTCGCAGAGGCCTCCATGTCGTTGGTCGCCACGCCGAGTTTCAGTCCGTGCTGCTTGAGCTGGTTGAATATTCGCCGCTGCTCATGGTGTGCGAGAACCGGATGGGGCTTCGCCTCGACGCAGTGGGTGCCGACTAGATCGAATAGCTGTTGACGGCTGCGTCCGCCTGCCAGCGGCAGCCAGGCCTCGACGAGGTCATCGGCGTGCCCGGCGGCCCAGATCGACCCCGGAATAAACCTGTCACTGGCCGGATCGAGCCCCGCCACCTGCAGAAGACGCTCGCCGGCTGAACGCTCGCCCGCGGCAACCTCGTGGGCGGCTGCCTTGAGCACAGGCGTCCACGTCTTTTCGAAGTCGACGAAGACACCGTCCTTGTCGAAAAGGATACCCTGGATGTCAGCCATTTGCCTTGGGGTTCTCCGTCAGAACCGGGTGGTGATGCTTGCCGGCACGGGGCGCGGACGGTCGCCCTGCATCTCGGTCGGCGTGCCGATATATATGTAGCCAGCGATCCGTTCGCCAGCGTCGAGTCCGAACGCGGCAAGCACCTGCGTATCGAAGGCGTACCAGCCGGTGATCCACTGCGCGCCATAGCCCATGGCAGTGGCGGCGATCACCAGGTTCTGGCACACCGCACCCGCCGACATTAGCTGCTCCCACTCCGGAATCTTAGGGTGATCGGCAACAGGGCTGCTCACCACGGCCACCACGCACGGGGCACGCGAAAACATCTGCCGCTGCTGCGCGAGCGTTTCCTCGCCATGACCGGGGTGCAGCTCGTGGTAACGCCGCACCAGCACGTCACCAGCGCGGTCGCGGCTCTCGCCTTCGAACACGATGAACCGCCACGGCGTGAGCTTGCCATGGTCCGGGACCCTTGCCGCGATCTTCAGCAGCCGCTCGAGCTCTGCCGCGTCCGGCCCCGGCCCTGTCAACGCCTTGGCGGAGGCGGACCGGCGGGTTTCCAGCAGCTCCAGCAGGCCCGAACGGTCATTTAGAGCCTCGACCGGCAGGTCTTCGTTCAGTTCAACCGGCATGCATCGTCTCCTTGCGGGTGAATCGCGCCTTTCAAGCGGCCACACTTAGCACCTCTGAACGAATTTACTAAACCCTTCCCCCGCCCGTTAACCCTTTATTAAGGACGCCGTTGCGAGCGGCAACAGGGCATGGTTTGCTTCTGATGCCGGCCGGGAAATGGTCGGGGGAAAGTTCAGACAGAGCGTTCCAGGAGTTGGGTACCTCGAAGTCTGACAGGGAAGCTGAAAGCATGCACGTTACTCTCTCACGTGCGCGCGAGCACCATCGGGGCCGCCTTCTCACAGGGGCGGCCCTGACGCTGGCGGGCACCTTGCTCGCCGCTGGTTTTTTCGCCACAGGCCTCAACGCCGCGCAACGCGCTGACGCTGACGCCATCATCACCGGCTCGGTCGAGCCGCAGAAAACAGATATTCCATTTGAGCTGCGCATTGAGGTTACCAAGCTCGGCCATGAAGGCATGGAGCTTTCCGCGCGGCTGTCGGAAGACGGTGGCCTGATAACCCGGCCCGTGCACTGGAAGGTCCGCCGCGCCACTGCCGATGGCGGGCTGGCCGCCGGCAGCCCGCAAGAACTTCTGGAAGCCGAAGAGCCGGTCAGCAATCTCTTCCTTGAGCCCGGCACCTACACCATCGAGGCGACGTACGGCTCCGTATCCATCGCAAGGGACGTCGAGGTGCTCAAGGGCCACTACATGGTCTACACCTTCGTCTTCAACGTGGGCGGACTGCGCACCCTGTCCACACTCGCCAGCGAGCCCCTGCCCGCACCGTTCCGTGCCGTTCACAAGATATATGCAAAGAGCGGCGAGACCTTCGGTCAGCTAATCGCGACGTCGGACGTGCCCGGTGGGCTGATGCGCCTTGGCGCTGGCAACTACCGGCTGGAGAGCGTGATCGAACCCGGCAACACGGTGACCCGCACCGATGTCTCCATCAAGCCCGGCATCCTTACGACGCTGCAACTTGACCATCAGGCCGGCATCGCCACGGTCAACACGGACGCCGCCACCGCATGGACCATCACCGACCGCAACAGCAGCTGGTCAGCAAGCGGCACCGGCCCGCAGCAGCTCACCCTGGCGCCCGGCACCTACGACTGGACCGGCGGCCAGAAGACTCGCATGGTGATCATCGAGGCCGGCAATCGCACCGAGGTTCAGGGAACGGACTGAGGCTCTAGCGCTCCGGCAGCGGGATGAATTCCTCCGCATCGCCGGGCACGATGTCGAACTGACCCGTCTTCCACTCGTTCTTCGCCTGCTCGATGCGCTCCTTCGACGACGACACGAAGTTCCACCATATGTGACGCGGGCCCTCCATCGGCTCGCCGCCCAGCACCATGATGCGCGACACCTTGGTGGCGATGATGGAGATGTGGTCTCCCGGCCTGAGGATCAGAAGCTGGCCGCCGTCGAACAGGTCGCCCGCAATCCTGATCTGGCCAGACACCACATAGATCGCGCGCTCCTCGAATACCGGCGGCAGCGGCATGGCTGCGCCTGTATGCATGACGGCCTCGCCGTAGAACATGTCGGTCGCCGTTTCCACCGGCGAGCTCTCGCCGAACATCTTGCCGGCAATGACTCTCAGCATCACCCCACCGTCAGAGATGATCGGAAGTTCGTCCGCGCCATGATGCCGGAATGCAGGCGTGTCCTCTTCCCTGTTCTTCGGCAGCGCAACCCAGGACTGAATGCCATAGAGTCGTTTGTCGGTGGCGCGTTCCTCCGGGCCGGTGCGCTCGGAATGCACAATGCCCTTGCCCGCCGTCATCCAGTTCACCGCGCCGGGGTCTATCGGCAGCGCCGAGCCCAGACTGTCGCGATGGAAGATCTGCCCCGCGAACAGCCACGTGACCGTGGAAAGCCCGATATGCGGATGCGGACGCACGTCTATGCCTTTGCCCGCCTCCAGCGTGGCCGGCCCCATCTGGTCGAAGAAGATGAACGGCCCGACCATCTGCCTTTTGGTCGACGGCAATGCCCGCCGCACCTCGAAGCCGCCTATGTCGCGCGCCCGCGGCACGATGATGTGTTCCAATGCATCGCACGAGCGCGGGTCGCGCGGGATCGGGTCGTTACAATCAAAGCGGCTCATTTCAGCTCCGGTTCGCTCACAATGCTGTTGTTCAAATCGTGTGCCATGGTCCACGATAGCGCATAAAAGGGATACAGGTTCAAACTTGGGTAACATTTCTCTCTTTCAGGTCGCCGTTCTTCTTGCCTCCGCGGCCTTCATTGCGCCGCTGGCCAAGCACCTGCGCATTGGTGCTGTTCTGGGCTACCTTTTTGCCGGGGTGATGATCGGCCCCTATGCGTTCGGCATCTTCAAGGATGCCGAAAGAATGCTCCACGTGGCGGAGTTTGGCGTCGTTCTCCTGCTGTTCCTGATCGGCCTCGAACTGAGGCCACAACGTCTTTTCGCCATGCGCCGTTCCGTCATTGGCGCGGGCGGCAGCCAGGTTCTCGTCACATCGGCCGCCCTGTTCGCCCTCATGGTGCTGGCGCAGTACAACTGGCGCTACGCGCTTTTCGCAGCCCTTGCCTTGTCCCTCTCCTCCACGGCAATGGTGCTGCAGGTTCTGAAGGAAAAGGGCGAACTCGAGCATCGCCATGGACGCCTGGGCTTTGCGGTCCTGCTGTTCCAGGACATCGCGGCCATTCCCATGATCGCCTTCGTGGGGCTGCTTGCCGTCGGCGCCGCCGACCAACCGACCATGACCTGGGAAGGCGCGCTGAAGGCGCTTGGGGCCTTGTGTGCTGTCATACTGGCTGGCCGCTACGTGCTGGGCTGGATATTCCACCTGATCGCCAAGACCGGCATATCCGAGGCCATGACGGCCTTTGCGCTGCTGTCGGTCGTGGTGATCGAGATCATCTTCAAGGGAGCGGGCCTGTCACCGGCGCTCGGCGCCTTCATCGCCGGGGCGCTGCTGGCCGACTCCGGCTACCGCCACGAGATCGAGGCCGACATCAAGCCGTTCGAGTCGCTGTTGCTGGGCATGTTCTTCATCTCCGTGGGCATGTCGCTCAACCTGAACCTGATCACCGAAGTCCCGCTCCAGGTGTTAGGGGCAGCAGCTGCGCTGATGCTTATCAAGGGCGTGATCCTCTACGCCGTGGGCCGACGCTTCGGCCTCGAATTTGCCGGTGCCCGCCGCTTTGCCGTGGCCATGGCGCAAGGCGGCGAATTCGCCTTCGTGCTGACAGGAGCCGCCATTGCCTCATTCGTCATCACCCGCGACTTTGCTTCGCAGATCAATGTCATCGTGACGCTGACCATGGTCGCCACGCCGCTTGTGATGCTGGCGGAGAGCTGGTGGACGCAACGCAGGACGCCGGTCGAGGAAAGCGATGCCGGTCATGATGAAATGCCGGAACAGGGCGGCCACATAGTCATTGCCGGCCTCGGCCGCATGGGCCAAATCATCGCCCGCGTCCTCGCGGCCCGTAGGATTCCCTTCACCGCGCTGGACGGCGATCCAAGCCAGATCGAGATCGTGCGCCGTTTCGGAGGCACTGTCTATTTCGGTGACGCCACCCGCGCCGACATCCTCGCAGCGGCCCAGACGGAGAAGGCCCGCGCCATCGTCGTTTGCGTATCAAACGTGGAATCCTCTCTGCGCATCTGCGAACTGGTGCGCAAGAATTACCCGGACCTGCCCATCTATGCCCGCGCCCGCGACCGCCGCCACGTTCACTGGCTGATGGACCTCGGCGTCGAACACATCATGCGGGAAACGTTTCTCTCGTCGCTTGAGCTTGCGCGTCGCGTCCTGTTGGAAACCGGCATGAGCCGCGATGAAGCAGCCGCTACCATCAAGACGTTCGCCGAACGCGACCGCCGGCGGCTTCACGACGACTACGCCCACCAGTCCGACGACGAGAAGCTGGCCGAGAGCGCCAAGCGGCACGCCCAGGAACTGGCCGACCTCTTCGCCTCCGATGCGCCGGAAAATGCCGGCATCGATGACGCTCAAGCACGGTCTGAAAGAACCGTGGCAAAGCGTTGAAAGGACTCAGGCCTCGGCGTTGCGGCGCTTCACGTCCGGCGGCGTGGCCTCGTCGACCAGGGCCGCCGTCAATTCGTCCAGCGACATCGACGTCTGGGCCTGCGAACCCAGCCTGCGCACGTTGACGGAATTCTCTTCCGCCTCGCGCTTGCCGCACACCAGAATGACCGGCACCTTGGCCAGCGAGTGCTCGCGGACCTTGTAGCTGATCTTCTCGTTGCGCAGGTCCGTCTCGACCTGAAGCCCAGCCTTGCGCAGGTGCTTCGCCACCTTCTCCGCATATTCGTCAGCATCTGAAGTGATGGTCGCCACAACCACCTGCACCGGCGCGAACCACAGCGGCATGTGGCCGGCATAGTTCTCGATCAGGATGCCGAGGAAGCGCTCCATCGAACCGCAAATGGCGCGGTGGATCATCACCGGCTGCTTCTTTTCGGACTCCTTGTCGATATAGAAGGCGCCGAACCGCTCCGGCAGGTTGAAGTCCACCTGCGTGGTGCCGCACTGCCAGTCGCGCCCGATGGCGTCGCGCAGCACATATTCGAACTTCGGGCCGTAGAACGCGCCCTCGCCCGGGTTGATCTCGGTCTTGATCTTGCCGCCCGACTGTTCCTTGATCTGTTCCAGCACGCGGCCCATGATTTCTTCGGCATGGTCCCAGTTCTCGTCGGAACCGACGCGCTTTTCCGGCCTGGTCGACAGCTTCACGGTGATTTCGTCAAAGCCGAAATCCGCATAGGTCGACAGGACCAGGTCGTTGATCCGCATGCACTCTGCCGCCAGCTGTTCTTCGGTGCAGAACACGTGTGCATCGTCCTGGGTGAAGCCGCGCACCCGCATCAGGCCGTGCAGCGCGCCGGACGGCTCATAGCGGTGCACGTTGCCGAACTCGGCCAGCCGGATCGGCAATTCGCGGTAGGACTTGAGGCCGTGCTTGAAGATCTGCACATGGCCCGGGCAGTTCATCGGCTTGATGGCAAAAACGCGCTCGTCTTCCGTCTCGGTGACGAACATGTTCTCCTTGTACCATCCCCAGTGGCCGGAAGTTTCCCACAGCGCCTTGTCGAGGATCTGCGGCGCGTTCACCTCTTCATAGGTTCCTTCAAGACGCCGGCGCATGTAGTTGACGAGATTCTGGAACATCCGCCAGCCCTTGGCGTGCCAGAACACGACGCCCGGACCTTCCTCCTGGAAGTGGAACAGGTCCATCTCGCGGCCCAGCTTGCGGTGGTCACGCTTCTCGGCCTCCTCCAGCATGTGGAGATAGCCTTCAAGGTCTGCCTGGCTCGACCATGCGGTTCCATAGATGCGCGTCAGCATCTCGTTGTTGCTGTCGCCCCGCCAGTAGGCGCCGGCCACCTTCATCAGCTTGAAGGCGTTGCCGATCTGCCCGGTCGACGCCATGTGCGGACCCCGGCACAGGTCGAACCAGTCGCCCTGGTGATAGATCTTGACGTCCTGCTCATCCGGAATGGCGTCGATCAGCTCGACCTTGTACATCTCGCCCTTGTCGCGGAACACCTGCTTGGCCTTGTCCCGGTTCCAGACTTCCTTGGTGAACGGCCTGTTGCGCTGGATGATCTCGCGCATCTTCTTCTCGATCACCGGAAGATCTTCGGGCGTGAACGGCTCGTTGCGCTTGAAGTCGTAGAAGAAACCGTTCTCGATCACGGGACCGATGGTGACTTGCGTTCCCGGCCACAATTCCTGCACGGCTTCAGCCATTACGTGCGCGGCGTCGTGCCGGATCAGCTCCAGCGCCTCCGGGTCGTCGCGGGTGATGATGCGGAAGTCTGCATCAGCCTTGATCGGATCGGCCAGGTCGGCCAGCTGGCCGTTCAGCATCACCGCCACGGCCTTCTTTTCGAGGCTCTTGGCAATGGAGCCGGCCACATCGCGGCCGCTGGTGCCAGCTTCATACTGGCGCACGGAACCATCGGGAAATGTAAGGGAGATCATCGAGGCACCTCTTGCTCACTCTCTGCATACGAACGCAGGTAAGCTCTTGTGTGTGGATATGTGTGCTT
>JAHEBA010000162.1 GCA_024642465.1 Alphaproteobacteria bacterium
CGGCCCTGGAACGAGTCCGAGCGTTCGATGCAGCGTTGTATCCGCGCCTGGTTGTCCGCCGAGATCGGGTACCAGAACTCGCGGTCCACGACATAGTGCGACAGGTCGCAGCACAGCCGCATCTCGGGCACGGCGTCGAGCAGTTGAAGCGTGTAGAAGAGATCGTTGGTGATGCAGTTGCGGTGGGTCTCGAACTGGACCGGCATGCCCACCTCCTCGGACATCTCGATCCACCTGCGGATGACCGGGATGCCGCCGTCCACCGACAACGGAAAAACCTGGCCGATGACATCCACGAACGGGGCGCCGAAGTCCTTGGCCATGACCAGCGTTTCGCGCAGGGACGGGACGGACTTGGGGAAGGCAACGATAAGCGGGGTGAGGCTGTTGCGCTGGAGGTGCGGGCGCACATCGTAGGCGGTCTTCACGTCGGCTGCGCCAAGGTCGATGGCCATGCCTGCGAAGCCTTCCGCCGCCACCATGTCGCACACTTCATCGAGAGGCAGCTTTACGCCTTCGGGCGAGTGGGGCTGCATGGCCCACAGGGACTGGTAAATCTGGAGCGGGGGGCGAGGTGACGCTGACTTGTTCATGCGCGCTTCTTCAGCAAAAGTGGGAACCGGTTTTGCGCCCGGAAGAAGCGCCTTCTCAATCGTACGCCACGCGGTCCAGCGCACCGCCGGGGCGGCGGGTGATCCAGACTTCGTTCATCGGGTAGTCGGCCTCCGACTTGCCGCCGGACAGCTTGCGGACAATTTCGAGCTGGAACTCGATGTAGCCCATCCGGTTGACCTCGTGGCCGAGCTTGCCCTCGATGACGTCGTTCAGCTCGTTCAGCTTCCAGAACGGCACCGACGGGAACGTATGGTGGGCGGTGTGGTACTGCATCTGCCAGCACATCCACTTCATCAGCGGGTTGGTGTCGGTGGAGCGGGTGTTCACCAGGGTGTTGTCCTCATGTGACAGGCCCAGGTGCTCGATGGTGTTCTGCAGCTGGTGGACGAACTTCATCACCATCATCGGTGCGAGCCACAGCGTGACCGGAGCCCAGGACTGGAAGTAGAGCGAGACAGCAGCGATGAGCGCATAGCCCGCCAGGTGAAGCCGGGCCTCCTTGATGACCAGATCGTGCCGGGCCTTGAAGATATAGGGCTCGGTGACCACGCCGAAGGCAAAGCGGAAGATGCGGCGGATGCGCGAGTACCAGTAGGTGGGGCCGAAGAACCACAACAGATAGGAGGCCAGCGTATATGGCTCGCGTACCAGTTCGCCGTCCTTCTCCCAGTTCTGGGTGTACTGGTGATGGGCGAAGTGCTGGATCTTGTCGAAGTCACGCGGGTAGAGCATAGCAAAGCCGATGGCGCGGCCGAGCCATTCATTCAGCCATTTCGACTTGAACACCGTGCCGTGGCTCAGCTCGTGCTGACCAGCATAGAGGAAGTTCAGCAGGATGCCGTGGACCATGAAGGCGGGTACGGCGAGCCACGTTCCCCAGGTCTGCCACAGCATGTAGCCGGTGAGCAGTACCGCGCCGATGTGCGATGCGGCCTGCAGCAGCCCGCGGGCATCGGAGCGTTCATACAGGGCTCGAAGTTGATCGCGCTCAAGCAGCTTGCGGCGGGAAAATTCGGCGTCCATCTGGCTTCCTTGCTCTTTGCTCAGGCGGCCTCGCGGCGCAGCGGCTGGCACATGCAATGTACACCGCCGCCGGCCCAGGTGAACATGGTCATGTCGGGATCGTACACGGTAAATCCGGCGGCCCGCATCTTTGCGTTCAGGTCGGTTGCGCCGAGGGTCGACAGCACCCGGTCGTTGCCCAGCGCCACCACGTTGCAGCCCAGCGCCATGGTTTCCCTGAAGGTCGCCGGAATGATCTCGATCTTCTTCTGTTTCAGCCAGTCGACGATGTCGTCGGGCGTGGTGTCGATGCACACGGCGGCGCACTCGTCGTTGAGCATGCATACCATCAGGTCGATGTGCACATAGAACTGGTCGATCGGGGCATACTTGATTTCCCAGCCTTCGGTGTTGAACCAGTCAGCCACCTGGAACGCGGCAACCTCCTCGGAGCGGTGGTCGGTGTATCCGACTAGGGCCACGCCGTGGCGGATGATGTTGAAGTCTCCGCCCTCGAACTGGCCGGCCGATACCATGTCGTAGATGGGGATGTTGTTCTCCAGGTAGAAGCGCAGCACCGAGGCATACTCGCCGCGCCGGCGCGGGCTGGCGAGCTGGCAGATGACGGCGCCATAGGGCGTCATGAAGGACGAGTCGCGGGCGTAGACCTGGTAGGGAACGCTTTCATCCACCGGCAGGAAATGGGTGGTGACGCCGGCGTCGTGATAGGCATCGACCATTTCCCGGTGCTGGCGCATGGCAAGCTGCTTGTCGAACTTGAGGCCACGGCGCAGCGTGTCGCGCACCAGCGACGACCAGGCTGCATTCTCCAGCCCGAGCCAGCGGAAACTTTCAGCCGGGCCAAGCAGCACGTCGCGCAGGACGCCGGTCTCCGACTTCAGATACCAGTTGGTCATTTCCGGCGTGCCGCCACCTTCGACGCGGGCGCGCAGCGGCGTGTTGGTTCCAGTCATGACGGCAACTCCTGTGCAGGTTCATTGGGTGTTGCAGATGTTGATGGAGAAAAATTACCCGGACAATTGAAATCTCGGGCACTATTGTTGAGGAAATTTCGACAGTTGAATCGGAACGGGCCGAGCCATGCAGAGAATTCCCTCGCTCAAGGCGATGCAGGCGCTGGAAGCGCTGGAGCGCCACGGGTCTGCCAGTGCGGTTGCGGACGAGATGGCGCTGACCCGATCGGCAGTGAGCCACATGCTGCGGCGGCTGGAAGACGAGGCCGGCTTCGCGCTGACCGAGCCGGACGGGCGTGGCCTGAAGCTGACGGCGCGCGGGCGGCACTATGCGCTGGAGGCGCGCCGCGCACTTGCGATCCTGAAGGAGGCCGCCAGCCGCGAGCGGGCGCCGATGACGGGCGAACTGAACGTGGTTTGCCCGCCCGGGTTCGCGGCGTTGTGGCTGGCCGACCGGATCGGCGGCTTCAACTCCCTTTATCCGGACGTGCGGCTGAAGGTGTCTGCGGCCCGGCTGCTGGGCGATCTTGGCAACGAGGCGTCGGACGTTCAGGTGGCATTTTCCGATGAAGCCGCCATGCGCGGCAAGGCGGAGCTGCTGGCGAGGGTGAACCTGTTTCCGGTGTGTGCGCCGTCGGTGCTGTCGGCCGAGCCGGGACTGCGCAAGGCGTCGGACCTTGCCCGCTTCCGGCTGCTGCACCTCGTCACCGAGGTCGACTGGCAGCGCTGGCTGGAGGCGGCGGGCGCGGCCAGCGTCGATCCGCGCGCCGGGCTGGTGTTCTCCGACATGCCGATGGTGCAGCTGGCTGCAGCGGCAGGGCAGGGCGTGGCGCTGGGCGACTCGCTGACGGCGCAGGCAGCGCTTGCATCGGGCAATCTGGTGCGGCCGTTCGGCCTGTCCATTCCGAGCCGCTGGAACTATTACATGCGCGTGACCCATGCCGGCCCGGCGGCACACCTGGCTGAGGCGCTTGCGCAGTGGATACGCCAGCAGCTCGAGGCCGGCAGTGGATGACAGGGCGCGTGCGCGGCCATAGTGTCGTTGGTCATGAGCGAAACGATTCGGATCATCGGCGTCGACCCGGGCCTCAGGCATACCGGCTGGGGCATCATCGGCCTTCAGGGCACGCGGCTCAGCTTCGTTGCCGACGGCACCATCAGGCCGGATGCAGGCGCCTCGCTGGCCGAGCGGTTGTGCCAGCTGCATGACCATCTGCGCGAGGTGATCGGCGCGTGGCAGCCGGACGAAGCGGCGGTCGAGGAGACTTTCGTCAACAAGGATGCGCGGGCCACCCTGAAACTGGGGCAGGCGCGCGGTGTTTGCCTGCTGGTGCCGGCGCAGGCGGGCCTGAGCGTGGCGGAATATGCGCCCAACCTGGTGAAGAAGACGGTGGTCGGGTCGGGCCACGCCGAAAAGCAGCAAATCCAGGCGATGGTGAAGATCCTGCTTCCGAAGGCCACGCCGAATTCGGCGGATTCGGCCGACGCACTGGCCATTGCCATATGCCATGCGCAACATCGAGGCAGTGCCTCACTGGCGGCAGCGTTGAGGGTGGCGGGATGATCGGACGGCTGAAAGGCATCATCGACGACTATGGCGACGACCACGTCATCATTGACGTGGGCGGCGTGGGGTATCACGTCGCGTGCTCGGTCAAGACGCTGGCGGCGCTGCCGTCGAAGGGCGAGGCGGCGGTGATCCATACCGAGATGCTGGTTTCGGAAAACTCGATCCGGCTGGTGGGCTTTGCAACCGAAGCCGAACGCGGCTGGTTTCGCCTGCTCGACAACGTGCAGGGCGTGGGCACCAAGGTGGCGCTCGCCATTCTGTCCACCCTGGATGCAAACGAGCTGACCAATGCCATCGCGCTGGGCGACAAGGCGATGGTGGGCCGGGCCAGTGGCGTCGGTCCCAAGCTTGCCCAACGCATCGTGACGGAGCTGAAGGACAAGGCGCCTGCCTTCACCGGCGGAGACCTGGCGCTTGCTGCGGTGTCCGGCGCGCTGGACGCACCGCGGCCCACGGCGGCGGCGGAAGCCGTCTCGGCGCTGGTCAATCTGGGCTATGGCCAGTCGCAGGCAGGTGCAGCGGTGTCTGCCGCCATGCGCTCGGCTGGTGAAGACGCGGCGACCGAAACGCTGATCCGGCTGGGCCTGAAGGAGCTGGCACGGTGAGTGATGACCGGCTGATAGCTGCCGCCCGGCGCGGCGAGGACGAGTTCGACCAGCACTTGCGTCCGCAGGTGCTGGAAGAATTCATCGGCCAGCGCCAGGCCAAGGCGAA
>JAHEBA010000163.1 GCA_024642465.1 Alphaproteobacteria bacterium
CTCCGGTGCAACGACATTGGTGAAGGCGGCGTAACCGAACCCCGCCCCGGCGCCAATGGCTGCGGCAGCCACCATAAGCCATATCTTGATCCGCGACACCGGAATACCGAGGTAGGCACAGCGCTCCTCATTCTCGCGGATCGCCACCAGTACGCGACCAAAATCGCTCGAGACGAACAGGTAGCCGATGGCTGTGACGATGACCATGTAAGCACCGGCCAGCCAGAACCAGACCTCGACATCCCAGTAATAGGTCGGAAAGGCCGACAAACCACTCGATGAACCGGTAAACCGACCGCCGGAAAATATGACCTGCACCACCACAATGGGCAACGCCAGAGTGATGATCGAGGCATAGAGCGGAGACGCTCCATGATAAAAGGCAAGCCAGCCGATCAGCCAGCCAACCGCCATCGCCACCACGATCCCGAGCCCCAGTGCACCTATCGCCCAGGCAGGACCAAAGCCATAATGGCTGAATACCAGCGCACAGGCATAGGCCCCGATCCCGAAGAAGGCAGACTGACCGAAAGTGAGGATGCCGGTATAGCCCCACAGGACGTCAACCGTCATCACAAGGGATGCCAGCAGGAACGCCCTGATGAGAATGTTGGTGGTGTAGGTATCGAGATAAAGCGGCGCAGTACCAATAACGATCAGTGCGGTCAGTACACCAATCAGTACGGTGCGATACACGCGACGGGTGGTTACACTCTCAATCAAGGCTCAGCCCCTTTGGATTGATGCGCAGGATGAGGGCTGCAAGCACTACGATCGTCAGGCCGCCAAGAATCGGGCTCAGATAGGTCGAGACTAGAACCTGTGCGCCACCGAGCAGCAGGGACGCAAGCAACAGGCTGGGTATTGATACGCCGGAGACGAGAACCAGCATGAACGAATTTACCAGCCATGGCAGTCCCATGTTCGGATCGACCGAGAGAAGCGGAGTAATCAGGGCACCTGCTGCGCAGGCCAACCCGGCCCCCAGCCCGAAGGTCAGCGCCCGCACTTTCTGGCTGTCGATGCCCAGACCTCTCGCCAAAGTCTCGTTCATGATGACCGCGCGAGCGTTCAACCCAAACCTTGTCAGATAAAGCAGCGCGGTCAGTGCTCCCGCGATGATGAGAGCAATCAACGACGCTGCGATGCGATAAGAGGAATACTCGATACCCGCGAGGGCCATGGTCCCGCTCAGCGGGCTCGCGGCAAATTGCACCTCCCGGCCGAACCCCAGGGTGATCAGCTGGCCGATCACGATGCCCAGTCCCCAGGTTGCCAGGATTGCATCCAGCGGCCGATCGTAGAGCGGGCGTACAATGACCCGCTCGATAATCAGGCCTGCAAAAAAGCCGAAAAGTCCTGCCAGAGGCATTGCCAGCCAGGGCGAAATTCCGGCTTGGGTAGTAAGATAGGCAGCGTAGCCGCCCACCGTCAGAAATGCTCCGTGAGCGAAATTGATGAGCTTCATTACTCCGAGAATCATCATCAAACCCGAGGCCACCACGAACAGGATGGCTGCCGTCGTCAGGATATCGAGGGCGACGATGCTCATTGCTTGACCGGAGTGTTAGCGCGCGGAGGTCCTACGACCTCCGCGCCGGTGTTGCTGTCAGTTGGCGAGTTGCGGGCACTGTTCGCCCGGATCAACATTGGAGAAGCTCTGGATCACCGAGACAGAGCCATCCTCCTGCACCTGGCCCAGATACATGGTCAGAGGTGCATGACGCTGCTTGTTCATGGTGATCGAGCCTCTCGGACCCGTGAAGCTGACCTCGTCCAGCGCATCGATCACAGCTTGAGGATCGGTCGAACCTGCCTTCTCGACCGCGGCCTTATAAAGATAGACTGCTTCATATTGCGGTACCGAGAGATCGTTCGGCGTCTTCAGATCGGCGCCAAACTTCTTCTCCATGGCAGCAAGGAACGTCTTGTTCTCCGGGCTGTCGATGCCAGTGATGTAGGACGCGGCGATGAAGATGCCAGTTGCATCGGCTCCCATCGCTTTTGCCGTCCCTTCATCAACGGCCAGGTTTCCATAGGGGATATTCACGCCGGCAGCGCGCAGCTGCTTGGTCAGCGTCACGTTTGGTGCACCGCCGGCCGTGGACGTGATCAGCGCATCCGGGTTGGCTGCCTTGAGCTTGGAGATGATAGCGGTCCAGTCGGAGCCATCCATCGGCAAGTACTCTTCGCCCACGACGGTGCCGCCCTTGCTCTCTACATATGACCGGGTGAACTCCAGCATGCCGCGACCAAAGGCATAGTCACTGCCAACCAAGAAGTAGGTCTTGGCACTGAACTCTTTCATGAAGTGATCGACGATCGGGGCGACCTGTTGTTCGGGCACCCAGGCGTTGACGTACATCCACGGGCTGCACGAGCGTCCTTCGTAGAACGAAGTGTAGATGTACGGGACCTTACCGCGATTGACGATCGGCAGGCCGGCATTACGGGCAGCACTCGTTTCCATGGAAATCAGCACGTTCACCTTGTCCTGGAACACCAGGCTGTCGAAGGCACGTTGCGCACCCTGTGCCCCGGAGCCGTCATCGGCAACCACGAGTTCGACCTGCTTGCCGAGGATGCCTCCGGAGGCATTGATTTCTTCGGCTGCCAGTTCAGCGGATTGCACCACCGAAGGAGCAACCACGCTGTTGGCCCCGCTGAGGCCAACCGGGATACCAATCTTGATACTTTCCTCTGCGAGGGCCGGGCCAGTGGTGAGCGCGGCCACCACTGCCAGGGTACTGAGAAGTCGAGTCATCATGGGGAAGCCTCCTGTTAGTGTCGTAGTTGTCGTTAGGTGTTATGGTCGGAGCAGCAAGTTACCGGGGCGTGCTGTGTTTCCACATCAGTACCAACCCGGCTTTGCCTCGGCCCCGAGCATTTCGGCGTAAACATCGTCACGGCGGTCGCGCATCAACTGGTTGAACTGGTTCAATGTCCGCCCGCGCCGTGCATCGGCGAGATTGCATTCTGCCATCAGTATGCTGGTTTCTGTTTTCCCGGCCGGTCCGGCAACGGGCCAGCCCTCGTTGTTGACGATCAGGCTCTGACCAATGAAAGGCTGGCCGCGCTCGGTACCTACGCGACACGCCGCAGCCACGAAAACCGAATTCGAGTGGGCCGCGGACATACACAGGATGTTCGACATTGCGTAGGTGTGGTCTGGCTGGGAGGGCATCGGCACCCAGTTGGTTGGCACACATACAATGTCAGCACCCTGCAGGGCACACAGCCGCCAGGCTTCCGGAAACCAGCCATCGTAACAGATCAGAACGCCGATCCTGCCGAGCCGGGTGTTGAACACCGGAAAACCGAGATTGCCGCGTTCAAAAAACAGGTTCTCAGCGCCCCACAGATGGTTCTTGCGATAGACGCCGATGAGGCCATCCGGTCCAACCACGGCCGCACTGTTGTAGAGCCCGTCATCCTGTCGCTCGCAGAACCCTCCAACGATGTGGAGGTGGCGCTTTTTGGCAACGTCAGCCCAGGTTCGGATGGTGGCTGAGTCGGTTACGGCACTCGACAGAGAGTACGCCTCGTCACGGGTTTCGAACACGTAACCGGAATCGCTCAGTTCCGGCAGAACGACCAGATCGGCACCGTCATTGGCTGCCTTCTCGATCAGCTCGAGGCCTTTTTGCAGATTGGCCTCCAGTTCGCCAACGATCGGCTCAAACTGGAGGCAGGCTACAACGGTCTTGGCTTCCATATGGGACGACACTTGACCTTCCCTCGTCGTGACCGCGGCCCGCTGATCGATCGGCTACTGGCTCGCCGCGTCCTGAGAACGCCAAGAAGGATGAATGGAATTTCAACAGAGTCAAGGAGCTTGAACGAGATTCTAAGGCATTCACGCCGGGCTGCACAAAGAGCGGGCAGCCTGCGCGAGTTTGCATCACCCCGGTAGCAGGAGAAGCCTGGAATTCATGCAGTGCCGTTCATCGCAATGCCCATTGGATCAGAACGTGGGGGGTGTATTGACCCACAGCACCCTTGCGACGGCATTGCCGGGGTTGCGGTAGCCATGTGGCAGTTCAGACCTGAAGTGAAACGAGTCTCCTGTCTGAAGCAGGTAATCCTTGCCGTCGACCGAAAGCTCGAGCACGCCTTCGAGGACATAGCCCATCTCCTCGCCCAAGTGGGTTATGAAGCCGTCACTCGATCCGCCAGGCTGCACTATATGAATGTTTGCCTGAAGAAGTGTGCCATCGTGATATGGAATGAGCCGTTCCAGGCAGATCCCGTCGCCTTGGCGCAGCGCATCCGTGTCGATCCTGGGACGATCAGCCTTT
This sequence comes from Alphaproteobacteria bacterium, assembly GCA_024642465.1. Classification (GTDB taxonomy): domain Bacteria; phylum Pseudomonadota; class Alphaproteobacteria; order Rhizobiales; family Aestuariivirgaceae; genus Anderseniella. The sequence goes on from JAHEBA010000163.1 coordinate 4,299, forward strand.
CGGCTGACGATACCTTCAAGGGGCGCGTCGGCGAACAGCTTGGCAATGTTGATATCGAGTGCAGAGGCCAGACGCCTCAAGGTGGTCAACGACGGATTGACACTATCAGTTTCGATCTTGGAGAGCATGCTTTCCGAACACGCCGCAGATTTGGCAACCTGATTGAGGGTGAGGCCGAGAAGCTTTCGACGATGCCGCAGTTTAGGTCCGATACTGGACGACATGTTCAGGAGCAACCTTGATGGCTTGCCAGACTTGATTGTTGTTCAAGAGACATGATTGTGGCGCTGACGTCAATGACAATACGCCGGGGCAGGACTATCATGGAGCCGGGCCTGGATGCCGAAACTCCTCCGTATCCGGTTGCTGGCAAAGAGAGGCAGCAGCCGCGCTTCGGACGGCCTTGCTTCCATAACACTGGTTATGCGAACCCTGCCGTTGGCGGAGTTCAGGCAGCGCTGACGACAACGCCCGGACCGGCAGACGTCACTCCGCTCACAGCACCCTTGCCGAAAGCCTCATGGACCAGAACCGGAAACCTGCGCGTTAAGAGACAAGATCACTTTCAGCGCAAA
>JAHEBA010000164.1 GCA_024642465.1 Alphaproteobacteria bacterium
CGTGCCGGAACTGACGGGCAAGCTCTGACACACACCTCGCACCGCGCCCGGCCCGAAGCGGTCGGCCGCGTGCAGGGCGATTGTCTCAGCAATTCTCACCTAAATGGTGCCCAGAAGAGGAATCAAATTATAACCCTAAAATATTGATATAGAAAGGCCTTTTCTGAGAACCCAAAAACGAGGCCCCTAGACAAGCCCCATTGCCTTTCAACCAAATGGGGTGCGAGTCCCAAGCAGCCGAAGATGGGTGGGCAGTGGGCATCCAGTGCTGGCCAACTTCTCAAATCTCTACATGGCTTCACAGTTTAACCGCTTGATCGGCTAGCAGGGGTGAGAGGCGTATCGGCTGCACCCACTGCGCCATGCAGGTCGTTGAACAGGTGAGCTGCAAGGTGCGACCGAATCCGAGCCCGGTGCGCAAAATTGCGTGCCAGACCCTTATTGTTCAGCGGCAGAAATCTCCACCCGACCCCCATTATCAAAGTTGAAGAATGCGGGCCTCTGGCTTCGGTCAGGCGGTGTGGCAGGCTCGTCTTCCGCCCAGAGTATCTCACGGTATTTCCCTTCATTGACGTCGCGGATAAGCGTGGGAACACGGTCAACTGCATATTGCAGCGCGTCGGAGAGAAACATCCTCTGCTTTTCGGCCAAGGTCAGCCCTTCTGCGAGGGCAAAGCTGAGCAGCCCTTGCTGCAGGTCGTCCTTCTCCAACGCAACGTCGTCGGCCTGGGTAGCGGCAAGTATGAGGATGCCCTTGTCATAGGCGAGCTGCCCAAGCCCGCTATCGCCCATCGGCCCAGGCTTGAAACCGCTCGTCTCGACGCTTGCCGCCGAATGACAAGCATCGAGGATCAGTACGATCTCCTGGGCCTTGATAGCCCTCAGGATATCGGCCAGCTGCCTGCTCGAAACGACTGTGTCCAGATCGGGTGCAGCCGCGCCGTCATCCCAGCGGGCATCGCTTAGCAGTAGGAAGAAGTCCCCCCGCGCATCGGCCCAGCCATGCCCCGAATAGGAAATGATGACGATATCGTCGGGCGTCGCCTGCTCCAGCACGGCAGCGTCAATTCCCCGCTCCCGCAAGGTGCGCAGATTGGCTTCGCGCCCATCGTCGGTCATGACCAACTGCAGGACGCCAAGAATTGCCTCGCTATCGACTTGCACCCTGCTTCCATCGGCCGACCTGCCCCCCGGCAAGGTGAGCTGACGCACATCGTAATCGGCGAAATTGGTCAGGCTGCCAGCCAGTAATTCGGCATCGTTCACCGCATAGTCGAGATCGAAGCGGTCATTGTCGTAATCGTCGATGCCGATATTGATCACATAGGCTCTTTTCTCCGTACTGAAGACCTGGAAGAGAGCCTCGAAATAAGCGGTCGCCGTAGCGCTCTTGATGCGTTCGTCGTTGAACGCATAGGCAGAAACCTCAAGCACCGGCAGACCCATCTCCATCGGCACGGGGATGGTGAAGTCGTAGGTGAATACGCCACGGTCCTCCTCGCTGCCTGCCCGCCAGGCATCGAGCGCAGCCGCAAGCCTCTGCTCCTCGGCCGGAGTGAACCCCACGACCCGACCGCTCAAAAGGATCTGCATCCCCGATATGCCGGATCGTGTCTTGCCATTGGCAGCCGAGGGATCGAACCCTTCTGTAACCTCGACCGAGACGATCGCGCCCGAGATATCGGCGCGCGGCGCAATATTGCGGACCGAGACTTGGGGAAGCGTCCGGTTCAGGCTGGCAATCGCTGGCAATGGCTCGAAGGCGTCATCGCAATTGCCCTGGACGCGACATTCGAGCAGCTTGCGATAGAGACCCGGCTCGAAATAATCGCGCATGAAGGTCTGCGCATCGAGGCTGCGCCAGGGTTCGTCCGGAACCAGCCAGCGCATCAGCCTATTATCGGGGATCAGGTTGGTGTCGTAGCGCCCATCCGGCATCACCGAAATGAACATGTTGTTCCATATGGAATGCATGGTCAGCAGCAAGGCGCCGCTGTCGCCGTCGCGAAACTGTATCTCGTCATTGCCAAAGGCAATCCAGAACATGTCCGCATCTTCGATATATCCGGCATTGACCGGTTCGGCTTCGCTCTCGATACCGTGCAGCAATTGCTGCGCGACATGAGCCGTCAGGCCCTGCCGGCTCGAGGAAATGAGCCGATCAAGCCCGATGTCCGCTTCCGACCTTTCATAAACAAGGAAGTTGCCGTTCCCATTTACGACGAGGTCATTGCTATCCTCGTCGACATAAAGGGCGGTGGTGAAACTCTGGGTCTCGCAAAAATCTGCGGAGAGTTCGTCCGGAGCGAGTTCGTACTCCACCAAGTCTGCGGCATCCGTGCCGCGCAGGCGCGCGAGATGCTCATCTTCGACGATCAATACTGCGCGCTCGCCCACCCACTGGACGCGGTCCTGCTGTCGCGGCCCCCATTCGAGCTCGTCGCTATATTGGGTGCACGGATCGACCCATCGGCCAGTAACCATGCTGAAAAGTGTCAGTCCGGATAATTCAGGATCTCGGTAATCCTCGGGCAGGATCGCCAGCCTCTCTCCGTCGGTGCTGATATCGACATCGCGCGCGGCGCCGGCGAAATGGCTAGTCAGGCAAATGTCAGCTAGCGAGCAACCCGGACCCAGCGGCTCACCTGCCCCCAATTCTCCTGCTCTGTCAGGAGCAATGAGGAGCACGCCCCAAGGTGTGTTGGACCAATAGGAGCATTCCACCACCCTGGCATTGCACCCGACATCGTCCCAGAATGCCACGCTCCGGTAGGCGTAGGGCTGCCCGTATGCTCCGGGAGGCCCTGAATACTCGCCCGTGGCCAAAGGTTGCCAGGTCCCGTCGGGAGATTGGGGGAAAAGCTTGTTGCCCTCCGCCGGTCCGAGATCGGATGCCGGTTGCCATGCCGGCAAGCAGGCCGGTTGGTCTCCACCTGAATTAGGCAGTAGTTCGCCCGTCGGAAGCGCTTCCGGCGCGCACAATGGTTCCAGCGACCGCGGATCGATGAGGTAGGCGAAACGTGAACCCGCGTAATCGTCCAGCCCCGGACATGTCTTGGGCTCGGACACATCGGGCCGGTCGATGCGATAGACAACGGAGATAGCGGCAGCGTCATCCGCGACCTCGAAGCCCTCCAGCCTCACGCAGCCGAGCAATCCCTCTCGAGACCAGTCGACGGGAAGTCTGGCACGATTGACGATCGTTTCCGTAGCAACGTCCCAAACCAGCACCAAGCCCGCTTGATCCAAGGAAACCAGATTCCTCTCGCCATTGAGCCATACCACGCCGTCAACCGGGGCCCTGTGCCCAAACTGTGTAATTAGCCGGGGCTGGATTGGCTGCTCATTGCCAACACCCTGAGCCTGGCCTGGCCCTGACTGCAAGAGCGAAGCCAGCAGCAACAGGCATGCCGGAAGAAGGTTGGCGCGGCAAAATGACTGCAACATTCGCCTTCTCCTTAAGAATGAACTCAGCGAAATGATTTCCTACGGAATAGTGCCCAGTCGCAGGATGAGGCGGTCGGCCGTACTGCCAGCCTAACGGCAACACGGAGCAAATTCACGCAATTTCGATTATCAAGCTGAACGACAGCAAAAGGGTTGTAAGTTGCCGTTCCTGCAATCGACGAGTTGAATAGCCGCCAATGGGTGGAAAACGGACGCAGATCGAAACCGCAAACCATATGATCTCCAGATTTGCCAGTCAGAAGAAGTCTCTTGCGTGTTGCAGGTGTCCTGCATTTCCGTCCGATGAAGTTGCTTCGATAAAGCCTGGTCGCGGAACCTAGGCGGGCAGTGCAATATGCTTGCCGCCGAAAACCGCCTGCCAACTTTCAATTTCATCGACCACGATCTCATCAAGCACATGTGCGAGTTCAGCCACTGAACCATATGTGATTTGCGCTTCTGGTCCAGCCAGCAACAGCTGGATTCTCGTACTCACTTCTTCCAGCTTTTCTGCGGCAACCTGAGAAATTGCGGAAAACCGCTCAAAATCTCCAAAGAAGCGGATGCCAGCGATACTCGCACCCAAGGTCGGAAAGGCAATTCCCAGGAAGGTAAACATCTTGGAAGTTTCAGTTGACCAGCCTGGCGGCACCAGGAGCAACACCGATGCCAGTTTGAGCAGCAAATATGCGGAGACAGATATGATGGCGAGCACAAAGAAGCCTTCAGCCAATTTGTCCAGCCTGTGATCAACCTTGTGCAGCCGATCAGCCTTTTCCTGGTGGTATTCTCGCTGTCCAGTCACGTGCGGTAACAGGACTGTCTCAAGTGCAGCACGCAGGTAAGCACGACTGACAACCAATCTTGGCAAGCCGTTTGAACGCAAGGAGTGTCGCGCAAATTGTTCTGGCCATTCGCCGTCCTTGCCGCGCGGCCATCGTCCGGCAGCGCGGGAAACACCGAGCAGAAGCATGATCGGGCCATGGCGCAGATATTCCGCCACCCTTCGTGTCTCGAACCACCGCCCATGCCAGCGACGACGACTCCCAATGGCAGTGATCGTCACAATAAGGACTAGTAGCAGCAGTTCGGCAGAAGCGAATATCCATTTCTGATCGCTCAGGTCCCAAGGCAGGTAAGCTGCTCCAATCACCACTGCCAGCGCAGAAAGCACGAAATTGAAGCACATCCCGCTGCGATATGCGTCCGACAGCCAGCTTGAGATGCCATCGGCCCAGGCAAATTGCGGCAGGATCGACTTCGAGATCGCCTCGACAAGATCTTGATCCGAGCCCGGAAGTGCGCGCGCTGCGGCAATTGTACGCGCACCACTTCCTTCGACGACTTGGCTCGGTTCTTCATAATCAGCAGCGAGGTTCCCAAAGGCGTTCTTCCCGCCGCCGAAGACCGCCTCAATGCGCCGG
>JAHEBA010000165.1 GCA_024642465.1 Alphaproteobacteria bacterium
TGTCAGGCGGCGCGCTCGACCTCCGCCACGATGTCGTCGACCACGCTGCTGACGAGGTCGGCATTGTCGCCCTCCGCCATGACGCGGATCAGCGGCTCGGTGCCGGACTTGCGGATCACCAGCCGGCCGGTATTGCCAAGCTTCTGCTGGGCCGCCTCGATTGCCTTCTTGACCGCGTCGGTTTCGAGCGGCGAACCGCTGCTGTAGCGCACGTTCTTCAGCACCTGCGGCACGGGATCGAACATGCGGCAGATCTCGCTGACCGAACCGCCATCCTGCACCAGTACGGCAAGCACCTGCAGCGCCGCGATGAGGCCGTCCCCGGTGGTATTGAAATCGGACAACACCACGTGGCCCGACTGCTCGCCGCCCACATTATAACCGTGGTTGCGCATCGCCTCGACCACATAGCGGTCGCCTACCCTGGTGCGCTCCAGCCTGAGCTTCTGCGACGCCATCAGCCGCTCTAGCCCGAGATTGGACATCACCGTCGCGACCAGACCGTCGCCGCGCAGGATGCCACGCTTGTGCCACGAGGTGGCGATCAGCGCCATCACCTGGTCGCCATCGACCACGTTGCCCTTTTCGTCGACGAGGATGCAGCGGTCGGCATCGCCGTCCAGCGAGATGCCGATGTCAGCGCGCATCTTCTTGACCTGGGCGGCCACCTTCTGCGGGTGGGTGGAGCCGCATTCGGCATTGATGTTGAAGCCGTTCGGCTCAACGCCCACCGGAATCACCTCGGCGCCCAGCTCCCAAAGGGCGGTGGGCGCGACCTGATAGGAGGCGCCGTTGGCGCAGTCGATGACGATGCGCAGGCCGTCCAGCGTGAGGTCCTTCGGGAACGACGACTTTACGAACTCGATGTAGCGCGCCTGCGCATCCTCGATGCGCTTGGCCCGGCCGATCTGCTCGGGAGCAGCCAGCTTGATGTGCTCAGGCGAGCGCACCAGCTTCTCGATCTCGTGTTCCTGCTCGTCCGACAGCTTGTAGCCGTCCGGGCCGAAAATCTTGATGCCGTTGTCATGGTAGGGATTGTGCGAAGCCGAAATCATCACGCCCAGGTCGGCGCGCATCGAGCGGGTCAGCATCGCAACGGCCGGCGTCGGCACCGGACCGAACAGGAACACGTCCATGCCCGCCGCCAGGAAACCTGCGGTGAGCGCCTGCTCGACCATGTAGCCCGACAGCCGCGTATCCTTGCCGATCACCACCCTGTGCCGGTGGTTGCCGCGCCGGTACAGCGCGCCCGTGGCCATGCCGATGCGCAGCACCGTGTCGGCATTCATGGGAAACTTGTTTGCAGTACCGCGCACCCCGTCGGTGCCGAAAAACTGGTCTGGCATCTGGGCCTCTCCATCCAGCCGGAAATTGATCTCATTCTATGCCGCAATACTGCGCGAATGTAGCTAAACTTGGGTTAAGCCGGAACAACTTCATGCAAGTCCGGTGATGCCTGCCGCTGCCTGCCACAACCTGATCGTGTGGATGGTCTCGCGCACGTCATGCACCCGCACGATCTGCACCCCCGCCATCACCCCGTGCAAGGCGGCTGCCGCAGAGCCAGACTGGCGGCGCCCCGCCACCTTCTCGCCGGTCACCGCCCCGATGAAGCCCTTTCGCGAGGCCCCCAGCAGCACCGGCACGCCGATGCCGTGAAATAGCGACATGCCCTGCAGGAGTTGGAGATTGTGCTGAAAGCTCTTGCCGAAGCCGATGCCGGGATCGACGACGATCGACTGGCGCGGCACGCCGGCGGCCTCGACCGCATTCACACGGGCTTCCAGCCAGTCGCAAACGTCAATCAGCACGTTGTCGTACTGCGGGTTGTTCTGCATGGTCTTGGGGTCGCCCTGGGCATGCATCAGGCACACCGGCAGGCCGCTGTCTGCCGCCGCGGTCAGGGCTTCGGGCTCGTAGGACAGCGCGGCCACGTCATTGATCATCGCCACCCCGGCAGCCGTTGCCCGGCGCATGATGGCAGCCTTGCGGGTATCACACGACACCTTCAGCCCGTCAGCCACCAGCGCAGCGATCACCGGCTCGATGCGCCGCCATTCCTCCGCCTCGTCCACCGGATCGGAACCGGGCCGGGTCGACTCTCCGCCCACGTCCAGAAGCGTAGCGCCCTCTGCCGCCATGCCCCTCGCATTGGCAATGGCCGTATCGGCCTCGGCATTGACACCGCCGTCAGAGAAACTGTCTGGCGTCGTGTTGACGATGCCCATCACCTGCGGTTCGGCCATGTCGAGGCCCGCCACGCCGCCGCGTGACGCGCTCAGCCGCCCGACCCAGCCGGACACAGCCGCATCCTGTGAAGCCTTGAGCGCCTGTACCTTGCGCGCCCGCCACGAACCGCCCCGGTCCTCGCTGACCATCGCCAGCGTCCAGGCGATGTCCGGGTTGCCGGCCAGCGGCAGGCCTGCACCCTGCCCCACGGCTGCACGCGCATCCGGGCCATACACCATGGCCGCCGGCCGGATATAGAGATCACCCATGACGCCCCCTCAACAAGCGCTTCCAGAAAAGGCCTGTCCCCGGCTTGATCGGGGATGGATACCGGTTTTCCGTCCGGAAGCACGATCAAAAAAACAGCCGGACCTTCGTGAAAAAGGCCCGGCCGTTCAACTGTCGAATTGCCGCGTCCTGCGCCGCCAGGTCAGGCTTGTGGCTGCGGCTCCAGCTCGCCGGAGCCCTCGCCGCCCTTCTTCTTCTTCGTCACCGGGACGGAAGAGCCGGGCTTGGCCTTGGGCTTGGCGCTGTCGTCGTCATCGCGCGACGGCGGCTTGCCATTGAGCAGGTTGACGATTTCCTCGCCCGACAGGGTTTCGAACTCGAGCAGGCCCTGGGCCAGGGTTTCAAGGTCCTTTTTCTTCTTGGTCAGGATCGACTTGGCGGTCTTGTAGCCGTCATCCACCAGCCGCTTGACCTCGGCATCGATCTTCTGCGCCGTCTCTTCGGACACGTTCTGCTGGCGAGCAACCGAATGGCCAAGGAACACCTCTTCCTGGTTGTCGCCATAAGACACCAGGCCGAGTTCCTTAGAGTAACCCCAGCGGGTCACCATTGCGCGGGCAAGCTTGGTTGCCTGGTCAATGTCCGACTGGGCGCCGGAGGTGACGTTTTCAGGCCCAAAGATGATCTCCTCGGCTACGCGCCCACCCATCATGATGGCAAGGCGCGAGGTCATCTGCTTGAACTTCATCGAGTAGCGGTCACCCTCGGGCAGCTGCATCACCATGCCCAGCGCACGCCCGCGCGGGATGATGGTCGCCTTGTGCACCGGGTCAGCCGCCGGCACGTTCATGGCGACGATCGCATGGCCGCCCTCGTGATAGGCGGTCAGACGCTTTTCTTCCTCGTTCATGGCCATCGACCGGCGCTCGGCACCCATCATGACCTTGTCCTTGGCGTCCTCGAAGTCGGTCTGCGTCACCAGCCGGCGCGACCGGCGGGCAGCCAGCAGGGCGGCCTCGTTGACCAGGTTGGCAAGGTCGGCGCCAGAGAAACCGGGCGTGCCGCGTGCGATGATCTTGGCGTTGACGTCCGGCGCCAGCGGCACGTTGCGCATGTGCACCTTGAGGATCTTCTCGCGGCCCGTAACATCCGGGTTCGGCACCACGATCTGCCGGTCGAAACGGCCTGGGCGCAGCAATGCGGGATCTAGCACGTCAGGCCGGTTGGTGGCCGCGATCAGGATCACGCCCTCATTGGCCTCGAAGCCGTCCATTTCCACCAGCAGCTGGTTGAGCGTCTGCTCGCGCTCGTCATTGCCGCCGCCAAGGCCCGCGCCACGGTGTCGGCCGACCGCGTCGATTTCGTCGATGAAGATGATGCAAGGAGCATTCTTCTTGGCCTGCTCGAACATGTCGCGCACGCGGCTTGCGCCCACGCCGACGAACATTTCCACGAAGTCCGAACCGGAGATGGTGAAGAACGGCACGTTGGCCTCGCCCGCGATGGCGCGCGCCAGCAGCGTCTTGCCCGTGCCGGGAGGGCCGACCAGCAGCGCTCCCTTGGGAATCTTGCCGCCCAACCGCTGGAACTTGTGCGGATCGCGCAGAAACTCGACGACCTCCTGCAGGTCTTCCTTGGCTTCGTCCACGCCGGCAACGTCAGAGAACATCACCCGGCCATGCCGCTCGGTCAGAAGCTTGGCCTTGGACTTGCCGAAGCCCATCGCCTTGCCGGAACCGGCCTGCATCTGGCGCATGAAGAAGATCCACACGCCCAGCATCAGCAGGATCGGGAACCAGCTGAGCAGGAAGCTCGACAGCGCGCCTTCCGACTGGGCCGGTTCGACGCGGATGTTGACGCCCTTGTCGCGCAAGGTGGTGATCAGGTTCGGATCGTTGGGCGTAAAGGTCTTGAACGACTTGCCGTCGCTGGTGATGCCGGAAATCTGGTCGCCGGTGATGGTGACCGACTTAACAGCTCCGCTGTCCACGTCGGATATGAATTCCGAGTAGGTCTTTTCGCTCGAGCGTACGGTCTGGCCCGGCTGCTGGAACAGGTTGAACAGGGCGATCAGCAGCATGGCGATGATCACCCAGACGGCGAAATTGCGGAAATTACCCACTGAACGTCAGTCCTTTCAGGAATTGCACCCGGCCTCCAGCCCACAAACAGGGCAGAGGCGGACACATCAAAAGCGCTTGGCTGTTAACATAGGTAGGTTATCAACCTTTGCCAAGGCGAACTCACCAGACAGGATTAAGTTTCATTCATGATCATGACGGCGATTTGGAGCGTGAATGAGCCGAAACACCGGCCCCGCCCCGTTGCCGCAGCCATCAGCCGGGGTGAACGTCTGTCCGCCGGCCGTTTCAACCACCGGCAAGCCCCGCCACACGAAATCGGGCATGTC
>JAHEBA010000166.1 GCA_024642465.1 Alphaproteobacteria bacterium
CCACTGCGGCAATGCGGCTTGAGGCTTTTGCTTCCCAAAACCGCCGCATCCGGTTAAAGACTTGCAACGGCCCTTCCGGCATCAATGCGGAGAGGGCCGTTCGCTTTTTCTGGAACCGGTCCGGACAGGATAATCGTCATGGCAAACGTGGTTGTGGTTGGCGCCCAGTGGGGCGACGAGGGCAAGGGCAAGATCGTCGACTGGCTGTCGGAGCGCGCCGACGTGGTGGTGCGCTTCCAGGGCGGTCACAATGCCGGCCATACGCTCGTTATCGACGGGGTGACCTACAAGCTGTCGCTGCTGCCTTCCGGCATCGTGCGGCCCGGCAAGCAGTCGGTCATCGGCAACGGTGTGGTGATCGACCCGTGGGCGTTGACCGACGAGATCGACCGGCTGCAGTCCCAGGGTGTCGAGGTGACGCCGGACAACCTGCGCATTGCCGAGAACGCCGTGCTGATCCTGCCGCTTCACCGGGAGCTGGACGGCATGCGCGAAGCGGCTGCCGGCGCCGGCAGGATCGGCACCACGGGACGCGGCATCGGGCCTGCCTACGAGGACAAGGTCGGCCGGCGCGCCATTCGCGTCTGTGACCTGCAGAACGCTGATAACCTCGATGCCAAGATCGAGCGGTTGCTGGCGCACCACAATGCGCTGCGCCGCGGACTCGGCGAGGGCGAGGTTGACGGGCGGGCGCTGCGCGAAGAACTTCTGGCCATCGCGCCGTGCATCCTGCCGTACATGGACACGGTCTGGAACCTGCTGCACAGCGCCCGGCGCGACAGCAAGCGCATCCTGTTCGAGGGCGCGCAGGGCATCATGCTGGACATCGATTTCGGCACCTATCCGTTCGTGACCTCGTCCAACACCATCGCCGCGCAAGCCGCCAGCGGTTCAGGCGTGGGGCCGGACACGCTGGGCTACGTGCTTGGCATCGCCAAGGCCTACACCACGCGCGTAGGGTCCGGGCCGTTTCCGACCGAATTGCATGATGCCACCGGCGAACTGATCGGCGAGCGGGGCCGTGAGTTCGGCACAGTAACGGGGCGCAAGCGCCGCTGCGGCTGGTTCGATGCGGTGATGGTGCGCCAGGCGATCAAGACCTCCGGCATCTCCGGCATTGCGCTGACCAAGCTCGATGTGCTGGACGGTTTCGACGAGATCAAGGTATGCACCGGTTACAGGCTGGATGGCGAGGTGGTGGACCGGCTGCCGGCGGGCCAGGGCGCCCAGGCGCGCATCGAGCCGGTGTACCAGACCTTCGAAGGCTGGAAGGACACCACCGCAGGGGCCCGTTCCTGGGCGGACCTGCCGGCACAGGCGGTCAAGTATGTCCGCCAGATCGAGGAACTGATCGAGTGCCCGATCGCGCTTCTGTCGACCAGCCCCGAACGTGAGGACACGATCCTCATGCGCGATCCGTTCGAGGATCACATCCGCTGAAACGCTGATCAGGCGGAGGCCTTGTTGCGAGCCTCATGCGGGTCCACGTCGACCGAAGCGGCACCGTTGGTCTGGCGGCCGATGTATTCGGCAAACTCGGTAATCACCACGGCGGCGAGAGCGGTCTGCGGTATCGCCTTGCCGAACAGGTAGCCTTGCGAATAGTCGCAGCCCAGGTAGGCGGCACGGCTTGCGTGCTCCTCGGTTTCGATGCCCTCGGCGGTGATCTTCATGTTGAAGGTGCGGCCCACCTCGACGATCTTGCCAAGCAGGGCAAGCGCCTTGGGTTCCTCGTCGGATGCGCGGATGAAGGCCTGGTCGATCTTCAGCTTGTCAAAGTTGAATTGCCAAAGATATCCGAGGCTCGAATAGCCGGTGCCGAAGTCGTCCAGCGCGATGCGCACGCCAAGTTCCTGCAGCTTGCGAAGTTGCTCCAGCACCGGCGCGGTGTCGCCGATCATGATGCTCTCGGTGACCTCGAGTTCGAGCCGTTCCGGGCTTACCCGCGTCTCGCTGAGAATGTTGCGGATCTGGTCGACCAGCGTCTGCGAGGCGAATTGCAGGGGCGACAGGTTCACTGCCATCGTGATGTGGCGGGGCAGGCCGGATACCGTGCGGCAAGCCTCCCGCAGCGTCCACAGGCCGATCTGCTCGATGCGGCCGATGTGTTCTGCAATGGGGATGAACCGGTCGGGACCGATGCGCTCGCCGTCGCGCGAGGTCAGCCGGATGAGGGCTTCAAAGCTGACCAGCTTGCGGGTGCGCGCGTCTACCACAGGCTGATAGTGCAGTTCGAAACGGTCGTTCTCGCATGCGTCCTCTACGATGGCGGCGATGCGGTCGGTTTCACGGAATTCGTTGACTGTTTCGCTGTCATAGGTGACCAGGCGCTGGCTGCCGTTGGACTTCGCTGCGCGCAACGCCAGTTCAGCCTGTTGCTGCAGTTGCTCGGCGCTCAGTTCGCCATCTTCCGACCGCGCGGCGCCGACACTGGCGGACAGGCGGATTTGCGCGCCGTCCAGGTCGAAGGGCTGCGCGAAGACGGATTGCACCTGCTGCTCGATCTGGACACGGGAATCATCACTCGACACCAGGCAGAACGTATCGCCGTTGAGGCGGGCGCAGATGACGCCGTCGCTGCAGGCGGTGCGAAGGCGCTCGGCGAGCCGGCGCAGCAATGTGTCTCCATTGGCGCGGCCCAGCCGCTCGTTGATGCCGGAGAACCGGTCGAGGTTGAGCAACAGAAGCGTGGTGGCGCCGTGGTTGGCCTGTTCCTGTTGTTTGACGGTGCGCAGTATTTCGTTGAATGCCAGCTGGTTGGGCAGTCCGGTAACCGTGTCGACCTGCATTAACCGGCGCAGGTTGCGCTGGGCTTCGGAACGTGCGCTGGCGCGGACCATGATGCTGATCAGGATGATGAAGCCGATGGCCGAGGCAAGGATCAGTCCGATCTTCGAAGCGCCCTGGACGAACATGGCGTGGATGTCGCCGGAATCAACATTGGCGACAAGCGTTCCCAGCTTCTCATTGCCGGACATCAGCGGCAACGTGACACGCGAAATCCGGCTTTTCTCGACCTGCTCGTCGCCAGGGCCGACATATATGCGCAACCGGCCATCGCTGTCGTAGATGCTGTAGCTCAGGATGGAGCCAGCCGGGCCGTGATCCTTCAGGACGCGCTGAACGGCTCCGTTATGGGGTTCGCGCAGCCGCTCAACGATGTCGGGGTTGTTCGCGGTCAGGTGCGTCGCCCACTTGTGGGCAGTAAGGCTGGCTTCCTCGCGCACAAGCCCGCCGATCTCCTTCTGGGCGAAACTGACGCCCACGACCACCAGCAGCGCGCTGACACAGATGAGCAACGCATTGGCGATCGTGTTCGCGGAAGTCTTGAAGCGGAATCGTTTTATCATACCAGTTCCCCAGCCGACGGATTGGAGGCCCGTTGACGCAGTCTTGCCACCAAGGAACTTTATCGCGGCGAGGTTATGGAAGTGTAACCGCCGCAACCGCGAGGCGGTTACGGCGGGCTTGAAGTTGACTGACAGGTGTGCAGCCGGCCTTGCGTCAGCCGAGCAGCTCGGCAGATGCCTTGCGGACGGCTTTCTCGACCTTTTCGTAGGCTTTCACCTCGATCTGGCGGATGCGTTCGCGCGAGACGTTGAACTCCTGGGAGAGGTCCTCCAAGGTCATCGGGTCATCGCTCATGCGGCGGGCCTCGAAGATGCGGCGCTCGCGCTCGTTGAGGCCGTTCATGGCCTGGTGCAGCAGCTTCGAGCGCATTTCGTGCTCTTCGGACTGCTCGTAGGCCACGTCTGGCGTGTCTTCCTCGTCGACCAGCCAGTCCTGCCACTCGCCGCCGCCGTCGGTGTCGCGCGACAGCGGCGCGTTGAGCGAGCTGTCGCCGCCCAGCCGGCGGTTCATAGAGATCACGTCTTCTTCCGGTACGCCTAGGCGGGTGGCGATCTCGGTGACCTGATCGGGACGCAGGTCGCCTTCCTCAAGAGCCTGGATCTGGCCCTTGATCTTGCGCAGGTTGAAGAACAGTTTCTTCTGGCTGGCGGTGGTGCCCATCTTGACCAGCGACCACGAGCGCAGGATGTATTCCTGGATCGAGGCCTTGATCCACCACATGGCATAGGTGGCCAGTCGGAAGCCGCGTTCCGGCTCGAAGCGCTTGACGGCCTGCATCAGGCCGACATTGCCTTCGGAGATGACTTCGGAAATCGGCAATCCATAGCCGCGATAGCCCATGGCGATCTTCGCCACGAGCCGCAGGTGGCTGGTCACCAGCTTGTGTGCAGCCTCACGGTTGCCGTGCTCGCGCCAGTCGCGGGCAAGCTGATACTCCTCATCCGGCTGCAACATCGGAAACTGGCGGATTTCCGCCATGTAGCGCTGCAAGCCGTTGTCGCCGGAAAGAGCCGGCAGATTGCCAGTCTTTATTGCCATTTCTGTACCTTTCTGCCCTCCTTAGGGAAGGGGATGCCCTTAACTCGGGCCAGATATGGGTATAATCGCCAGCAGTTTAAAGGGTTCCGCGGTTTGGCGCAGGTTACAGTTTTGTTACCGAAAAATTGACAATTACGTAAATTTTAGAGGTTATCGAGGACGCTTTGCATGTCGGCCGGGAGCCGGGCTTCAAACAGCATCTGCTCGCCGGTGACGGGATGCTCGAAACCCAGCACCTCGGCATGCAGGGCCTGCCGGGCGAGCCGTTCCAGCGCTTCGCGGGCTGGCTGAGGCAGCCGGTTGGCTGATGCAGCATGAGAGCCGCCGTACACCGTGTCGCCCAGCAGTGGATGGCCGATGTGGGCCATGTGCACCCTGATCTGGTGGGTCCGTCCGGTTTCCAGTTCGCACGCTACCAGAGAGGCGAGCGGCTTGCCGCCATCGGATGGGTCGAAGAC
>JAHEBA010000167.1 GCA_024642465.1 Alphaproteobacteria bacterium
TCGCGAGCCGTGCGGGCATCAATGTGCGCCGGCGCCAGCAGACCATGGTCCTTGTTGGAGCGGAACACACGCTGGGCTGATCCGAAGATGCTCTGTGCGAAGCTGGTGTGGTGCTGCCTGGTCATGGTTCTGGGCCTTCCATCGAAAGAGCCGTCCTGTTTGATCGCCACAACCTGGAACCATCCGCACTCAGGCAGATGTGCAATTTATCACATTGCTGGGAATGTCGGCATTGCCCCCAACAACGGACATTTTTGGCGGCAGGCAATAGAGTCCAGAATGTGCCAGAACCTGCCGTCGTTCACTCGCTGCGCTGATAATTTGCCTGCGGGACTGCCGTAAACACCAACAGCTTATCTGATCTTGGAATGACAGCTCACACAGGCTCCGCGATCTGGGCGATCCGCTGGAACTTCCGGCGGTAGGTGGCCGGCGTTAATCCGGCCAGGCGCTTGAAGATGCGCCGGAACGACGCCGGATCATCGTAGCCAACTGTTTCCCCCACATCATCGATGGCAACGGCATCTGTCTCCAACATCTGCTTGGCCTCTTCCACCCGCACCATCTGTACGTACTCCAGAGGTGCATAACCGGTGGCTGCCTTGAACCGTCTCAAAAACGTGCGAGGCGTTAGGCCAGAATGCTCAGCCATGCGTTCGACTGGATTCTGGCTGTTGTAATTCTCGGCGATCCACTCCTGGCACCCGACAACCACCTGGTCATCCATCGTCCCGCAGCGGTTCATCATGGCGTATGGCAACTGGCCGTCTTCGTGGCCCGACAAGAGAAACACCTTTGCTGTTTCGATGGACTTCTGGCGTCCGCAGAACCGGGCAATCAGGTAAAAGACAAGGTCATGCCAGGCCGCCACTCCGCCCGCCGTCACGACCCCGTCGGCCTCGGATGTCCGACACAGGATCAATTCGCTACGCAGCCGGACTTTCGGGTAATGTCTGCTAAAGAGTTCCTTGTATGCCCAGTGCGCAGCAGCGTCGCGGCCGTCAAGCAGACCGGCCTCTGCCAGGACAACAGAGCCGGAGCATACCGAACAGACAAGTGCTCCGCGTTCGTGAATTTTGCGCAGCCAGGCAACTTCTTCCGGGTACTTGCCTTTTGGCGGAACATTGATGGGCGTGTACATGTCACATACGATCACGGCATCCGCCTCCACGACATCTTCCAGAGACGCGTGAGGTTCGACCAGAATGTTGCCGATGCAGCGAAATGGACGACCGCCTGCGGCGGCGATCTTGACATTGAGGGCTTCGGCTCCGGGTTCGCCTACGGTCATGTCGGGATAAACTACACCAACGGAATAGAGCACATCGTAGAGCCCGTAGAGTACTGAGGGTGATGTTTCTGGCGTGACCAGCAAAGCAATCAGAGGTGCTTTCTCATCGGGCATTTTGGCCTCCTGACAATGAGTTTTGTCCAGTATGCCTCGTTTGTGACGAATTCGCCACTAACTCAGCAATTTCTCTCATGTACCATGACTGAAGCTTATGGAAGCGGAGGAATGCCATGACCGTTGAAGCCACCAAACAAGCCGACCCTGGCGCCATTTCTGGCGGCCTTGCGTCACTGCGGGGTGCCTTGACCGGGGACCTGCTTGTCGAAGGCGATCCGGAGTACGACAAGGCGCGAGGTATCTGGAACGCCATGATCGATCGCCGTCCGTTGGCAATCGCGGTCTGCAAGGACGCAGATGATGTCGTTTCGGCAGTCAGGTTCGCGCGGGACCACAACTTGCCTGTCTCCATCAAGGCCGGTGGGCACAATGTCGCCGGCCATGCAGTCTGTGACGACGGTCTGATGATTGACCTGTCACAGATGCGATCTGTTCGTGTTGATCCTGCCGAGCAACGGGCATACGTCGCCGGGGGCGCGCTTTGGGGCGATGTCGACCGTGAAACCCTGAAATGGGGGTTGGCGACACCCGGAGGCTTGATCTCGGATACAGGCGTTGCCGGCTTGACCCTTTCAGGTGGCGTCGGCTGGCTACGCAGTCGTTATGGACTGTGCATCGACAATTTGGTCTCCATGCAGATTGTAACGGCAAATGGAGATCTGGTCACCGCAAGCGAAGAGAGCAACCCGGACCTGTTTTGGGCGCTTCGTGGCGGTGGCGGCAACTTCGGCGTTGTGGTGAGTTTCGAGTTCGCCCTGCATCCGATGAACCCCAAGGTCATGTTCTGTGCGCCGATCTATCCCATAGAAGCGGGCCCGGGCCCAATAAGGGCATGGCGAGACTTTCTGGCTGACAAGAATGACCGGATCGGCTCACTGGTTGAGTTCTCAACCGTGGCGGAATCGGAGGACTTCCCCAAGGAGTATTGGGGGCGGCGTTGCTACACCATAGCCGCAGTCTACGCCGGTGATCCGGTAGAGGGCGAAAGGATCACGATGCCCCTGCGTGAACTTGGTGACTTGGTCACCGACTTCTCTGGCCAGATGGACTATCGAGATGTGCAGCAACTCTTCGACACGTTGATGCCCGCTGGCGACTTTCGCTGCTACTGGAAATGCCATTTCCTGGATGAGCTCAGCGACGAGATGATCGATGCCGCAATCGCTAATGCCATTGAGGCACCGTCTGACAATACGCTTAGTTCACTATGGAACTTCGGTGGTGCGACAGCCAAGGTTCCTGCCGATGCCACTGCGTTTGGCGACCGGTCATTCGGCTGGATGTATTCGATTGACTCGGTCTGGCCGGATGCAGCCGATGACGAGAGCAACATCGCGTTCACGCGCAAGGCTTGGGACGACACACGGAAACATTCGCAACAGGGCCGTCTCTATCTGAACTTCGCCGGACACGGGGAAGACAATGACAGCCTCGTGCGTGATGCGTTCGGACGCAACTACGTGCGCCTCGCTGCCATAAAGGCAAAGTACGATCCCGGCAACATGTTCCGCTTCAATCAGAACATTGTTCCGGCGGGGGTGCACTGATGACCGATAGCCGCATGTGACTGCATTGCCATTCATGATGGATCAACAAGGGAGGAAAAATGATGTTCAATCGAACCAACAATCTGCAATCCCGGTATTGCCTTGCCATGGCCGTGGCGGCAGCGACCACCTTCGCCATCGGTTCGGCAGCGTTGGCAGATGACAAGCAGGCCCTGATCGACAGTGCCCTCAGTGCTGCGCCTTCGCATATCGCGGCAACGGCCAAAGTCATGACCATGAAAGGTGAAGTCCTCAAGGAAGGCTCAGGTTCGTGGACGTGTTTTCCGTATGAAGGTGCAGGCACCTCGCCCATGTGCCTGGATCCCGAATGGATGCGCTGGGCCGATGCCTGGATGAACAAGAAGGATTTCCAGGCCACCAAGGTCGCCATTGGCTACATGCTGGCCGGCGATATGCCTGATGCAGGTGCGAGCAACATTGACCCCTTTGCGACGGCTGAAACACCTGACAACCAGTGGGTCGTTGAAGGACCCCATGTCATGGTCCTGGTGCCGGACAACGCTTCTCTCGATGCCGTTTCAACGGATTATACGACCGGCGAACCCTATGTGATGTGGAAGGGCACTCCTTACGCGCACATCATGGTGCCGACGGGACCACGCGCAAAGTGAGCGCGTAATCGACACGCTTAGTTTGCGGTCTCCCCAAACTGAATAACGCTCGCCTTTGCAGCCATACTGGCTGTTAGGCGGGAGGGTGCAGCGTCAACCATCCCCCGGAATGACGCTGCGCCCAATTGGCGCTCAGGTAAGGCCTAATAGAACTGAATCGCCGTGGGTGACGGATTATAGGATTGAGGGAAGAAGAAATGACGGACGTTACGATGATTGGTTTGGGGGCGATGGGATCGGCTCTTGCGCGAGCATTTATCGGCGCAGGTCATTCTGTGACCATCTGGAATCGGACAGCGGCTCGAATGGAGCCACTGGTTTCGCTTGGGGCCACGGCAGCAAGTTCACCAGGCGATGCAACAAAGGCAAGTCCTGTTACTGTTGTCTGCATAGACAACTATGATGCCACCCGTCGCCTGATTGACGAGGCTGGCATGCTTGAGCCTCTCTCTGGGCGGACGGTTGTTCAATTCGGTACCGGCACGCCTGCAGAGGCGCGGGATCTGTCGAACTGGCTGACTGCACGTGGCGTGAATGTACTGGACGGTGCCATAATGGCATATCCATCTGGCATCGGAGCCAAGGATGCCAAAATCCTGTTAGCCGGACCTGCCGAACTCTACAGCTCGTGCAAGCCTATCCTCGATTGCCTTGGCGGCGATCTTCGACACGTGAGCGAAGAAATCGGTGCAGCAGCGGTGCTGGACATGGCCTTGCTGACGTTCGCGCTATCAAAACACCTGGGTGTCTGGCACGGGGCTCGGGCTTGTGAAGCTGAAGGTCTTGGCATTGATGTATTCGCGTCGATGTTACCACCCTATGATCCAGTGGCTAATCTGGCGTGGCGCATCCATAATGCGGACTACGACAATCCCGGCGCAACGCTGGAAGTCTGGAATGCGGCACTCGACAGGATCATCCAGCATGCCGATACCGCCAAGATTAATCGGGAAGTTCCGGAACTCGTCTCAAGCCTTTTTCGGCGTGCAATTGCATTGGGTCATGGCAACCGTGACATCGCGACAGTTATAGAGGTTTTGCGGGCGGGTTGACCGCCCCCCTAGCGAAAGGCCCCAGGGGCCCTAGATTCGCAGTCTCTGCAGTTAGTGATACTGTCCGTTGTGGGTCTTGGCTGTGTGAAAACGCCTCCGGCGCGCGCGTTGGAACTGGGACTGTCGGTTTGGGCGGACTGGTGACTACTTTTCGCGTAAATTGGCCGAGAGTGATGTCCTGAAGCCCCAATCAAGGCACAGG
>JAHEBA010000057.1 GCA_024642465.1 Alphaproteobacteria bacterium
CGCCTTCGCTAAAAATAGACAATTCGTTATCAAACAATCCCTTGATGCGACCTGAGAGCCTAATCTCTACCGCTTCAGATGACTGGCTATCAGTATCCCCTCGCAACGGGCCATCAGGACCAAAGAAAACCCAGACAGGTCCATCATACTCACCACTTAGCAGGGCCTTCATCAAGCGGCGCTGGCTGTCAATAACGCCATCCGGCCACCCCTTTTGAACGCGCATTTCATCCGCTGCATCGATAAAGCTTTTCGCCTTATCCATATCGAACGGCGGCTCAACAGAATCTACGGCCATGTTGCACCCCGCTAAGTGCATCCGCTTTGAAGGGTCGCGCGGCAGCCGGAAGCGGTAGCCGGTTTTCGGGGATCAGCCTAGCCGCGCAATTCGATCTTACCTCAGCACCACGACTTTTCCCGATTCTGAAGCCGGGCTGTCCACAATGTCCGCGAGCCGTTCGGCCCATTTCTCTAATGCTCGACGTTTCTCTGGCTCATAGGTGTGCTGGTCATAAACTAGGCCGGTCACGCTATCACGGTCAGTGCTGGCATGGTTCAGCACCTTGCCAATCACAAGCCGGTCAATGCCAGCCGCAGCCATCTGTGACGCCACGGTGCGGCGCAAGTCATGGGGTGTGAAATGTTCAAGCTGCAAGCCATCAAGATTACGGGCGATTGCGCGAGACAATGCGCGCCGGGTCATCGAACCTTCACCCTTTCGAGCAGCGAACACTGGGCCAGACTTGCGGCCATCGATCGCCTGACTGAAAAGATCACATGCAAACTCTGACAGCGGCACAGTGTGGGCCTTGCCGTTTTTCGTCTTTTCCTTCGGAATGCGCCAGGTCCTCGCTGCCAGGTCGATCTCGCCAATTTCACTTCCCGCAATCTCTCCTGCCCGTTGCCCAGTAAGCAGCAGCAGTTTAAGGGCAAGCTTTGTGGCCGGAGCCGCTGTCGCCGTATCGAGGCGATGCCATAGCTGCGCTATTTCATCTACACTCAAAACCCGCTCCCGCACTCGCTCTTTGTTCCAAGCAAGCTTTTCAGCCGGGTTGACGCTCAACATGCGGCGTTCCATGGCCCATGAATAGATACGGCGGATCAGGGCAACTTGCCTGTTAGCCTCAATAGGTGCGCCTCGCTGGGTTACAGCGTCATGAAGGCGGATCACATCGGCTTCGGAGACTTGGCTTGCGCGGGTCGCGCCGAGGGCCGGCAGGATCGACGTATTCAAACGCCGCTCATCCTCAGGCCACGAGCGCCGGTTCGCCTTGGCATAACGCTTGAGGTAATCAGCGGCCAGTTCGGCAAACGTGCTTTCTGCCTTGATTGCGTCCCGGTCTGCTGCAGGATCGTCGCCAACCTCGACACGGGCAATGATGGCAAGTGCGGCTTTCCGCGCACCTTCCAAGCTTAAGGCTGGATATGTGCCCAGCTTGTAGCGGCGCTTCTTGCCGTCTGCATTTCGCCGGTACATCACCAGCCAGACTTTTGAACGCTCCGAAACCCTCAAGCCAAGTCGGCTGCCTTTTGCCGTATCCCAATAGTCGGTACGGCTGTCACCGGCCTTGGGCTTGGCACTGTCAACAAACCGATCTGTGAGCCGAACCTGCATCAGAAAATCCCGCGATGATGGTTATGGGTACCAAATGGGTACCAGAAAAACGCGCATGGGGGTATATGGGAATGGACGTATGTAGACAGAAAACGCATTTTCTGTTGGATTCGTGGCTAAGAACGCCGTCTATCGCCGTCCAATACAGTGTAGACAACCTGCTTCGGGAGCAGGGGGTCGTAAGTTCGAATCTCGCCACTCCGACCAATCAAGCAAAAGACCCGTCCTGCCGCAGGACGGGTCTTTTGTGTTTGCGGCAGCCACCCGAAGGGGCGCCGCCCCGGAAGCCTTGCACAACACGGGCGGTAGCGGTATGAGCGTTGTAAACAACGTATGACAGCCTGACCGTCGTCCCTATTGATCACATTTGACCGGACCAGAACATCACTGTGCAGCTTTTCGAACTCGCCTATGTCAGCACGATCACCTTCAATGCGTCCGATGAGGACATCGAACAGATCGTGTCACACTCGCAGTTGAACAACGCGCTGGCGGACGTCAGCGGGCTTTTGCTGTTCAACGGCATCAACTTCGCACAGCTTCTCGAAGGACCGCAGTCGACGCTGGTCCGCCTGTTCGAAAAGATCCGTCAGGACG
This sequence comes from Alphaproteobacteria bacterium, assembly GCA_024642465.1. Taxonomy (GTDB): domain Bacteria; phylum Pseudomonadota; class Alphaproteobacteria; order Rhizobiales; family Aestuariivirgaceae; genus Anderseniella. The sequence goes on from JAHEBA010000057.1 coordinate 2,213, forward strand.
AACGGCACACCGGCGTCATCAAACTGGTGGAACGGCCGATCGACGCGAGGGCCTTCAGCGGGTGGTCAATGGCGTACCTGAAATCCAGCGACAGCGTGTTCGACACCAATTCCAGGCTGGTCCAGGTGCTCGCCTCGCGTGGGCTGGCAGCCGAGCCATCCGAGATTGGCGACATCCTGAATGACATGAAGACCAGTTCTCTGAGCACGCTCACCAGCGAGTCCTGAGCGGGCGGGTCAGGAACCAAACCGCACCAGAGTGCGTTTCAACGGACATGAGCGGCGGTCGCGGTAATGCGTTCGTGTGGCCGTTGATGACCGCGTAAGAGGAGTACCGACGATGAGCATCGCAAGCCAGATCGCCCCCGTGCTGCCCAGTCTGCGCCGCCACGCGCGGGCCATCGCCGGGTCGCAAACGAGCGGAGACGCCTATGTAGGCGCGATGCTCGAGGCGCTGGTTGAAGACCCGTCCATGTTCGATCAGTCCGCCGATCCGAAGGTCGAAGCGTTCCGGCTGCTCAGCACGATGTGGCCGTCGCTGCACGTGAACGCCGAGACCGAGGCCGGCCAGCAATGGGAAAAGGCAGCCGCACGCAAGCTCGCGGCGCTCACGCCGCTTGCCCGGCAGGCATTCCTGCTGGTGGCAGTCGAGGAATTTTCGAACGCGGAGACGGCGGCGATCCTTGGGCAGGACGAGGCTGATGTTTCCGGCCTGCTGGACCAGGCCGCGCGCGAAATCAGTGATCAGGTTCGCACCAGGGTGCTGATCATCGAGGACGAGCCGCTCATCGCCCACGACATCGAGACGCTGGTAGCGGACCTGGGCCACGATGTGACCGGCATCGCGCGCACGCACGCGGAAGCTGTCAGCCTGGCAAACGAGGAAGCCCCGGGCCTGGTACTGGCCGACATCCAGCTTGCCGATGGCAGTTCGGGCATTGACGCGGTCAACGACATCATCAAGACGTTCAACGTACCGGTGATCTTCATCACGGCGTTTCCGGAACGGTTGCTGACCGGTGAGAAACCGGAGCCGGCGTTCCTGATCACCAAGCCGTTCGTCGCCGACATGGTCAAGGCGATCGTCTCGCAGGCCCTGTTCTTCGACAGGGCGGCAGGGTCGCAGGCGGCAGCCTGAACAGCGCGAAAGGCCGGCAACACCACCACAAGGCGGCGGACCGGCTCCCGGCATGCTGCAAGCGGCCAGGGAGTGGCTCATGAGCAGTAAGACCAAGGGGAGCGAAGAAGCGGGCATCAAGCTCGACGAGGACGAGAAGGAAGTTGTGGAGCGGGAATCAGCGCTCCCGGTCCAGATCGTCTATGAGATCGTCGGTCGCGAAGGAGAGGAAGAACTCAAGCGTCCCAACCAGTCGCTTGCACTGTCAGGACTTACTGCAGGTCTGGCGATCGGCTTTTCGGCGCTTTGCGAGGCCATGTTGCTGGCGCATTTGCCGGACGAGCCGTGGCGGCCACTTGCCGACAATTTCGGCTACAGCGTCGGCTTCGTGCTGGTCATACTGGCACGGCTGCAGCTGTTCACCGAGAACACCATTACCGTCATCCTGCCGGTCCTGCTGAAGCCGAGCCGCGCAGAGCATTTGTGAACGTCGCCCGGTTGTGGAGCATCGTGCTTGCGGCCAACTTCGTGGGCTGTGCGGCGTTTGCGGCCGGGATGTACCATCTCAACGCCGTTCCGGCGGACGTTCTTGCCGCCAGCCTCAGGATCAGCCATCACATGATGGAGAACAGCGTCTGGGAGATGTTCTTCAAGGGCATCTTCGCCGGCTGGCTGATTGCCGCGCTGGTCTGGATACTGCCGAATGCGCGCAGCTTCAGCCTGCTCGTCATCATCCTGATCACCTACGTGATCGCATTGGGCGATTTCACCCACGTGGTGGCTGGTACGGTTGAGGGGTTCCTGCTTGTCTATGCGGGCGAGCTGTCACTGCCGGCCATGCTGGCAACATTCTACATTCCGACGCTGCTGGGCAACATTGCTGGCGGCACTGTCCTGTTCACCCTTCTCACCTACGGGCAGATCGAGCAGGGACTGGATAACGGGAAGTAGTCCGGCAGGGCCTGATCACAACAAAACGGGCAAGGCCTCGTCAGACCGCCAGGTCGAACTCGTCGCGCTGGAGGATTTCCGCCAGCCGCTTGCGCGCGCGCGATACACGGCTTTTCATGGTGCCGACGGCAACGCCGCAAATCTTTGCAGCTTCCTCGTAGGCCATTCCGGAGGCGCCAACCAGGACAATGGCTTCACGCTGGTCTTCCGGCAGCATCTCCAGCGCCTGCTTGAGTTCTTCAAGCTCGATGTGGCTTTCCTGGTTGCCGATCACCGCCTGGCGCTCGGCAATCTGGCCGTCAGCATCCTCGACCTCGCGGCCCTTCTTGCGCATTTGCGAGTAGAACTCGTTGCGCAGGATGGTGAACAGCCAGGCGCGAAGGTTTGTCCCTTCCTGGAACGAGGCAAAGTTTGCCCACGCCTTGACCATGGTTTCCTGCACCAGGTCGTCGGCGCGGGTGGCATTGCCGCACAGCGAGTAGGCGAAGGCTCTCAAGGAGGGGATGTTGCCGATAAGGCCATCCCGCAGTTCCTGCGATACGGCCATGATCAGCCCTTCCCGTCTTGCTGTTGAAGCTGCTTCAGCAACTCGGTGAACCGGTCCGGAACCGGCTCGCTGGCGACCTCGTCATACAGCTTGCGGAGCTTGCGGCTGATGGCCTCCTCGACCACCGGGTCGGGCGTGCGCGCGGCGTGTGCGCCTTGCTGCGATGTTGCGGACTGGGAATTGCTTGAAGGCTTCTTCATTTGATCATCCGGACCGGTCTTGCCGGCTTCACCACATGACGCCGCATCTGCTGCGGCACAGCACCTAGGCTGCATAGAACCACAATGCGCCTCCGAGCGACACCACCGCGAGCAGGAGACCGACAAACAGCACATGGCGTGCAGTCGGGCTCTCGGATCCGGCACGGGCTTCTTCAGCAGTAATCTTGGTCACTACGATACCTCGCTTTCTGCTATCATTAGGACATGAAGCCAAAACGCCCCGGACTACCGAAGGTTCCATGAACCACTGTCCGGGCAATGGTTTAATGTTAACTGGACAGCGGCAGGCGGGCCTCGAACAGCAACCCCTCACTGCGCCAGGTGAACTTGGTCTCACCGTTGTACTGACGCGCGAGAAGCTTATCGAGCATGATGGTGCCGAAGCCGCGACGCTCAGGTTGCCCGGAGGATATGGAGCCGCCCGTTTCCGACCAGCTGAGCAGCAGTTCCTTGTCGCCGCATTGATCAGTGCCCGGCGCAGCAACCGTAATGTCGAGGCTCACCTTGCCGGCATCGTGCGAAAGCGCACCATACTTGGCGGCATTGTTGGCGAGTTCGTGCAGGGCGAGGGCGATCATCTGGGCCTGCTGGGCCGAGATCAGCACAGGAGCGACCGAGATTTTCAGCCGGTCCTCCTCGTTTTCCGGAATGAACGGCTTGAGCACCTTGTTGGCCAGCAGGTCGAGGCGTAGCGAACCCCAGTTGGTATCGAACAACGCATCCTGTGCAGCGTTCAGCGCCCTCAGGCGGCTTTGCAGGTTGGCCTTGTATTCCGGCACCGTCTGCGACCGGGCAGCGGTCTGGTCGGCGATGCTGGAGACGAGCTGCATGGTGTTGCGGACCCGGTGAGCCAGTTCGCGCAGCAGGATGTCGCGCGCCTGTGCGTTCTCCTTGGCGGAACTTATGTCCTGCATCACCACGCTGGCGGTTTCGCCGCCGGCCTCGTTCTCGATGCACTCGCCAATGGTCAGGAGCATCCAGTGCGACTTGCCCCCGGCGCCAAGCAGCCGGCACTCCACGGCGCGGAAGACGCGATCGGGGTCATTGACCTCGTCGAGCAGGCTGGTCAGCCGCGGCTGGTCATTGGCGTCGAACAGGTCGGCAAGCGGCGTGCCTCCAATCCCGGTCCGGTCCAGACCCGTGAGTTCCAGCAATCGCGCGTTGGACCGGATCACGCGGCCGGTGCCGGTTTCGATCTCCACGTTGGCCGTGCCGGTACTTTCGAACAGCGAACGGTAGGCCGCCTCGCGCACGGCTCTCGCGTGTTCGGCCTGGTCCAGCCGCGAGCCGACCAGCCGGTTCTCGGCCTGCAGCCTCGACTGCTCGTTTGCGCCGAGCGCCACCAGGGTCAGCAATGCGCCAAGCCCGAAAACCAGCATCGAGGCAGCGGTGCTGGCCCTGCCCGGTGGAAACGCCACCGTGGCTTCCCAGACCCGGTCGCCGACATCAAGTTCCATGCGCTGCAGGCTGGCCCGCGAAGGGATGTCCTTCGAGGTGTAGATATCCTTGCCCGAAGCGACATCCTTCAGCTTTGCCAGCGAGAACTGCTCCGTCTGCCACAGGACCGCCAGCTCCGGCAGCGAAATGAGCGCCGCTACCGCACCGGCAAAATGACCGGATTCGTCATGCAACGCTCGGCTTGCAACGGGCAAATACATGAGGAAGGCAGTTTCGCCGGGATCCTGCACCAGGGAAAAACTGTCCGAGGTGGCGACACGATTTTCCTCGCGCGCCCTGGTAATCGCATCGGCGCTGGTTGGATTGCTGGCGACGTCGAGGCCAAGTGCGGCCTCGTTGCCTTTATAGGGGTGGATCAGGTCGATGATGTAGTGATGGTCGCGCGGCTGGATTTCGCTCTTGCTGCCAGAGGGGTTGCGCTCCATCACCTTGAACGGGCGCGAGCGCAGCTGCTGCTGATGGCGCTCGTAGTGCCGCAACTCGTCCGGCGTAACGAACTGCACGTGTTGCAGCGCCTTGACATATGAGGGCTGGCCGAGCTGGGCAGCGAACCCCTCGAACTCGGCATCCGTGACATCGCGCTGAATGGCGAAGAAGCCACGCAAGGCCCGCAAGCTGCCTTCGACCAGCAAGGTCTGGTTGCGCAACTCCTCGACCAGGGCACCGGCCTGAAAACGGTCGGATTGCAAGCGCCGGCTTTCCACCGCGGTGTAGGCAATCAGGCCTGCGATGGCAGACATCAGCATTCCGCTCAGCAGAATCAGGATGGAAACGGTTTTTCGGGACACACAGGCCTCTCGATTTTGCGGGCAATATAGGCGACGACCATGACTGCGGCCAGACTTTCGGGATGATCCATCTGCAACGGGGCATCGAGCTGGCAGTTCCCCGGCTTTCACTTTTTGGCAGCTGGCGAGGAACCATTTCCCGCATGCACACGTTCGAAAGGCTTCAGCGGACGAGCTATCTGTTCCCTCCCCGCATCGCCACTGTCTACTTTAGCCCCTTGGTCTGCCCGGCCAGGGGCAATTTTTTGCACTTGACCCCATGTGCGATCCGTTGGCAGTCTGACCAGCGTTACCATACCACGATGCGGGAGAGACCGGGCTGTTCACGCCCGGCGCCGAAGGAGCAACCGCCCCGGAAACTCTCAGGCAAAAGGACCGCTTCGTGGAGACATCTCTGGAGAGCAGCGGCAGCAAAGATGCCGCTCACCGAAGGGCGTAAGCTGGTCTGGATGCATGGCCAGCGAAATCTCTCAGGTCGTTGACAGAGGGGGCAGGTGTGACCGGTGCTTCATCGGCCGCGCTGCCGCCTATCGATGCAACAATCATGAGGGCCCGAAGCTTGGACGGCAACGATTCAGAACAACTCAGAGAAACGCCGCTGCGCGCGGTGCATGAAGCGCTCGGTGCCCGGATGGTGCCATTCGCGGGCTACCTGATGCCGGTGCAATATCCGGCCGGTATCATCGCCGAGCACAATCATACCCGTCAGAAGGCGGGTCTGTTCGATGTGTCCCACATGGGCCAGGCGTGGCTGAAGGGGCCGGATCACGAAACGACGGCGAAAGCACTTGAGACCCTGGTTCCGGCCGACGTCGTCTCGCTTGAACCGGGACGGCAACGCTATTCGCAGCTGCTGAACGACGATGGCGGGTGCGTCGACGACCTGATGATCTCGCGCTCGGCCTATCCGGGCATGGAGGGCAGGCTCTACCTTGTCGTCAACGCCGGGCGCAAGGATGTGGACTACGCCTACCTGCAAGAGCGGCTGCCAGACGGGATTGCGGTGGAACCGCTGCCACAATGGGCGCTGCTGGCCTTGCAGGGACCGCTGGCAGAAGCCGTGCTGGCGACGCTGCTGCCGCGCGTGGCGGAGCTGGATTTCATGCAGGGCGCGCCGTTCGAATTCGAGGGTGCGGGCATCTACGTCACGCGCTCCGGCTATACCGGCGAGGACGGGTTCGAGATTTCGGTGCCGGAGCAGAAAGCCGAAGCATTGTGGTCTGCGCTGACCGCCGATGGCGACGTCATGCCGATCGGGCTGGGCGCACGCGACTCGCTGCGGCTCGAGGCGGGGCTGTCGCTCTACGGGCACGAGCTGGACGAAACGGTATCGCCGGTGGAAGCTTCGCTGTTGTGGTCGATCCCGAAGCACCGGCGAGAGCAGGGCGGGTTTCCGGGCGCTGCCCGCATCCAGCGGGAAATCGCCGAGGGCCCTGCCCGCAAGATCGCCGGCATCAAGCCGGAAGGCCGCGCCCCGGCGCGCGAAGGTACCGTCATCATGGCAGACGGCGAGGAAGTGGGCGTCATCACGTCCGGCGGCTTCGGCCCCACCGTCGGAGGACCGGTTGCACTGGGATTCGTGCCACCGGCCCTGGTCAAACCCGGCACGAAGCTCGACTTGATGGTGCGCGGTAAGGCGCTGCCGGCCGAAGTGGTCAAGCTGCCGTTCGTGCAAAAATCGTTCAAGAAATAACCAAACCAAAAAATGCAATATCTGGAGGACTGAACATGGCGACGATGAAATTTTCAAAGGAACATGAGTGGATCCGCGTCGAGGGAGACGTGGCCACGATCGGCATAACGCAGCATGCCGCCGAGCAGCTTGGCGACCTTGTGTTCGTGGAACTGCCGGACGTGGGCAAGACGGTGGCGCCCGGCGACGAAGCTGCCGTGGTGGAGTCGGTCAAGGCGGCGAGCGAAGTCTATGCGCCCGTTTCGGGCGAGGTGGTCGAGGTGAACTCAGTGTTGGCCGACGAGCCAGGCAAGGTCAACGAGGCGCCACAGGGCGACGGCTGGTTCCTCAAGCTCAAGCTGTCGGACCCGTCAGAACTGGACGGGCTGATGGACGAGGCCGCCTACGAGGCGTTCGTCGCCGAGCAGGGCTGATCCACGCCCTGCCCGCCCCAACCCGTCACGCACACCATGAGAGTTTGATCAATGGCTGACAAACGCCCCCGCCTGACCGACCTGCAAGCAGGCGCCAACTTCATCCCCCGCCACATAGGCCCGCGAGACTCCGAGATATCGGCCATGCTGAAGGTGGCCGACGCCAACTCACTCGATGACCTGATCTCGAAGGTGGTGCCGAAGAAAATCCGTTCGGAGCGGTCTCTGGAGTTGCCGGTGCCCTTGTCGGAACGCAATGCGCTGTCGGACCTGCGCAAGATTGCCGGCCGCAACCGCATCTACACCTCGATGATCGGCATGGGTTACTATGGCTGCGTCACGCCGAAGGTCATCCTGCGCAACATTCTCGAGAATCCCGGCTGGTATACGGCCTACACGCCCTACCAGGCCGAGGTGAGCCAGGGCAGGCTCGAAGCACTGCTCAATTTCCAGCAGATGGTGGTCGACCTGACGGGGCTGGAGCTGGCCAGTGCCTCGCTGCTCGATGAAGGCACCGCCGCGGCCGAGGCAATGGCGATGGCGCATCGCGTGTCAAAGAGCGGGCGCGATGCGTTCTTCGTCGATGCCGACACGCACCCGCAGACCATCGCGGTGCTGGAAACCCGGGCGCGCGGCTTCGGCTTCGAACTGGTGATCGGCGATCCGGCGACGGACCTGAAGCCGGACGAGGTATTTGCCGCCCTGCTGTCCTATCCGGGTTCGTCAGGCCAGGTGCGCGACCACCGCAAGGTGATGGCGTCACTCAAGGAGGCAGGCGCGTTGTCGATCATGGCGACCGACCTGCTGGCGCTGGCCATGCTGACGCCGCCGGGGGAGCTTGGCTCCGACATTGCGGTGGGCTCGGCCCAGCGCTTCGGCGTGCCGATGGGTTATGGCGGCCCGCATGCGGCCTTCTTCGCCACCCGCGACGAGTTTAAGCGGGCGATGCCGGGCCGCGTCATCGGGGTATCGATTGATGCCGAGGGCCGGCCGGCGCTGCGCATGGCGCTGCAAACGCGTGAGCAGCATATCCGGCGCGAGAAGGCGACCAGTAACATCTGCACCGCACAGGTGCTGCTGGCGGTGATCGCCGGCATGTTCGCCGTGTACCAGGGGCCGAAGGGCATCGCCAAGATTGCCGCCCGTGCCCACCGCTTTGCCGAGATCACCGCGCACGCGCTCAAGAAATGGGGATACGAGGTAACGACGGACGCCTTTTTCGACACCATAACCGTGCGCGCCCCGGCGCGAGCCTATGCGCTGGTGGCTAAGGCGCGTGAACAGCGCATCAACCTGCGGCACGTGGATGCCGACCATATCGGCATCTCGTTCGACGAGACGACAAGGCGGTCGGAAGTGGAACGGCTGCTTGGCTGCTTCAAGACCAACGGCCTAGCAGGCTGGAGCCTCGACAAGATCGATGAGGAACTGAGCGAGTGCATTCCGGCGGGGCTGCAGCGCACGGCTGACTACCTGACGCATCCGGTGTTCAACCAGTACCGCTCCGAAACCCGGATGCTGCGCTATTTGCGCCACCTGCAGTCGAAGGACATTGCGCTGGACCGGTCGATGATCCCGCTGGGGTCGTGCACCATGAAGCTCAACGCCACGACCGAGATGATCCCGATCACCTGGCCCGAGTTCGCCAACATGCACCCGTTCTGCCCGCTGGAGCAGGCGCAAGGCTACCAGCAGCTGTTCGAGGAACTGGAAAGCTGGCTGGCCGAGATCACCGGGTTTGATGCCGTGTCGCTGCAACCCAATGCAGGCAGCCAGGGCGAGTATGCGGGGTTGATGACCATCCGGGCCTTCCACGAGGCCAATGGCGACCCCCATCGCGATGTTTGCCTGATCCCGTCGTCGGCGCACGGTACCAACCCGGCGTCCGCCGTCATGGCAGGTCTCAAGGTGGTGGTGGTCAAGTGCGACGACCACGGCAACGTCGACGTGGACGACCTCAAGGCCAAGGCAGATGCCCACAAGGACAACCTTGCTGCGCTGATGGTGACCTATCCGTCGACCCATGGCGTGTTCGAGGAAGCCATCAAGGACATCTGCCAGCTCATCCATGCCAACGGCGGGCAGGTCTATCTTGACGGGGCCAACCTGAATGCGCTGGTCGGGCTGGTGCGCCCGGCCGAGATCGGAGCGGACGTGTGCCACATGAACCTGCACAAGACGTTCTGCATCCCGCATGGCGGCGGCGGGCCTGGCGTCGGGCCGATCGGCGTCAAGGCGCACCTGGCGCGCTTCCTGCCCGGCCACGACGTGGTCGAGGGCGTCAACCCAGCCGCTCAAGGCCGGCCCACCATTGGCCAGGTCTCGTCGGGTCCATGGGGCTCGGCCTCGATCCTGCCGATCTCGTGGGCGTACATCGCCATGATGGGCGGCGAAGGTCTGACGCGGGCGACGCAGGTGGCCATACTCAACGCCAACTACATCGCGCGGCGGCTGGGCGAGCATTTCCCCATCGTCTACACCGGTCCGGGCGGCTACGTGGCGCACGAGTGCATCATCGACATGCGCGACGTGAAGGAGAAGACCGGCATCGGCGTGGAAGACGTGGCCAAGCGGCTGGTGGACTATGGCTTTCATGCGCCCACCATGAGCTGGCCGGTACCTGAGACGCTCATGATCGAGCCGACCGAGTCAGAGTGCCAGCAGGAGATCGACCGGTTCTGCAACGCGATGATCCAGATCCGGGCCGAGATCGCCGAGGTGGAACAGGGCAAGGCCGACAAGGCCAACAACGTGCTGCGCAACGCACCGCACACGCACCGGGCGCTGCTGGAAGACTGGACGCGGCCTTACTCACGCGAGCAGGCCTACTTCCCGCTGCACACCCAGCGCGACGACAAGTACTGGCCGCCGGTGGCGCGCGTCGACAACGTGTACGGAGACCGGCACGTGGTGTGCACATGCCCGCCGCTGGAAGCCTACGCGGAGGCCGCCGAGTAAGGATCAGACGCGCTCCAGGGCGCAGGCAATGCCCTGGCCCACGCCGATACACATGGTGGCAAGCGCGAGCTTGCCACCTTTTTCATGCAGCTCCAGTGCTGCCGTGCCAGCGATGCGTGCGCCCGACATGCCGAGTGGGTGACCCAGCGCAATGGCGCCGCCATTGGGGTTCACATGCTCTGAGTCATCACCGATGCCCAGTTCGCGCAATACGGCAATACCTTGTGCAGCAAACGCCTCGTTCAGTTCGATCACGTCGAAATCTGACGGCTTGATGCCAAGGCGTGCGCACAGTTTCAGCGTTGCCGGTACCGGACCAATGCCCATGATGCGCGGTGCAACGCCTGCCGTGGCGCCGTTGATGATGCGGGCGATGGGGGTGAGGCCGTGCTTCTTCGCAGCCGCTTCGGAGGCAATGATCATTGCGGCCGCGCCGTCGTTGACGCCGGAGGCATTGCCGGCCGTGACCGAACCGCCCTGGCGGAACGGCGCCTTCAGCTTTGCAAGCTGCTCGGCCGTGGTATCGGGGCGCGGGTGTTCGTCAATGTCGACGATCGTATCACCCTTGCGGCCCTGAATGGTGATCGGGGTGATTTCCTTCGCCAGCCGGCCAGACGCCATGGCCATGCCTGCCTTGGCCTGCGAGCGCAGCGCAAACGCGTCCTGATCCTCACGGCTGATCTGGTAGTCCTCGGCCACGTTCTCCGCCGTCTCGGGCATGGAGTCGACGCCGTACTGCTGCTTCATCAGCGGGTTGATGAAGCGCCAGCCGATGGTGGTGTCATAGACGGCATTGTCGCGCGAGAAGGCGGTGGACGCCTTCGGCATGACGAATGGTGCGCGGGTCATGCTTTCAACGCCGCCTGCAACGCAGATGTCCGCCTCGCCTGCCTTAACGGCACGGGCGGCGGTGAGCATGGCGTCCATGCCGGAGCCGCACAGCCGGTTTATGGTGGCGGCGGGCACGGCTTGCGGCAGACCCGCCAGCAGCCATGCCATGCGGGCGACATTACGATTGTCCTCGCCTGCCTGGTTGGCGCAGCCGTAGATCACGTCGTCGATCACGTCCCAATCGACGGACGCATTGCGCGCCATCAGCGCCTTCAGCGGCACGGCGCCAAGGTCATCAGTGCGAACGCTTGCCAGCGCGCCGCCGAAGCGGCCGATGGGCGTGCGGATGTAGTCGCAGATGAAGGCCTCAGCCATTGCGCTTCAGCCACTTCCACGTTGCCGGGAAGACGATGGCTGCAAGGACCAGCTTGGCGATGTCGCCGGGGATGAACGGCACAAGACCGAACTGGACGGCCTTCTCGACGTCGATCAAGGCCGACAGCCAGCCAAGACCGAGCGCATAGATCGCAACCGTGCCGGCCAGCATGGCGAGGCCCATGGTCAGCACGTTGCGGTCGAAACCCTTCCCGGCCAGCCAGCCGGTGATGCCTGCTGCAGCCACGAAACCGGCCAGGTAACCGCCCGTCGGGCCGGCCATGTAGGCAAGGCCGATGCCCTTTTCCGGCGTGCCGGCGAAGACCGGCAGGCCAAGCGCGCCTTCCAGCAGGTAGAGCGCCACGGTTGCCATGCCGAGGCGCCAGCCGAACGCCGCGCCAATACCCAGCACCACGAAGGTCTGCATGGTCATGGGCACCGGCCAGAACGGCACCTGCACCTTGGCGGAAACCCACAGCAGCAGCGAACCGGCGATGGCCAGCAGCACGTTCTGGACCATGGAGAGGCTGCCGTTCCTGCCCAGCACGGACTGGGTGAGAGTTGGCATCGAGGCGGTGGCTGACGTCATGATGGGGACCCCTGCTTGTCGTTGAAGGCTTTAAACGGTTGAACAATGGCTATATTAGCCTTTGGCACGACCTGCAACAGCACTAAAGTTCTTGTCCTCATGAGTGAGTTGAGTTTCGACCAGGCCTTCGAGGCCGCGCACGGTTCTGCGGTGGACATAAGCCCGCTGGTGCGCCGCGTCACCTGCAACAATCCGGGGCCGTTCACCTTCAAGGGTACCAACTCCTACATCGTGGGCCGAGGCAAGGTCGCCATCATCGACCCCGGCCCGGAGGACGAAGACCACCTCGCAGCCCTGCTCGATGCGGTGCGCGGTGAAACCGTTACCCACATCATCATCACCCATACGCACCGGGACCACTCGCCGCTGGCGCGGGAACTCAAGTCGGCAACCGGGGCCACCACCTATGGCTACGGCCCGCACGGGTCGGGGCGCGCGGCAAAGGCGATCACCTCCGGCGACATCACCCTCCATGCCGCCGGCGACCACGAGTTCCAACCCAATGTCAGCATCGAACATGGCGACATTATCGAAGGTGCCGGCTGGACGCTCGAAAGCGTGTTCACGCCGGGTCATTGCTCCAACCATCTGGCATTTGCGCTGCCGCAGGAGCGGGTGCTGTTTTCAGGCGATCACGTGATGGCATGGTCCACCTCGGTCATCGCGCCGCCGGACGGTCACATGGCGGACTACTTCGCCTCGCTGCGCACGCTGATGGAGCGGGTGGACGACAAGGTGTACCTGCCCGGCCACGGCCCCGTCAAAACGGACCCCCAGCGCTTTGCCCGAGCCTTTCTCGGTCACCGTCAGATGCGCGAGAAGGCCGTGCTGCAGCGGATCAGGGGCGGCAAACGCACCATCATGGGCGTCGTCAAGCAGGTCTATGCGGGCGTCGACCCGAAGCTGCACAATGCCGCCGCCCTGTCGACGCTGGCCCACGTCGAGCACCTGATCGAGCAAGGGCTCATCAAGGCTCACGGGCCGCTGGCGCTGGATACCGAGTACGAGGCGGTGTGAAATGAGCCTGGCCAGACTGGCAGGGCTCGGCCTGGCGCTGCTGACCGCAGGCATCGGGATATCCGGCTGGCTGATGTGGATGCCGGACCTGCCGCGCACGGTGCTCGAAGCGAAATACCTGGAACAGCCCGGCGACATGATAGATGTGGACGGCGCTCGCCTGCACGTGCGCGACCGTGGCCCGCGCGACGCGCCTGCCGTCATCCTCATTCACGGCACGGCCTCGCACCTGCAGACCTGGGACGGCTGGGCGGACGGGCTTTCAGGCAGCTTCCGGGTGGTGTGGCTCGACCTGCCGGGGCATGGTCTTTCCTCGCCGGACCCAACTGGCGACTATTCCGATGAGCGCACCATTGCGCTGCTGGCAGGGCTGATGGACCAGCTTGGCCTTGGGAAGGCGAGCATCATCGGCAGTTCGCTGGGCGGGCGCATCGCCTGGAAGTTCGCAGCCGCCCATCCGGAACGCGTGGCGAAACTGGTGCTGATCTCACCCGACGGGTTCGCCAGCCCTGGCTTCGAGTACGGCAAGGCGCCGGAGGTGCCAGCCTCGCTCGGTCTCATGAAATACTTCCTGCCGGCGTTCCTGCTGCAGCCGCAGCTTGCAGCCGCCTACGCAGACGACAGCCGGATGAGCGAGGAAACGTTGCAGCGCTACCGCGACCTGATGCGGGCGCCAGGCAACCGCGAGGCACTGCTGGAGCGGATGCGCCAGACCGTGCTGGAACCGCCGGAGCCCTACCTTGAAAAGATCACGGCGCCCACCCTGCTCATGTGGGGCGAGCTGGATCGGATGATCCCGGTCAGCCACGCGCAAGACTATCTGCGGGCTATGCCCAAAGCAGAACTGGCAAGGCTTGAAGGCGTGGGCCACGTACCGCAGGAAGAAGCGCCGGAGATGTCGCTTGCGCCGGTCAGGGCATTCCTGGAACGTCGCTGACGCTGCGCATCAGCGCCGGTGGTAGCGGCGCATTATCGAGACCTTGCACTCGACCTCGACGACCTGTTCCATTTCCGCGCTCCGGTCGCGAATTTCCTGCAGCCGTGCAGGATTATCCGTCTCGACGCTGACGATCATGTCGGGCTTGCCGGAAATCGAGTCGATGGAGGTCACGCCCGGCATGGCGGCAATGTCGGGCGCCAGACGGGCACAGTTGGGCACGCTGGTGGTTACGTGAATGAAGGCGCGGGTCAGATGCTGCCGGTCTGGCCTGCGAATGGTGAAACCCAGGATGTGGCCGTCGGCCTTCAACCGGGCAATGCGCTCCTGCACGGCAGAGGTGGACAGGCCCACTTCGGCGGCGAGCGCCTTGAGCGGCATACGGCCATCCTGCTCAAGCAGTTCAATCAGCCGGTCGTCGACGGTATCAGACTTCTTGGGCATGGCCGTCCATTTGCTCAGCCGGAAAACAACCGACCGTTCCGGAAACTGACCGGAACAAATCGCGCGGCGCAACCGGTAATGTCAATCGCGCAAACCAGTCCACCGGAGAAACCAGCAATGAACACCCTGTCGATAGACGCCGCCATCAACAAGACCTGTCCGTGGTCCGGCAACCCGGTCTCAGCCGAAGCCCTCACTCTCTACCGGGGCCATGTCGTCGGCTTCTGCAACACCGGCTGCCGCGACAAGTTCGAAACGGCAACGTCGCTGTTCGACGGCCTCATTGAGCCGTCGGCAGCACGTAATCCTTGAACTGCTCGCGCAAAGTGAGCTTGGAAATCTTGCCGGTCGCGGTATGCGGAATCTCGTCGACGAAGGCGACGTCGTCCGGCATCCACCACTTGGCAATCTTGCCTTCGAGGTGCTGGAGAACGGCATCCTTGGTCACCTCGGCGCCCTTCTTCTTCACGATCACCAGCAGTGGGCGTTCGTCCCACTTCGGGTGCGGCATGCCAATGGCTGCGGCCTCCGCCACGCCGGGGCAGCCCACCGCCGCATTCTCCAGGTCAATCGATGAAATCCACTCTCCACCCGACTTGATCACGTCCTTGGAGCGGTCGGTGATCTGCATGTAGCCGTACTCGTCCAGCGTCGCCACGTCGCCAGTGTCGAACCAGCCTTCGGCGTCGAAGGCGTCGGCGCCATCGCCCTTGGCATAGGACTTTGCGATAGCCGGTCCGCGCACCTTCAGCCGGCCGAACACCTTGCCATCATGGGGCAGGTCCTTGCCCTCGTCGTCGGTGATCTTCATCTCGACAGAATAGGCCGGACGGCCCTGCTTCAGCTTGACCTTCCACCACTCATCGTCGCTCAGGTGTTCGAGGCCGCCCTTGCGGGTGCCGAGCGAGCCGAGCGGCGACATTTCGGTCATGCCCCAGGCGTGGATGACGCGGGTGTCGTACTTGTCCTCGAACGCCTTCATCATGGCTTCAGGGCAGGCGGAGCCGCCGATCACCACCTTTTCGAGATGCGGCAGTTTCAAATCCGGGTTCTGCTCCAGGTATTGCAGCAGCATCAGCCACACCGTGGGCACCGCGGCGGTCGCAGTCACCTTTTCGGTGTCCAGCAGTTCGTAGATCGCCTCGCCGTCCATGCGCGGACCGGGCATCACCATCTTGGCGCCGGACAACGGCACCGAGAATGCCAGCGACCAGGCGTTGGCGTGGAACATCGGCACCACCGGCATCCATACGTCCTTGGACGCCATGCACAGCGCATCGCCGCCGCTGCTCACCAGCGCGTGCAGCACATTCGAACGGTGGGAGTAGACGACGCCCTTCGGGTTGCCCGTGGTGCCGGAGGTGTAGCACATGCCGCAGGCGGTGTTTTCGTCGAAGCCTGGCCAGGCGAAGGCCGTGTCGCCCTGCCCGATAAGTTCCTCGTATGTGACGACGTTCTTCAGTGAGGTTTGAGGCATGTGCTCGCCGTCGATCATGACGACGAAGCCCTTCACCTTCGGCAGCTTGTCCTGCACCGCTTCGAGGACCGGCACGAAGGTGAGGTCGAGAAATACCCATTTGCCCTCGCCGTGATTGATTACGTAGACCAGCTGGTCGGCGAACAGGCGCGGATTGAGCGTGTGGACGATGCAGCCCAGCCCCATGATGCCATACCAGGTCTCCATGTGGCGGTAGCCGTTCCAGGACATGGTGCAGACCACGTCGCCCAGCTTGAGGCCAAGCCGGCCTTGCGCTGCAGAGGCAAGCGCGCGGGCGCGATGGTCGAGGTCGCGGTAGGTCATGCGGGCGATGTCGCCCTCGACGCGGCGCGACACGATCTCGCGGGTGCCATGCCATTGCGATGCGTGATCCAGAATGGTGTGCACCAGCAATGGCCAGTCCTGCATCAGTCCCAGCATGACGTCTCCTCAAACTCACTGATCTTGATCGTTGCGCCGGATATTAGCGCCTCAGCCGCG
>JAHEBA010000168.1 GCA_024642465.1 Alphaproteobacteria bacterium
CGGCCTCCAAGAGCGCATTTTCACCTGTCGGGGCCACGCCACGAGCCCGGCTGCCAGTGCAATGATGCCGGCAGACGGGCGGTTGCAGATCACTGAGTACGCTCCATTCGTTCAGATGCTTGCGGGGATAATGCGGGACGATATGGTGGGTGAGGCCGATACCGTATTTACGTCCGGGCTGACCGGTGCGGTGGCTGAACAGCAGATTGCAGTGTCAGGCGAACCGGGCCATCGCCGCTATACGGATTTCAGCTTGCATCGCCAGTTTGTCTTTGAGGAAGCGACTGGTCAGCTGGTCATCGAGCAGACAGGCATCGTGTTCCAGGGCTCGTGTCTGCCCACGGGCAGTTGATTGGTGCCGACTTCCGGTCAGACTAGGGTGCGGTGTTTGTTGCGTTTGCGCGAGCGCACACGGTGGTGGGCCAATGAGCCGTGCAGTGTCCCGGTCGGGCCGGTCAGAATCGCCTCGTCCAGAGCCGGTCGATCCCGCCATCGCGAAACTCCGGCTCGCCGGTGAACTCGACGCCGATTTCCGATGTGCTGGTCCAGCGCACCCGGCAAGGCAGCACAACTTCTTCGGTGCTGATCAGGAACCTGAAAGTTTCCGGGATGCTCTTCAGCGGTACCTTTGACAGGCGGGCCCCGGTGAGGCTCATGTCCTTCAACTCACAGAATACCCGGCAGCCGTCCTGGTCCAGCAGGAGGCTGACCTCGTGACGGAGCTGGTAGCGGGGACTGGGGTTACGACGGTCTCTCATGAGCCTATTGATATACCGGCAAGCGGCGGCAGATGAAGTCAAACCGGTTTCAATCGCTAACGGGATGTTACAGCCCTTGGGCGCTGACGTTACAGACATCGCGGTTGAGGATCGTCTCCGGGCACAGGACGGGTGCGGCCGGGATGTCGATGGGTCATTGCATGCTCTCGCAATTGCCTGCGCAAATTGACACCTCTGTGGAGCCGTGTGGCCAAATGGGCCGTCAGTCGCCGGACGCGCAGGTAACCAGGATCGCTAACCCTGTAACGGCAAGGAACGCGACATCGATCGCCGATGACCTTAGCATGGGTCCAGATGCGGTACTTTCTTCTGCGCTGGGGTCTTGCGGCCGGGCCCTACCAGGCACGGGGTGTCGCATGTCGCGTCTCAACTACCTTACGGAAGAAGAACAGGCTCTTGACTTGATCAGTCAGGGGTTGAAAACGCTTGAACGGCTGTACGCCGAAGGTCATCTGCTTCACGATGATCAGCTCCGGATGTTCTCGGGCTATCGTGACCGGATCATCAGCCTGTTGCCTCGCACCCGCAATCCTGTTCGCGAAGACGTGCCGGTTTCGTCCATTGAACCACCAACATCACCTCAATCCCGACCGCTGGACCTGACAGTGCGTGAGGCGCCGGAGGCTGACATGCTGAAGGCCCTGGTCAGGCAATGCCTCGGGCGCGACGTGATCGGATGACGGTCTCAAAAAATGGAGCCGTGATCCGGTGACGCGGCCTCGTCAGACGCCGAGTAACAGCCGTTCAGATTGAACGGCTAAAGTTGCTCTCGCACTTTGAAATCGAGCATCTTTGTCCGATCAGATGATTCAATCTGATCGGATGATGCTCTGGTGATCGGCGTAGATCGGCAGGGCCGAGATGCGCCGGTCGATGTCGACGACCACGGCCTTGTAGGCGTCGCTGTTGACGTCTGTGAACTGCCGTCTGAACTCGCGCTCAGACAGGCCCGACGGCAATTGCCCGATTGACGGCATGATAGCCGTTTCATCGCGCAACTGTTCGAGCATGTGCACAAGCCGGGCCTCGTCGGCATCCAGCAGGGCTCGAGCAAGGGCAATGCCGGCCCGGTCGGCAGCAAGATCATCGAAGCTGAAGCCGCTGCCGCCGGCGTTGCTGTCGAGCAGTTCCTTCAGCTCGCCGATGGCGAAGGCAACGCCACTGCTGGCCGCCGCATGCAGGCCCGCGGAAATGGTGAAATGCTGGGCGAGATCAAGTCGTCCCAGCAATGCCGACTTGCCACAACCGCCGTCTGCGGCAGCGTCTGACAGCCGGACAGTACCGACAATTTCCTGGAAGCGCGGGTGACCACAGGCAATGGCGAGGGCGAACAGTGCTGCCTTCACCTCGTCAGCCCGGCTGGTTTGCGCTGGTCGCCGGGATGCAAGTGCGAGGACATGGTGAAGCACAGGAACCAGGGAGCCGTTACGGGTCAGCTTGCCGCCGGCAAAGGATTTGTCGATGGCCTCGATGTAGACGCGGATATGCTCCGGCTTGCTGAGGCCGGCGGCCTGTCGTGCAGCGTTCCGGGCGCGCTCGGCCAGCACGTCACGCTGGGCCAGGTCCAGCCCGATGCCAAGCACGATCTTGTTGTCCTTGATGCCCACGTTGTCGATCGCACCGAGGGCTGCATGGCCAAGCCCGTCTCCGAGCGCAAAGTCCAGTGCGTAGGCCAATGACGGCAGGATGATCCAGGGTGGCAGGTTGTACGGGCCAAGCCTGATGGCGCTGAGTTCCAGTCCGAGCTCTGAGCGGGGCATACTTGCCGAGAGGTTCAGCCACTTGCCGCCCGGCAGGCGCGACAGGTCGGCTGACAGTCGTATGTCGACCTGATCGCTGGAAACGCTTGCCTGCCCTCGCACCCACTTGAATGGTCTGAGCCCGGTCGCCAGCATGCTGTTCAGATCCGTCTCCGACAGCGTCATGGACTCGGCTCCATAGTCTGTGCTGAGGGCGCGAATCTTGCGGAAAATATCGCGGGTGCGGGTTGCGGCGGCGGGCGAGCTGACCAGCTCATTGCGGACAATGGGCGCCGGCTCCATCGCTGCAAGCACCAGCAGCGGCGGCGCTGCCAGCACGGCAAGGAGGATCAGGAAAAACAACCAGCGCTTCATCGTCAAACAGGGCTGGCCAGGATTGCTTCAGATAACATGTTATCGAGAAACTGCTGCTGTGGAAAAATGAGTGCAAGGTTCCGGGTCGGGCCAGCGACTGAAGCCGTTTCAGCGGTCCGCCGCATTGGGACTGATACAGATCCAGCACACTGACCCAAGTTGGCATAGCGTGTCGCCGGGCGATCAGTCCAGACTAGGCCTGTCATTTTCTCATACAAAGCCTTTATTGCCCACCTGCATATCGTACACGAGGGCGAACCACGAATTCAGGTGTCGACATCGTCTTCCGACACCGCGCGAGATTAAGGGTGTCTCAACCACCCTTGTTCACGCCCATTTTACATCCACGCGCCAACAATACGGCCAGGTGACAGGAGCAAGTGATCGCTGGAACATTTGCTGCTCGGGTTCGCGATGTGACGGATTGCACATGACACACATCGGGAGCGCGTCAAACTGGGGAAGCTGGTACAAAAGCCAGCGCCTCGAAGGTGACCCCGTAGCACATCAAGTCGCGTGCGGCTTGACCTGACGGCTACGGGGCCGACCGGTCCGGACGAGCAGGGACGGCGATCTCTCTCGATCCGGGCCGGCATACCTTATATTGCTTCAGATTCGGCGTCCCAGACAGCGGATGTTTCGAGTTTTCGTTGATTTCCCAGCCTTTGACGACGTGGAACCGCCTTGTGGAGGTTGCGCTGATCGGGGCGGCGTTTACCACACGGACGCAATTCTGACCCCTGTCATGATCCAGTCATGCATATCAGGCATTGGCTTCGGCTGGTTGCCCCCGGGTTTCCGGGGCAAGGACTGAACTTGAGACTGGCAGGAGTTGAAATGGCCACAAGCATGCCTGAAACCACAACGAGCCGGCGGTATCGCGTCGATGAACTGCGTACCCGCGCCTTCCTCGATTACCAGCTTGACCTTCAGGGCAATGGTGACGGCGGTTTCCGGCTTGTCGCCCCGTTCGGCTGGCCGTTCGCCGAGTATCCGGTCGACGGCAGCTATGTCGCGCTGGACAAGATTGCCAGCCATTTGAGCCTCCTGGATGCGGACTTTTCGTCCGCTGCTGCATAGAACCGGCCCTGGCCGCACGCGTGCTTCCCATCCATGATCGCTGCCGCAATTTGCTGTGACGGAGGTTAGCTGGCCGGGCACACCGTTTCACAGGTTCAGCCACGAGGTAACAGCCTGTGCTGGCAGCTGTGCAGTCATGCCAAAGTGATCCGCCCGCACGGGCCTGTCCTTCAGGGGAGTTAGCCACCCGACGAAGTGATGGCGGCTCACCGCGTGTACAAAGATGTCGAGCAAGTCTTGACAGCGGGATTCTGGATACCGATTTCAGGTATGTGGCGATACTTTTTCCCGCAAGCTCCCGTTTCAAATGCCGCATCCAGAGTCCTGCGTGACTGTGTTGCCGGCTTAGTGCCCCTGTGCCACTTACTACTGCTGCACTAATCACCTGATGTTGCTTCCCGTCCTGCATTTCCGCTGACCCGAAGCCGTTCGGCTGTCTCTTGCACTTATCGAAGTGGGTGAGCAGCACGTGCTGGTCCGCATCATCCCGGGGGTTGCCCCTGTAAGGTGGTCAGCTGCTTCAGGTCGTCAGAGAGTCCCGGACACAATGTCGGCGCCTCTCGCGTCCCTATCAATTGCAGCAAGACGGCATGTCATGAGTCATCTCAGGTCAAACGGGTTTGGGTCGTTCGAGCAGCTGATCGCGGTATGGGTGGACGACGTCCATGCGCCCCGACTGCTGAAGGTGCAGGGGGTCAAGCTCATCGAGGAACAAGCAGATCGCGTGCTGCTGGAATACCCGCTGTGGACCACCCGACCCGATGACGACGAGACCGTAGTGTACGAACTCAGGTACCGGTTTTCAGCCCTCGATATC